>JBDTIQ010000099.1:0-24103 GCA_039936335.1 Chthoniobacterales bacterium
GGCTCGGTTTTCTCGTCGCGATGGAATCCAAAGCGCTCACCTCCATTCTCTGCACCTTTCTCGGGTTCGCGGTTTTCGTGGAGCTGCTGATCGCGATCCGGCGGGTTTACCGGCAGAACTGGCTCGCGACGCTCTTTAAGTTTTTCCTCGGGAGTGTGATCTACAGTGTCCTGCTCTCGATCGCGTTTGCCATCACTGCTCTTCTCACCCTGCTGTTGCCCTGAAGCAGGGACTCGTTAGGCTAGATCGGGACGGTCGGACGGCTTCATGCATTTCTGCGCCAAAACTCAAAGTTCAACACCGTCGCAAAACTGACCCAGGCGAGATAGGGCACGAACAACCAGGCCGCGAGCGCGTCGACTCGGGCGAAAACGAAGAGCGTCGCGGCGATCGCAAGCCATTGCAGCACGATGTCGATGAGCGCGAGCCCGATCCGATGCGCCCCGAAAAAGAGCGGCGTCCAGGCGGCGTTAAGCACCAGTTGCACGAGATAGAGCGAGAGCGGAAACGTCTGCCGCTCCCAGCCGCCCTGCCGCCAGACGAGCCACGTGGCGATCGCCATGAGCAGGTAGAGGATCGTCCAGACCGGCGCGAAAACCCAGGAGGGAGGGTTGAACCCCGGTTTCGTTAGGCTAGCAAACCATTCGTCTGGTTTCGCGCGAAAACCGAGCGCCGGCGCGACGAAAGTGAGCGCAATCCAAAGCACGAGGACGCCGATCGATTTCCAAGTCATCTCCCGATAGGTTCGTCTGCCGGAGCCGTTCCGCGCGTCGTGCCCTCACTTGCCAGTGACAGAACTCAGCGGTTAAATCAGCGGCATGGGACGACAATGGCTCCACGCCAAACGCGAAGTCGCCGGCTTAAGAAAAGGCCAGGCCACCGGCAAACTCGTGAAAGAAATCATGGTCGCCGCGAAGATGGGGGGCGCCGATCCGGTGGGGAACGCGCGGCTTGCTGCCGTCGTCGAGAAAGCACGCAAACACAGCGTGTCGCGCGACGTAATCGAGCGCGCGATCAAGAAAGGCGCGGGCATCGGCGGTGAAAAACTCGAACTCGAGCAGATCGTCTTCGAAGGCTACGCGCCGAACAAAGTTCCCGTCATCGTCGAGGTGCAAACCGACAACAAAAACCGCACCGCGCCCGAGATTCGCGTCCTCTTCAAGCGCGGCCAGCTCGGCGCGCCTGGCAGCAACAAGTTTCTCTTCGATCACGTCGGCCTCGTCGAAGCGCATCACGCCGCCGCGAGCGCGGATGCCGAAGCCGCCGCGATCGAATCCGGCGCGCAGGATTTCTCGCCGCTCACGCACGCCGACGATCCGGAAATCCCCGAGGGCACAGCAGGCGCGCGCTTCATCACCGGCGCGACTGATCTCCACGCGGTCTCACAATGGCTAGGCGAAAGCGGCTGGACGATCGTGACGAGCGAGCTGGGCTACGTGGCAAAGAATTACCCCGAGCTGAACGAAGAAGATCGTGAGCAAGTTGGCGAATTCCTGCAAACGCTCGAAGACCACGAGGACGTCCACCGCGTCTGGGCGGCGTTGAAGTGAGTGCCTGGGGAGCACAGGCCGCTGGCCTGTCGTTGGAGGCGGCTCGCCTCCAACCCGCGCGCACGTAGCGCATCGACTTTCGGCCCAGCCTGATTCGTACGAGCGACCTGTGGAGAACGAGCGCGACCTTATTCTGCGCACGTTGCGTTCGGCGAACCGCCGAACGCGACAGGCCAGCGGCCTGTGGTCCCCGGGTGGGAGAATTTCGCCTCGTTAGGCAGCGAGCAACGCCTTCGCCTGTTCGAGCGCTTCGGAGATTTTCGCGGGATCCTTCCCGGCGCCCCGGGCGTTATCCGGGCGGCCGCCGCCTTTGCCGCCGACGATCAATGCAATCTGCTGGATGAGCCCGCCAGCTTGGAACTGCCCGGTCATTTCCTTCGGCACTGCGGCAACCAGATCGACCCGACCCTTGCTCGTCCCGGCGAGGAAGATGGGACCGCTGAACTGCGTTTTAAGTGCATCAACAATCGCCTGAAGCAGCGCGCCATCCGCGTCCGGGATCTCCGTCACGATCGCTTTCGCCTCGCGGTGCTCGGCCGCTAATTCCTGCGCGAGCGTCGCGGCGCGTTTCTGGAGTTCAGCACCGGCCGCCTTGGCGTTTTCTTTTTCCCAGGCACGCAAATCATTCTCCAGCTTCTCGAGGTGCGCCGCGCGGACATCAATCGAGTCGTGGCCGCTGAAAGCCGGCAGCGGCGCGAGATCGGATTTCTTTTTCGTTAGACTGCAAAATTTCTCGTCCTGCTGCAGCGCTTCGCTTTTCGCCCAGTCGTCCAGCGCCGCGCCGGCCAGTGCTTCAATTCTTCGGATGCCCGCCGCGATGGCGGATTCGTGCAGAATCCGGAAACGCCCGATGTCGCCGGTCGCGCGTACATGCGTGCCGCCGCAGAGCTCCATCGAGTAGCCATTGAGTTCGTTAGGCGCGCCGCCGATCTGCACCACGCGGACGAGGTCGCCGTATTTGTCGCCGAAAAACTGCATGATATCCGCGCGCTGTTTCGCCTCAGGGTAAGGGATTTCCTTCCAGGAAACCGGCGTGTTCGCGGCGATTTTTTCGTTCACCAGGCGCTCAACTTCGCGCACCTGCGGTTTCGTTAGGGCGGCGCTCGTGAAATCGAAAGTCAACTTCTCCGGCCCGACATAACTGCCCTTCTGTGTCGCGTCGCGGCTCACGATTTCGTGGAGCGCCCAGTGCAGCAAATGCGTCACGCTATGATGCCGCTCGACCGCGGAGCGCCGGTCGCGATCGATTCGCACGGTCACGTGTTCGCCGATCGTGGGCGCATCTTTTCCGGCGAGAACGTGAATGAAAGTCGCGCCGCTCTTGTGCGTATCGACCACTTGCCAGCGGCCGTTTTCGCCTGCGATCTCACCGCGATCGCCGACCTGTCCGCCCATCTCCGCGTAAAGCACGGAGTTGTTCAAAACGACTCCGGCTTTGCCATCAAGATCGACAACTTTCTCCACATCGGCGCCCGTGTGGTCGTGCTCGTAGCCAAGAAAGTTCGTCGCGTTCTGCGCGGCGTCATCGCTGACCGTGATGACGCTTTTCTTCTGCGCCTTTCGCGCCCGGTCGCGTTGTTCCTCCATCAACTTCTCGAAACCCGCGGTGTCCACCGCGAGCCCGCGTTCACGCGCCATCAGCTCGGTGAGATCGAGCGGGAAACCCTGCTCGTCATAGAGGCGGAAGGCGAACGCGCCAGAGAGGGCGTGCGCTGAGCTCTGGGTAGCGCGCGCGTCTCGCGTGCTGGTCGAGGTGTCCCGCCTCGACGAACTTTCGAACTCATCTTCCGGCGTCCAAACCCAAGGATAACTCTCATCCGCCCCAACCAGATGCGAATCCCACGGGTTACGCACAATGTATTGAAACTTCTCCTCCAGATCGCGATCCGAACGCACGTAGCGATCGAACCGCTCTTTGTCCCAAACCGCGCCGCTTTTTCCTTCCGCCTTGTTGATCTCAGGCGCGCTGAAGGATTTGATCGATTGCAGCAATTCGCCTAACGACCAAAAGATTGGATCGCCCTTCGCGTCGTCCGCTTTGGGCCGTGGGCGGAGGAGAGCGTGGAGATGATCCGGAAGAATGCAGATCGCGAGAAGGTCGTAGCGAGAGCCGTGGAAGTGGCGGAAAGCGTCGAGCGTGATGCTGCGCGCCTGCGGAGACAGCGGGCGTCTTTGGACGGTCGAGATCGTGAGGGCGTAGGTCGCCCAGGGGAGTTCGAAATGGGGGAGGCGGCGTTTGGAGTAGCGCGCCCCGGGGGTGGAAGTCCGCGGAGGCGCGACGCCTCCGCCAGCACCCGGGACGGGCGCGCTACCCGGAGGCGAAATTCGCTCGTTAGGCGGATTCGAGGCGGGAGGTTTTTCCGCCGAAGGTGGGACGGTCGTGAGGCGGGCGACTTCGCGTTCGAAGAGCTCGAGACCGCGATCGAGCGTTTTGTTAAACGACTCCTCCTCGCGCCGGATCGTCTCGACGATCTGCGACTGCTTCGCGCGCAACTCGGGGAAAACGTCGCCCATCGTTAGGCTGACCACTTCGACCACTTTGTAGAAGAACGGATCGTGCAAGCCTAACGAACGCCCATAACGCACGGCGCGGCGAAGAATGCGGCGGAGGACATAGCCGCGGCCTTCGTTGCTCGGCTGGATGCCATCGGCGATCGCAAAACTAAGCGTGCGGATGTGATCGGCGATGACGCGAAAGGCGATGTCGATTTTCTCCTGCTCGGAAGTTGAGCTCCCAGCCCGACTCGGCTGACAGGCATCTTGCCTGTCGGATGATGCGGCAGGCTGAAAGGCTGCCGGCCGAGCCACGCTGGAAGCCTGACTTCCGGGAAGTGTGCCGCCATATTTTTTGCCGCTCAGTTTTTCGATCTCGTCGAAGATCGGGCGGAAGATGTCGGTCTCATAGTTCGAGATCGGCTTGCTGAAATCGGTGAGATTTCTCGTGCCCTGGATGATCGCCGCAACGCGCTCGAATCCCATCCCGGTATCGACATGACGCGCGGGGAGGGGAGCGAAGGTGCCATCCGGATCGGCGTTGAACTGGATGAAAACTAGGTTCCAGATCTCGATGCAGCGCGGGTCGCCGACGTTGACTAACGAACCGCGCGTGTCGCCTAACGGCGTCAGATCGACGTGCAGCTCGGAGCAGGGACCGCACGGGCCGGTGTCGCCCATCATCCAGAAGTTGTCCTTTTTGTTGCCGTTCACGATGTGCACGGTGGGATCGAGTCCCGCGGCGTCGAAGAGCCGGTGCCAATGGTCGTGCGCTTCCTGGTCGAAATCGGAAGGTTCGCTCAGGCCGGGGCGATAGACAGTGGCGTAGAGGCGTTCCGGCAGGAAACCCCAACGCCTAACGACAAGTTCCCAGGCCCATTCGATCGCTTCTTTCTTGAAGTAATCGCCGAAGCTCCAGTTGCCCAGCATCTCGAAAAAGGTGTGGTGATAGGTATCGAGCCCGACGTCGTCGAGGTCGTTATGCTTGCCGCCGGCGCGGATGCATTTCTGGGTGTCGACCACGCGCGGCGGATCGTAGGGAGGGCTTTGCTGGCCGAGGAAAATCGGGACGAACTGGTTCATGCCGGCGTTCGTGAAAAGGAGGTTCGGCGAGTCTGGCAGGAGGGAAGAGGAGGGGACGATGGTGTGCTTTTTCTCGCGGAAGAAATCGAGAAAGGATTGGCGGATCTCGGCGGAAGTCATCGGCGGCAGTTTAACGTTGCTGGGTTAATTTTCATCAGCGAGTGAAGGCTTGCTGCCTGGGTCGCGCGCGCGTCTCACGTGCTGGCGGAGGCGTCCTCGTTTTTGCGGACTTTCGTTAGGCGAGAAAAAGAATGAACCACGGACTACACAAATTTCACGAATAGTGGAGGGATGAGCTCCCGCTCTTCCGACTGGCCCTGAGTCCTCAAGAACGCGTTTTGTCAGGCGGAAAGTTCGTCGCCGCGAGACGCGTCGACCAGCACGCGGGACGCGCGCTACCCGGGCAGAAAAGTGCGCCGCTGCCTGCTCGCCTAAGGATGACTACTTCTTCTCCTCGTCGAGCTTCGCTTTCACAGCGGTCTCAATCTCGGCGTAGAGCTCGGGGTCGTTCTTCAGCACTTCCTTCGCGGCATCGCGGCCTTGGGCCAACTGCGAGCCCTTGTAGCTGAGCCACGAGCCGCGTTTCTCGACGATCTGTTTCTCCAGCGCCAGATCGAGGAGCGAGCCGGTCGTGGAGATGCCCTCGTTATACATGATGTCGAACTCCGCCTCCGTGAACGGCGGCGCGACTTTGTTCTTCACGACTTTGATCCGCGTCCGGTTGCCGGTGACGACGCCGTCGGTCTGCTTGATCGCGCCGATCCGGCGGATGTCCATGCGGACGCTCGAGTAAAATTTCAGCGCGCGGCCGCCCGGCGTGGTCTCGGGATTTCCGAACATGACGCCGATCTTCTCGCGGATCTGGTTGGTAAAGATGCAGCAGGTCCGCGCCTTGGAGATGAGCGAGGTCAGCTTGCGGAGCGCCGCGCTCATGAGCCGCGCCTGAGCGCCGACGGTGGAGTCGCCGATCTCGCCTTCGAGTTCCTGCTTTGTGACCAACGCCGCCACGGAATCGAGCACGATGACGTCGAGCGCGTTTGACCTAACGAGTGTCTCGACAATGCGAAGCGCTTCCTCGCCGGAGCCCGGCTGCGAAACGAGCAGGTCGTCGAGATTGACGCCGAGCTTGCGGGCGTATTTCGGATCGAGTGCATGCTCGACATCCACGAAAGCGGCGAGACCGCCGCGCTTCTGGGCCTGCGCGATGATCGTGAGGGTGAGGGTGGTTTTGCCGGATGATTCCGGGCCGAAAACCTCCACGACGCGTCCGCGCGGCACGCCGCCGACGCCGAGTGCGCGGTCGATCAGGATGTTGCCGGTGGGGATAACGTCGATATCGACCACTTGATCGTCACCGAGACGCATGATGGCGCCGTCGCCGTAGTCCTTCGAGATCTGCTGGATCGCGAGATCGAGGTTTTTGTTGCGGGCGGCGACGAGTTTGTCTTCGGTCGGTTTTTCTTCAGCGGTTTTGGAGGCCATAAGCGGCTCTTAGCTACTTCGCGCCACGGGTTGCGCCAAGTAGAAAAAGCAGCAACAAGCCGAAATCGATGGCGAGCAAACGCAAAAAGCCGCAGGTCGCTTAACCTGCGGCTTTCACGAGCACCTAACCGATTAAAGATCAGGCGACGGCGATCTTGCGCGGCTTCACTTCCTCTGCTTTTGGAAGGCTGAGGGTGACGACGCCTTGACTGATCCGGGCGCTGATCTTCGCGCTGTCGATCGACGGATCGATCTCGAACAGGCGCCGATAGTTGTGCGGCCGGGATTCGCGGTGCACAAGGGTGCCTTCCGGCACCGAGGTGTTCTTACGGCCGGTGATCGAGAGCTGGTTGTTTTCGACCGAGATCTCGAGGCCATCTTTGCTCACGCCGGGCATTTCCAGCTCGAGCACGTAGCCATCGGGCGTCTCGTTAACGCTCCCGACCGGCGTGATGAATTTCTCGCCTTCGCGCGGGGCGGCGGTTCTGCTGTTTTCGCGGACCAGGTTATTTGTCATAGAGATTTCCTTTCTTGCGGAGAGTTATTCGATGCTGACTTCGATTTTCTTGGGTTTCGCTTCCTCGGCTTTCGGCAGGGTCACGGTCAGAACGCCATCTTTGTAGGAGGCGGCGACTTTGCCCGCATCGACGCGCGTCGGGAGCGAGATGCTGCGGCGGAATTTGCCCACGAAACGCTCGGTCCGTTCGGCGGTATCGCCTTTTTGTTCGGACTGTTCTTTGCGTTCGCCGGAAATCGTGAGGGCGCCGTCGTGCAGGGAGATCTCGATGTCTTCCTTGCGCATGCCCGGCAGCTCGGCGACTGCGACGATATTGTCGGCGTTCTGATAGACGTCGAGGGCGGGAGTCCAGCCATTGAAAAGCTGGGTTTGCCGCCCGGCAGCGGCCATGGAAGGCAGCTCGAAGAGGCTGTTCATCTCGTCTCGGAGATCGGCCCAGCGGTCGAATGACGGCCACGTGTTGGATTCAGGAGATTGATAACGTATTAAGCTCATAATTATTTCCTTATTGATTAGGGTTAACGATGTTTCGCCTCCAGATAGAGCTATGATCATGCCGAAGTTTTCCGAGCACCCCTCTTATGATTTAAGCGTCTATTTACGAACTACTTATTTCAGTAGCTCCAAAGTCGCATCGCTGTCAGCAGCGACAGAAAGTTACAGCCGCTCCCCGGAACGCACCTGAGAAACGTGCCAGAAAGTTACGGTAGGGAACGCGTTGCAGACTGCTGCGCCGTTGTGTAATCTGCGGCCATGTCCGAAGCCGTCGACGAAAAGCTGATGTGCGCTGCGCTCGTCGAAGCTCGCAAAGGCGTTGGCAAAGTCAGCCCGAATCCAGCAGTCGGCGCCGTGCTCGTTGTGCGTGGCCGGATCATCGCGACCGGCTACCATCGTGCGAGTGGATTACCGCACGCGGAGGTGGAATGCCTCGCTGCGGCCGGCAACAAGTCGCTCCGAAATGCGACCCTTTACGTCACCCTCGAGCCTTGTTCGACCACGGGGCGCACTCCGCCTTGCACGGACGCGATTGTGAGGGCCGGCGTCGGCCGCGTCGTCATCGGCGCTGTCGACGTGAACCCGGCACACGCCGGCAGGGCGCTCCGTCAACTCAAGGCGGCTGGTATCGAGGTGACGAGCGGCGTGCTCGCGGAGGAATGCGTCCGGCTGAACGAAGCGTTTAACAGGTGGATCGTGACCGGCGAACCGTTTGTGATCGCGAAATGCGGGATGAGTCTGGATGGTCGTCTAACGAGACCGCCTGGAGAAAATCAATGGCTCACGGGTGCGGCCGCGCGGCGCGATGCGCGGGAGTTGCGCGCCGCAGTCGACGCGATCCTGATCGGCGCGGAAACCCTCCGGCAGGATAATCCGCGCCTAACGACTCGAGGAATTCGGGGAGCGCGGCAGCCGTGGCGTGTGGTCGTCTCGCGTTCTGGAAACCTCCCGCGCGATGCTCAAATCTTCACCGATCGCTTCGCGGAGCGCACGCTGGTTTACCGGAAGAAGAGCCTGCACGCAGTCCTGAAGGATCTCGGACGGAAAAAGGTCACAAGTGTCCTAATCGAAGGCGGCGGCGAAGTCCTCGGCCAGGCTTTCGACGCGCGACTGGTCGACAAGGTGCAGTTCTATCTCGCGCCTTTGCTCACAAGTGGCCCGGTCGCGGCGGTCGCGGGAAAAGGCGCGGGCGCAACGAGAGACGGTGCCCGAATTACAGACATCCGCTACGAACGGATCGGCTCCGATCTGCGCGTCACCGGTTATCCACGTTGGGGCGAAGAAACAGATGAATAGTTTGTGCGCGCCGGCGTCTTTCTTAGCGTCGTAAACTAACAAAAAGGAATTAGCTATGAACTGGAAAAGACTTCTCGTGGTTGCCGCCGTCGTCGGAGCTTTCGTTTTCGTTGCCGCGCCAAGATCTGAAGCGCGCGTCTCGATCGGCATTGGCATCGGCTTGCCGTTGCCGATCCCCGTGTTCGGCGTCGGATATTATCCCTACGCCTATCCGTATGCTTACGGCGCCCCGTATTACGGGTACGGTTACTATCGTTATCGTCGCCCGATCGTGTATCGCCGTCCGGTGATTTATCGCCGCCCGGTCGTCGTCCGACGGCACGGCCACCGCTACTACGGCCATCGTTAGAGCAGTTTAAGTTATTCGGCCGCCGCGCGGCGGCGGTGTTTTCCGGTAGCGCAGCCGGTGGGCGAGACGGCCGGCCTACCGAGACGCCACCTTCCCATCGTTAGGCGGATGGCAGCGGCTTGGCGACGGTCTCGAGATCGCCAGCTTCGAGAAATCCCTCGAGCTGACGAATCCTCGTTGGATGACGCATTTTCCGCAGGGCTTTCGCCTCGATCTGGCGGATGCGCTCCCGCGTCACGCGAAATTGCCGGCCCACTTCCTCAAGCGTGCGGCTGTAGCCATCGACCAAACCGAAACGCTGTTCGAGCACCTGCCGTTCGCGTTCGGTTAACGTATCGAGCACGTCTTTTATCTTCTCCTTCAGGAGCGCGATCGCGGTCATATCGCTCGGGTTCTCGGCCGACTTGTCTTCGATGAAATCGCCGAAATTTGTCTCCTCACTCTCACCGACCGGCGTCTGGAGCGAGATCGGCTGCTGCGCCATCTTCAAGACCGCGCGAACGCGATCGACCGGCAGCAGAATTTCTTCCGCGACTTCGTCCGGAGTCGGTTCGCGGCCATATTCCTGGAGCAGTTGTTTCTGCACCCGCATCAACTTGTTGATCGTCTCGATCATGTGCACCGGGATGCGGATCGTGCGCGCTTGGTCGGCGATCGACCGCGTGATCGCCTGCCGGATCCACCACGTCGCATAAGTGGAAAACTTGTAGCCGCGCCGATACTCGAATTTCTCGACCGCTTTCATCAGGCCCATGTTGCCTTCCTGGATCAGGTCGAGGAACGAGAGGCCGCGGTTCGTGTATTTTTTCGCGATCGAAATGACGAGCCGCAGATTGGCTTCGACCATCTCGGTTTTCGCGTGGAGTGCCTTGCGCAGCCAGCCGCGCAGGTCCTGATAACGTTCGTCGAACTCTCCGCTGGAGAGCCAGAGCTTCGTCTCGAGTTCGCGCATTCTTTTCTGGAAGAGCGTGCGCCCTTTGCGAACGGTTTTGTCTTTCAGCTGGTCCTGCAAACTGCGGAGCAGGGCAAAATGCGTGTCGGCCAGGTGAACGAAATCTTCCGTCACCCGCTGCTTGAAATAAAACTCCGGGTAGAGCGCCTGAAGTTTTGCGACCGCCTTCTCAAACTTCTTCAGCTGCGCGTCGTTCCGCTGCGGCCGGGCGTTCAGCTGCGCGTAATCCTTTTGCAACTCGCCGCTGAGCTTCTGCACTTTCTTGCAGAGCGCGGGCAAGACCTTCAGGTAGCGCTCGCGGCTTTCGATCTTCTTGTCGAGGATCACCCGATCGAAGCGCTCGCCGCCCTCGGCGAGTTTCGCGGCGAGGTCGAGGTGCGCCTGCGCAACGAAGCCGAAACGGTTGATGTGCTGTTGCACTTCCACGTCGGCTTCCTCGATTCGCTTGGAAATTTCCACCTCCTGCTCGCGCGTGAGCAGCGGCACCTGGCCCATCTGCCTGAGATACATCCGGACCGGATCGTCGAGAATATCGAATTTCGGCTCGGGCTTTTCCTCTTCTTCCTCGTTGTCTTTTTTCCCGTCCTTGTAGCGGTCGACTTCCGACGCCTCGATGATGTCGATCTCGAGCTTGCGCAGCTGCATCAGGATGATGTCGAGCTCCTCCGGATCGGTCAGCTCGGCGGGCAGTGCTTCGTTCAGATCGTCGAACGTCAGGTAACCCTGCTCCTTCGCGAGCTTGATCAAATCCCGGATGTGCGCCTGAGTCTGGCTCGCGCCGTTCGTGGAAAATTGCACAACGTTCTCGCCCGCTTTCGGCGGTGGGCTGGGCGAGGCTGGCGCGGGTTGCTTCACGGAGTTGAGCTTGCCGAGCGGACGACCGCGCGGTCGTTTCGCCAACGCCGCTTTCGACGCCGGATCTTTCCGCGGGCGACCGGGAGACCGTTTTACCTTCTCGACCTTCTTCTTTTTCGAACCGGGAGAACGGCCGCGCTTTTTGGGCGCAGTCGCCTTAGCTTTCGGCTGCTTTTTAGGTCGGCCGCGTGGTTTGGGTTTCTTAGCCAAATCGGAAGTCAGTTAAGTTGATGGAGGACCAGCAGTTGCCATTCCATGGACGACCCCTAGGAGCCGAGCTGGCGGTTCGGCGAAAGCCGTGAAATTTCATCGAGTCGCCCGCGGAGGTCAACAACTTGTTTCTGCAACGTAACAACCTCGCCCGCGCTGATCTGCGGCAGTTTCATGCGGCTCTCGGCGGCCTGGAGACGACGACGCAAAGCCGGCAGACGCAAACCCAGCCACCACTCACGCGCCACAGTTTCTGCGTTCGGCGGCATCTTTTGCAGGAGCCAACCGGAGACTAACGATTCCTCCTCCGGCGCGAGCGTCGAGAGGAAAAGATTGAGTGATGCCGGATCGTCCGGACGCAAATTGGCCGCGAGAATGCTGCCGAGCAGCTCGGTTCCCGGTGTTTCCTCGATCACGTCCGGCCATTCCTGCTCGAGGAGAAAATCGCGCGCCGCCGTGTCGCGCAGGGCGAGCAAACAAAGGAGTGCGATCTCATGTCGCGGAGCAGGCGCGACCGGCCGCGGCGCTTGCTGCCGCTCGTTAGGCGAACGCGCGCGCTGGGTTCTCGGAAGAAGATTGGCGAAATCCGCCGGCGCGACTCCGAGCCGCGCGGAGATTTTGCTGATCACTTCGTTGCGCATCAGCGGGTCGTGGACCCGCGCGACCGTGTCGGCGAGTTGCCTCGCCAGTTGCATCTTCGTGTTCAGGTTGGTGAGATCGGCGCTGGAGGCAGCGCGCTCGATCCAGAAATCGAAAAAATCGCGCGCGTTCGCGATCCGTTGCGCGAACGCTTCCGCGCCATCCTTTCGGACTAACGAATCGGGATCTTCGCCCGGCGGCATCTCGGCGACGCGCACCACGAGGTCGTGTTGCAGGAGCGGTTCGAGCGAACGCTCCGCCGCTTTTTCGCCGGCGGCATCCGCGTCGAAACAGAGGATCACTTCGTTCACGTAACGCTTCAAAATCCGCGCCTGGCCTTCCGTGAAAGCCGTTCCTTGCGGCGCGACCACATTCGTTAGGCCAGCTTCGAAGAGCGTGATCAGATCGAGCTGGCCTTCGCAGACAATCGCGGTTTTCGCCTCGATCAAGCCACGCTTGGTTTTGTGCAGACCGAAGAGAATGCTCCCTTTGCGAAAGAGCGGCGTCTCCGGCGAGTTCAGGTATTTCGCGCTCTCTTTTTCGCTCTGCAGAATGCGCCCGCTGAACGCGATCACTTCGCCGACGTCGTTGCAGATTGGAAACATGAGTCGCCCGCGGAAGCGATCGTAAACCTCGCTCTCGGGCCGCTCTTCATCGCGCAATTTCACCAGACCGCTTTGCAAAATTGTTTGGCGATTGTAGCCGCGGTCGAGCGCCCATTTCAGGCAGGCGTCCCAGCTCTCCGGCGCGAAACCGAGCTGCCACGATTTCGCGACCGCCGGCGTAATTTCGCGCGTCCTTAGGTAGTCGCGTGCCGACGCTGCGAAATCGCGTTTCAGCAGGTTTTCCTGGAACCATTCCGCCGCTTCCGCGTGCAACTTGAGCAGCGTCTGTCGCGCGTCGTGCTGGCGGTCGTCCTGTGTGTTGCTTCCGCGCTCTTCGATCACCTGAATGCCCGCGCGCGCCGCGAGTTTCTTCACCGCCTCCGGGAAGCTGACGTGCTCGTAAAGCCCGACGAACTTGAAGATGCCGCCGCCTTCGCCGCAGCCGAAGCATTTAAAGATCTGCCGCTGCGGATTGACCGTAAACGACGGCGATTTCTCCTGATGAAACGGGCAGAGTGCTTTGAAGGTCGAGCCCGCGCGTTTCAGCGGGAAATAAGAGCCGATCACATCCACGATGTCGTTCGCGGCGGCCACTTCTTCGATCGTGTGTGTCGGGATGGTGCCCATGCAGAGCGCTCTTTTTTCTCGTGACGAATCCGGAGCGATGGCAGATTACCGCAGTGTCCAAGCCAAGTCATCCGGAGCGCAGCCGAGAGATCCCGTCGCCTAACGAGAAGCGGCGCGATGACGAGATCGTGCTTCCGAGAATCTCCACGGGATCCTTCGGCTGCGCTCGGGACGACCTCCGGGGGATGACGAAAATTCTCCAGTGTCTCGTCCTCTTTCTGATCGCTCTCTTTTCGTTAGGCACGGTCTCCGCGCGGGAAGACGTGCGGCGCGGCGATGTCGTCGTGGTGCCGTTGCATGGCGAAATAAATTCCACGCTTGCCGTCTTCCTCCGGCGCGCCGAGAAAACCGCCGAGAGCAACGGCGCGATCGCGATCATTTTCGACATGGATACCTACGGCGGCCGGCTCGATGCGGCGGAGGAGATCACCGGGATTCTGAATCACGCAACGATCCCGACTTACACCTACATCAATTCGAACGCCGGCTCGGCCGGCGCGCTCATCGCGCTGGCGACGCGGCACATTTACATGGCACCGGTGAGCGCGATCGGCGCTGCCGCGCCGATCTCTGCAACCGGTCAGGATCTTTCCGAGACGCTAAAAGAAAAAACCATCTCCTACTGGTCGGCCCTCATTCGTGGGACGGCGCTGCGCAACGGCCATAACCCCGACATCGGCGAAGCCTTCATGAACAAGGATAAGGAGGTGAAGATCGGGCAGAAGGTGGTGCACCCGAAAGGCACGCTCCTCACGCTCAATGCGCAAGAAGCGACGGAGAAATTCAACGGCAAGCCGTTGCTCGCCGACGGTATCGCCGATTCGGTGGCCGACCTGGTGCAGAAGGCCGGCTTGAAAGGCGAGGTCGTGCAATTCGATCCGAGCGGTTTCGAGCAACTGGCTTTTTGGCTCACGAAGCTGGCGCCGCTCTTATTGTTAGGCGGAATCATCGGCGCTTATCTCGAGTTCAAGATCCCGGGCTTCGGGATCGCCGGGATTGTCTCGGCGATTTGTTTCGCTCTCTTTTTTTTCGGCCACTATTTCGCCGGTCTCGCGGGCTGGGAAACGGCCGGGCTTTTTGTCGTCGGCTTCATTTTTGTCCTCGTGGAGGTTTTATTCTTCGGGCACTCGACGATCGTTGTCGGCGTCGTCGGCGTGTTGTTGATGCTGGCGTCGCTGCTCTGGGCGATGATTGATCGCTATCCAGGCCAAGGAATTTTCCCGACCGGCAGAATGCTTAAAGTTCCCGTGACCAATCTCTTCATCACTCTGATCGCAGCCGCCGCGCTCATCGCCGTACTCGCGCGTTTTCTGCCGCGCACGAACATCTATCGCCGTTTCATTCTCTCGACCGTGAATCCGCCCGGACCGTCGTTAGGCGAACCGGTTCGCGCCTTTGTCCAGGCGGTGCCGCTCGTGCCGGGAATGCGCGGCCGTTCGCTCACCATCCTGCGACCGAGCGGAAAGGCGCAATTCGAAGATCGCGTCGTCGATGTCGTGACGGAAGGAGAATTCATCGCGCCGGAAACGCCGGTTGCGGTCATAGCGACCGATGGCATGCGCGTCGTCGTGAGGGGAGTGGTCGCCTGATGTCGCGCTGCTCGCCTTCGAGCCCGGTGCGCCTGGCGTTGAGCTATCTCGCTTTCCTGGTCTTTACGCTATTCGCTCTTTTTCCGCTGGGCGAAACGGCTCGCGTTGTGATCCGCTCGCAGGCTCGACCCGGGTTGACGAATTTCTCATGGTTCAACGCCGCGTCAGAGCAAGCGGGCTGGCCAACTGCTCTGCTCGCGTTGACCGTCGCGATCGGGGGCGTCGCACTTGCTTCCGCCTTTGGCTACTTTTTCTCGCGCCTGCAGTCACGGCCGAGAAGTGCTGTTCTCGACCGCTCGCCGCTTTTGCAAATTCTGCCCGCGCTCGTGCTTCTAACGCCGCTCGCGTTGGTGCTATGGAAGTTAGGACTCGGGTGGTCCTTACTTTGGGTCGGTGTTATTTCTCTCATAGTCGTGCTCCCTTTTTGTAGCTGGCAATTGAAGCGCGCCTACGACGGCATCTCTCCGGCAGTGGAAGAAGCGGCGGCGCTCGAAGGCTGCACGACTTGGCAGAAGTATCTTTCCATTCTCTGGCCAGCGGCTGCCCCCGCACTTGGCTGGACGGCGTTCGCCTCTTTCGTAACCGCCTGGAATGTTTACTTCGTCACGGGCGTCACTCTTGGCGATCAGGCTTTATTTCAAATTCCACGTGCAGGGGGATTTGTCGGGCGCAACGGGAACGAGCAATGGGCGCTCGGCGTGACGATTGGATTTGCGCTTGCTCTGCTGATCGGCTGCTTTCTCTGTTTGCTGCCTCGAACCGACGAGCCGAGGGCCACCGCCGACCGCTAATTCTTGAACCTTCCCGTGACCGGCAGCGACGGAGCGACGATCGATTTCTCCAGCGGTGCGGATCACTTGCGAATCCAGTATCGCTGCGGCGACGTGCTGGGCGAACGTTCGCTTTTCATCGCGCTGCGGATCGGCCCGGAGATCGGCTCCGCCGTCCTGCCCTTCTGCGAAGCGGCGGAAGGCTCGACCGTTTTCCTGCCGTTTCAGGCAAATCAGCTTTTCCTGATCGAGTGGCAGGAGCACCGCGCCCGCGTCTTCCAGCGGCGCTGGGAGAATTGGAAGTGGAGCGAGCGCGAGGCTGCGCCTAACGAGGTCAACGCCACGATCGAAGCAGGAAGCTGCACGCTGCGACTGCCGCGTGCGCTCTTCGGCGCGCAGGAGAGAATCTGCGCGGCGCTCTTCGCGAAGGATTTCTCGCATGGCAAAACCTGGGGCTGGTTCTTCGGCTGCTCGGATCCGCTGGTCGAAGCCGGCGAGGGCGATAAATACATTTCGCATTACCTCGAGCTCGATCTCGCGACTGGCGCGCTCGCGCGGTGCGGCCGTCTCGGCATCGAACGCGGAAGGCTTCGGATTTACCAGCTTTTCGTTAGGTTATTCGGCAACATCAACGAGACGCGCCGCCCCAACGGCACGCTCGCGCAGAACGGCGTTGGCAAGTTCAACGACATCAACGACGCGGCTCTCCAGGCGATTCGGCGGCTCGGATTTTCCCACATCTGGCTCACCGGCGTCCTCCAGCAGGCGTCGGCGACCGATTATTCCGCAGTGGGTCAGCCGGCGGCCGACGCCGATCTGCTCAAGGGCCTCGCCGGCAGTCCCTACGCGATCGAGGATTATTTCGACGTCTCGGCTGACTACGCCGTCGATCTCGCGCAACGTCTCGCGGAATTCCGGGCGTTGCTCGATCGTATCCACGGGCATGAGATGAAGGCGCTGATCGACTTCGTGCCGAATCACGTCGCGCGCTGTTATCACTCCGACATCCAGCCGGAGATCGACTTCGGCACGACCGACGATCGCGCGTTCTTTTTTCATCCCGGAAATAACTTCTTCCATCTTCAGCCTAACGATGAGGGGCCGCCGCTGCGGCTGCCGACCTGGCGCGACGGCGTGGCGCTGAGTCCGACTTGCCGACTCTCCGGCATGGATTGCGACGGGCTTTTTGGTGGTGAGTTGGAACACGGCCGCGTCACCGGGAACAACGTCGTGAGCTGGAAACCGAGTCTGAACGATTGGTACGAAACAGTGAAACTGAACTACGGGTTCGATTTTACCGATCCGCAAAAGAACGTGCGCGAATATCCGAGCGCGCGTTCACCCGGGAAGTCGGTTCCGAACACGTGGGAGAAAATG
Organism: Chthoniobacterales bacterium; assembly: GCA_039936335.1. Taxonomy (GTDB): domain Bacteria; phylum Verrucomicrobiota; class Verrucomicrobiia; order Chthoniobacterales; family UBA10450; genus Palsa-1392. The sequence goes on from JBDTIQ010000099.1 coordinate 16,890, forward strand.
GATCGCGTGATCGCCTACTGGCAGTCGTTAGGCGTGGATGGTTTTCGCTGCGACATGGCGCACATGGAGCCGCCGGAGTTCTGGAAATGGTTGATCGCTCGTGCGCGGGAACGGGTGGCTGAAGCGCGTCATCCCGAGTGCCGTGAAGCAAAGCGTAACGAAGCCGGGGGATCCGGTGGAGCAGCCGTGAAGAGTCTGCGCGAGACCGGCACAGAAACCCGACGGGATCCTTCGACTCCGCTGCGCTCCGCTCCGGATGACGGCGGGGTGGGGTCGGTCGTCTTCATCGCGGAAGCCTACGATAACGACCCGGCGAAAGTGCCCGGGAGCGATCCGGTGATTGCGCGGCTCGCGCATGAGCGCGGGAACGTGATGTTCGACATGCTCGACGCCGGCTTTGACGGCGTTTACGACGATCCTACTTATCGCGCGCTGAAGGCGATCTACGAAGGTGGGAAGTGGGCAAACGACATCGACTCACTGCTGCGCGAGCCCTTCATTTTCGAGAATTCGCTGCGTTACGCGGAGAACCATGACGAAGTGCGGCTCGCGTCGCCTAACGAGTGGAGCGGCCTCGGAATGGAGGTCGGCCGCGTCGTTTCAGCGATCCTTTTCGGCCTCTCACGCGGACCGGTCATGCTCTACAACGGACAGGAAGTGGGCGAGCCGGCGGCGGGGGCCGAAGGCTTTGGCGGCGATGACGCGCGCACGACGATTTTCGATTACTGGTCGATGCCAGAGCTGGTCCGCTGGGTCCACGACCACAAATACGACGGCGGCCAACTCAGCGCGGAGCAAAAGGCGCTCCGCGCGTTTTACGGGCAACTCGTTAGGCTGAGCGACGAGCCGGCTTTTCGCAGCGGCACCCTCTTTTCATTGAATGCCGTGAATCGAGAGAACCCACACTTCGGCCGGCTCGATGACGAGAGCGTGAGCGGTCATTGGTGTTACGCATTTCTCCGCTGCGACCCGGCGACGAAACAGGCCTTCCTCGTGCTGGCGAATCTGCACCCGACCGAAACGCTCCGGGGCCTCCGCGTGATTGTGCCGGCCGAGGCGCTGCGCTTTCTCGATGTTTCGGATCCGGCGAAGAAGCTGTGCCTCATCGATCGACTGGCATTCGCGACGTTCACTTGCGAGACAACCGTAGAGGGTTTGGCGACGAGTGGTTTGGAAGTCTCACAGGTCCCACCGCTCACGGCACGCTACCTCGAATTGTCTGCCTAACGAGCGCGAGCCTCGTCGATCAACTTCGCGAGATAGCCGGAAAAATGTTCTGGATTTAACTGCTGAACCGGTCGCAGTTCCCAGTCTGGATAACCCATCTCGACGAGTAGGTCGCCGACCTGCGGCCTCAGCAGATCGACATCCTCCGGGGTAAAGAACTCGCGCCAATTTCCAAACGAAGCCGAGCGGCGAGTCCGTCCGTATTCGCCCACCTCGCGCTGTGTCGACAGGTTGAAGCCGAGATAGTCCTCCAGCCCCGTGAGATCGTTCTGCATGAAAGCCGCGTAGCGCACGACGTGACCAATCTTGCCTAACGAACGCAAGAAGTCCCAATAACTTCGGTTCGCCACCTGACCGCTCTCGGTGAAAAGCCAAGCGCTCGAATAACCATTCCAGCGCATAATGCGATTCACCTCCGTGCAGAGTCTCGCGAATGAGAGCGTCGCGGGGTTTTCTTCTTTCGCCCGAACAAGGGCGAGCACCTCATCGCGTTGTTCAGCAGAGAAGTGGCCATTCCGCGTCACTTCGTAGAAGCCGTAAAGAAAAGTGCTGATCGCCTGGTCGCGTGGATCGCGGATGATTTTCACAGTCCGGTCGAAGCGCGCGGTGGCTTCGTTCCGGAGCACGCTCGTTAGGCCGGGCAGATCGTCTCGCCACTGGCCGTGAAGAATTTTCACGATGGTGTGCGGCACGCCAGGTCGAGAAAGTGCGTCGCCCGGTTTCGGCTCCATTACGAAGGCCGCGCCCGGGAGCGAGTGCTGGATGGTTTTCGCGAGGACGGTCGTGCCGCTTTTGCCCTGACCGAACACGAGAACGTTCATCCGCCCTAGCGTAGCCGCTTCCGCGTTGAATTCCCGAAGGAACGCACTAGAGGAACGCGCTGTGCAGCGAGCCAATCTTTCACCGGGCCCGGGCCAAATTTCGCTCCTGACCGCGACCTGTCTCGTCGTCGCGAACATGATCGGAACCGGCATCTTCACGAGTCTCGGCTTTCAAGTCGGCGATCTCCCGAGCGGATTTGCTATCATGGCGCTCTGGGCGATCGGCGGGGTTTGCGCGCTCTGCGGCGCGCTCTCCTACGCGGAGCTGGGCGCGGCGCTTCCGCGTTCCGGAGGCGAGTATCATTTTCTCCGGGTGATTTATCATCCCGCGGTCGGCTTCATGGCCGGCTGGATCTCGGCGACGGTCGGTTTTGCCGCGCCGGTGGCGATCGCGGCGATTCCGTTTGGCACTTATCTGCATGCTGTTTTTCCTGCCCTCCATCCGCTCATTTTATCGTTAGGTGTGGTCGGGATCGCGACGGTCGTCCTGCTCCGCGACGTTCGGCTCGGCGGCGAGTTTCAGAACAGCTCGACCTTGCTGAAGGTCGGTCTGATTCTCGTGATCATCATCGCCGGATTCTGCGTGAAAGAGACGCAACCGGTCTCGTTCGTGCCGACATCGATCGATCGCAAGTTGCTCGTGAGCACACCGTTTGCGGTCAGCTTGTTTTGGGTCATGTACGCCTATTCCGGCTGGAACGCCTCGACCTATATCGTCGGTGAAATTCGGAATCCGGCACGGATCGTTCCGCTGTCGTTAGGCATCGGCACGCTCGTCGTGACCGCGCTTTATCTGGCACTCAACGCCGTTTTTCTTCGCACCACTTCCGCGGCTGAGATGATGGGCAAACAGGAAATCGGCTTGATCGCCGGAGTTCATATTTTCGGAGGCGCGGGCGGGAAAGTGATGGCGGTTTTCATTGCGCTCGGATTGGTCTCGACGGTCAGCGCGATGATGTGGATCGGCCCGCGCGTGACGATGACGATGGGCGAAGATCTGCGCGCGCTCTCGTGGCTCGCCGCGCGAAACGCGCAGGGCATCCCCGTGCGCGCGACGCTCGTGCAGTTCGCGATCGTGAACTTCTTCATCCTCTTTACCTCGTTTCAAAAAGTGGTGAACTACGTGCAGTTCAGTCTGACGCTTTTTTCGGCCCTGACGGTACTCGGCGTGTTCGTGCTGCGCTGGCGGCGACCAGATTTGCCGCGGCCCTATCGCACCTGGGGCTACCCGTTCACGCCGCTGATCTTTCTCGCGATCAGCGCCTGGATGCTCTGGCATTTGCTGGCTGACCCGTTGACGCGCGGTCCCTCGGTCTGGGGACTGGCGACGGCGGCATTGGGATTGCTCATTTTCTATTTGTCGCCGCGGGATGAATCCGGTTAACGCACCCCCGAGAATTCTCTGAACGGCCTTAAACGGCTGCGCATTTTGTCGTGGAGGGGTGAGCTCCGCGAATCCAGCGCGTCGTTCGAGCGCGCCATCTGATCAAGGCGCGCTCTCCCCCGGCGTCGCGGGAGCTCCGCCCTCCAGGTTTCGGACTTTTCCCTCTGAGACGGATCACTTCGTCCGTTCTCCGAGAAGCAGCCGGAGAAACTTCGCATCCGAAAAGAGGCCGCCGGCCCCATGCCTGACGACGACGAGCTTGAGCGACGGGATCACGTAAAGCCGCTCGTACTCCGAGCCGATGCAGGCAACCAGATCGGGCGGCGCGGCGCGACAGAGGCAGGCATCTCTCCAATCCTGCCGCGACCATTTCGGCGCCAGCATCGCCTCGAAATCGAACTCCCGGCCGTGCGGTGCGGCGTGATTATTCCACCAGCCTAATGAGAAGGCGCGATTCGCCCGCGACCCGCGCCAACTCTGCGCGAGCGTCTCCGACCTAACGACGGGACGGCCTTCGCGCAAAACGAGCTCGCCCAGCTTTGCCCATTGTCGCGCAGTCAGCATGAAGCCGGCGGCGAGGAGAGGGTTGCCCGCGCGATCGTCGAGATAACGCTGGGGCCCGAGACCCATCTTCCGCAGGACGCGGCGCTCGAGGTAATGGGTGGGCGACTGCTGGCCGAGCTTTTCCTTCAATACGGCGTGGAAAACCTGAAGCGCGCTCGGGCCGTAGATGAAGGCCTTGCCGGGTTTTGCGACGAGCGGGAGACGGAGCGCTGTCTTGTCACGATTCCCGAATTCATTTTGCTGGAGTTGAAATCCCGGCGCCAGTCCGCATGAGAAATCGAGCAGCTCCCGGATGGTCACGCGTGCTTTACCCGGGTCTTTCTTCCACGACGCGATCGTATCCGCGACGGGTTCGTCGAGGTCGAGTAACTTGTCGTCGACCGCGGCAAGCGCCGCGAGATTCCAGAAGGCCTTCGTGCCGCTGTAGATGCGCCACGCGGTTCCGGCGTCGCCTTTCTCGGGATATTCCTCAAGCAGCGTTTTCCCGTTTTGCCTAACGAGAAAGGAGAGGCCGTGATGATGGGCAGAATAATCCGCCGCCCGGCGAACCGCCGCGGGATCGAGCGTCGCGCCCTGGGCGCAGCTGGCGGCGAGAAGAAAAAGAATCAGCGTCCGCTTCACTCAATACGCAATCGCCGGAACTGCCCGCGGACGCAAGATGAGCGCGGCGACGAGGCCGATGCTGAGAAACCCGACCACTTGGATGACGATGTAAGAAGCGGCGCAAACGGCGGGGAAGTCGTACCAGTTCCAATAGGAAATGTTCGTTGCGAGCGCGGCCAGAACACCGGCCACGACAACAAAACCGACGCGCGCGCCGAAACCCGTTAGGCGGAATTCACTCACGGGATCTGTCCGGATTGCGCCCGGGAACTCTACGAGCGTCCCGCGCCTAACGATGCCGTGTTTTGAGCGTTGCGCGAGGCGACCGCAGCATTCACAGTGTCGGAAATCCCATGACTGCTCCTGATCAAAATAGCGGCGACAAACCGGGCGATTCGCCACTCGCTTTCAGTGTTATGTTTTTCGCGATGGCGTTTCTTTGCCTCATGCTTGGCTGGGCGCAAGGCGTGCGGAAAGATACGACTTTCCTGCACATTCCGGAGAGCGGCGGCTGGCTCGTGGCCACCGGGATCTTGTTTATCCTGGGGTTGATTCTCCTCATCTGGTCGCGCACCGCCAAGCGCTGATCAACGTCCAGGCAGTCCCGGTTCTTCGCCGGCTGTACCGCGGTGGCGATTCGTTTCTCTGCAAGCAAAAGGCCGCCTGCGCTGTCGGCGACGCTAGATGTTTTCCGCTGCCTCCTGCACCGCGGCCGGTTTCACCCGCGTCGCGAGGAAAGCTCCGAATAACAGAATCGCCGCGCTCCAAAATTGACCCATCGAAAAACGCTCGCCGAAAATCCAGGCGGACAATGCAATCGCACCGATCGGACTGAGGAGTTGCAACGTCTGCGAAAGGGCGACGCCGATCTCGCGGATCGCGATGTAATACAAGACGTGCGCAAGGCTGATGCAGGTGACGGCGGAGATGACGAGGATGCCGTTCACGTGTGCGCCGACATGCAGTGGCGTGTCGATTTTCCCAAAAGCCCAGGTGAGCGGCCCGAGCATCGCGGAGGTGAGAAAGCTAATCAGGCCGAAACTGCGGATCGACCCGAGCCGCGCCGAAGGGCGTTTCACGAGCACTCCGTAGAGCGCCCAGCAAAAGGTCGCCGTGAACGCGATGGCGAGGCCGCCTAACGGAATATGGCCGCCGGCGAAGCCGGGTTGAAACCAAAACACCCCGACCGCCCCGAAGAGGCCCAGGAGCGTGCCGGCCTGGAACTGCCATTGCCTCACGATCCAGCGTTCCTCCGGAAAAAAGACGAGCGCGAGGAGCGCGGTCATGATCACGCTCGAGCGGGTGAAGATCGCGTAAACGCCCGGCCCCATATAATAGAGCGAGAGCGTTTGCGTGACCTGGTGGATGACGTTCGGCACGGCCGGCACGAGACAGGCGCCGACGACCGCGAGATCGATCCGCGGCCCGCTTTTGCGAAAGCGATAGATGGCGAAAGGCAAAATCGCGAGGCAACCGACCGAGTAGCGATAGAAATTTTGCGCGAACGGATCGTAATAGCGATTCAGGTAAAACTGGAAGAGCGACGGTGTCGACCAGATCAGGATCGTCGCGAACACGGCGGCGTAACCTTCCGAGCGATTTCGCAGGTTTTCCGTCGAGGCAGCTGGCGAAGCGGCGGGAAGGTTCGGCATAAACAAATGTCAGGACGCGATTTTATTTGCTGGCTTACAAGCAATCGATCGCGGAGAAACGTAATTCTTACCAGATCAATCCCATGCACCACTTACCCAAACCACTGAGCAAGGTCGCGATTGCGACCACGATTTTAATCCTGAGTCTGAGCGGACAGCTCTTCGCGGTCTCCCCGGAAGCCGCGAAACACGGCAACAAAGGCAACGAACTCGCGCAACAGGGGAAATACGACGAGGCGATCAAGGAGTTTACCCTCGCGATCAATGAGAACGTGAAAGATCCGCGCTTTTATCTCGACCGCGGCCGGACCTACCGGATCGCGAACAAGATGCCGGAAGCGATGGCCGATTTCTCGAAAGCGATCGAGATGGCGCCGGATAACGACGTCGGCTATTTCGAGCGCGGGAAGACCGAGCTCGCGCAGAACCAATACGACCCCGCGCTGACCGATCTGAATAAGGCGATCGAGTTGAACCCGAACAATGTTGACGCCTATTACCGCCGCGGCCTGACCGAATATCACCAGCGGAAATTTGATGAAGCGATCAAGGATTACACCACCTCCATCGAGAAAAATCCGACCGATCTAAACGCCTACAACCGCCGGGCCGACGTTTATGTCGCGATGGGTAACTATAAGCAGGCGCAACCCGATCTGGAGACGGCCTTGAAGCTGAAGCCGGATGATCCGGCGACCTTGCAGCGGTTGCAGTTCGTGAAAAACAAAATCGCGCAGGCTGCGCTGCCCCCGCCGACGCCGCCGACTCCGACGCCGACCCCGTCGGTGATAGACGCGTTTGCCTTGACCCCTCTCAACATTTTATACGGCGCGATCATCCTCGTCATCATCATCGTTGCAATCCTGTTCTGGGCGCGCTCGCGAGCCAGATACACCCCGGGCGACGAGGAATAGGCGTCTCGCCTCTTTCTCCTGCTCCTGCTCCCAAGAGAGCGGCTAAGAA
>JBDTIQ010000100.1:0-12928 GCA_039936335.1 Chthoniobacterales bacterium
CGCGGGGGCTTCACCCTCGTGGAAATCATGATCGTAGTCGCGATCATCGCCTTACTGGCGGCCATCGCGGTTCCTGGGTTCCTCAGAGCCCGGAAGCGCTCCCAAGCGAGTCGCGTTATCAACGATCTCCGTTTAATCGACGCTGCCGTCGATCAATACGCGATCGAAAACAACAAAGCCACAGGTAACTCCGTGCCTATCGCGGCGTGGACGGCGTACCTGAAAAAAGGAACGGCGCTCTACAACTCGGGCAAAGACCTCTTCAGCAACTCCTACGGTGTTCAAACTGTGGACACACTGCCAACGGTTCCCAAGGCGACCTACGCCACGCTCTCGGATGTTGCGAATACGACATTCTTCGCTCCGTACACGATCGGGCCGTAGTCGTCTGACAGTTCATTCTCCTGTCATCTCGAAAGCGAGGTGGCAGGGAATGAGCTGTTAGTTCCGGGCGCGGAATATTCTCCGACGCTAGAGCCCTTCGCAGTCCGCGAAACTCGCCAAAGCCGCCGCCTCATATCATGACCGAGAGCGATCTCGTGACTAAGCCGCGCGAGTCCGATCCCGCGAGCGCATCTCCTTTTTCGCTTGCGAGGAACCTGATTGGCTATTTCCGAAGCGATCTGCTTCGTTCGCTCCTCATTGTCCTTATCGGAGTGGCTGCGCACCTCCCTGCCCTGTCAGGTCAACTGATTTGGGATGATCGTTACTTGGCGCAGGAAAACCCTTTCATCAAGAGTCCCATATTCATCTTTGAGGTCTTCCGGCATCACCTTTTTCTAGACTCGTTCTCACCGCACTACCGGCCGGTGCAGAATCTTTCTTACATCGTCGATTACTTCTTTTGGAATACCGATTACTACGGCTTTCACCTGACCAATGTGCTGCTCCATGTTGGTAGCGGGTTGCTGCTTTATCTTCTCCTCAAGCGGCTATTAAAAGCATTACTGCCACAAGAAGACGTCGCCACCTTTCTCTCGACCCCCGTTACTTCGGCTGCGGCTTTCTTTGTTGCACTCCTCTGGACAGTGCATCCAGTCCATAGCGCGGCTGTTGATTACATTTCCGGCCGCGCCGACAGCTTGGCAGCACTTTTTTCTTGTGGTGGCTGGTTGCTCTTTTTGCGGGCGAGGTCTGTGCGTTCGCCTTGGGTTCGGGGGCTCCTACTCGCCGTTGCTTTGCTCGCGGGGATCCTAGCTCTGGGATCTCGCGAAACTGCGGGTCTCTGGCTGCTGCTCTTTCTGGTTTATCACCTTGGATTCGAAAACGCGATGGGGCGGCGAGCGAAGGCGCTCCTACTGGTCGCTTGTGTCGGCCTTTTCGCAGGCTACATCGGGCTACGTCACCTTCCCGAACGCCGTCCGAGTCAGGACGCGATGCACGATTGGAGTAAACCGATGCGCGCCGTCCTGATGCTGCGCGCCTTGGGCGACTACGGGCGGCTCATGCTTTTCCCTTCCAACCTGCACATGGAACGGACACTTCTGCGGGGAGATAACTATCACGACCAGGCGAGCTGGGAAAAATCCGTAGAGACAGAATACCTTTCCATCGGCGGATTGGTGGTCCTAGGAGCACTTTTCGCTGCCTGCAAACGTCGCGGTTCCGCCCAGCGGCTGCGCGTCTTCGGTGCGTGCTGGTTCTTGCTCGCTTATTTACCCACCTCTAACATTGTCAGCCTCAACGCAACCGTCGCCGAGCACTGGCTTTACCTTCCCAGCATTGGTCTGCTTATGTTTCTTGCTGGTTGTGCACTCGATATCCCCGTCCGCTGGCATAGAGGTATTGCGATCGGCGCAAGCTGTGCTGTTCTGGCCCTCAGTGTCCGCAGCGCTATCCGGAGCTCCGATTGGCTAGACCCAGAAACCTTTTATCAACGGACGCTGGCAGCGGGCGGTGCCGGAATGCGGATCACGATTAATCTGGCCTTGATCTATTCGAGCAAGGGCGAATATGCGAAAGCGGAAGCTCTCTGCCGCCAAGTGCTGGCAGTCACTCCGGATTATCCCCTGGCCCGCAATAACCTCGCGCATGTTCTCTCTCGCGAAGGAAAAGTGAAGGAAGCTGAGAAGCTTTTCGTCGCCGACACCAAAGCCGCCGAACAAACCCGTAAAGAATCGCCGCGCACCTGGATCGCTGCCTGTAACCTGGCGCGATTGCGTCACTTTCAGAAAAATGATGAGGCGGCATTCGCCATCCTGGATCAGGCGCAGAAAGACTACCCGGAGGTCTGGGAGCTTATCAGTTACAAGGCAGAGCTCGTACGCGAAAGCAAAGGACCGGAGGCAGCGCTTCGGGTGGTGGAAGATTTCGCCCACGCCAATTGGTGGCATTACGGCGCAGCTGTCGCTCTGGGTCGTCTTTACGCTCAAAAAGGCGATGTGCCGCGCGCCGAGGCCGCGCTCCGTCATGCCAGCTGGTTGGATGTGCACGACGCCGAGGCTCTCAATTTGCTCGCCTCAATAAAACTTCGGCAAAATCGCCTGGATGACGCCTATCGGACGCAGCGGCGGGCCGTGGCGCGTCAACCTGATCAGCCGCGCCAATACGTTCTTCTCTCAGATATTCTCGAAAAGATGGGAAGGCCGGGCGAGGCAAAGCTGGCTCACGCGGAGGTGACACGCCTTGAAGGCCTTGTTCGATCAAGCGGCTCATTGGCGAATTAGGCAACCGATCCGCTCCCTCGCGTGAGTTTGACACGTCGATCATGGCCGCTACCATCGCGGCGTTTCGCCCGGTATGGCTGCTGCAAAAATTCTAATTGAAAAGGACGTCGATCTGCGTCCGCTCCTCGATAAAACCTGTGCGGTGATCGGCTACGGCGCGCAGGGTCGGGCGCATGCATTGAATCTGCGCGACAGCGGAGTGTGCGTCGTCGTCGGTCTCCCGCCGAAGAGCCGTTCCCGTTCCATCGCCCGCCGTGATGGACTTTGCCTAACGACAACCACGAAAGCCGTGGCCCGCGCCGACGTGATTTTTCTCGCGCTTCCGGATACGAAAATGGGCGAAGTCTTCGAGCAGGAAATCGCGCCGAATCTGCGCGCGGGACAGATGCTGCTCTTCGCGCACGGGTTCGCGATTCTCTACCGGACGATTGTCGCGCCTAACGATGTCGACGTGGTGATGGTTGCGCCGAAAGGCCTTGGGTCGATGGTCCGCACGCAGTTTGAGGAAGGGAAGGGCGTGCCCTGTGTTTTTGCGATTGAACAGGACGCGACAGGCCGCGCACGACAGCTCGCGCTCGCCTACTCCAAAGCGATCGGCGGGACCCGCGCGGGTGTGATCGAGACAACTTTTCGCGAGGAAACCGAAGCCGATTTATTCGCGGAACAAGCCGTGCTTTGTGGCGGGATGACGGCTCTCGTGCAGGCGGGGTTTGAGACACTTGTGAGCGCGGGTTACCAGCCGGAGGTCGCCTATTTCGAGTGCCTGCATGAATTAAAATTCATCGTCGACCTGATGCATCGCGCGGGGATCAGTGGGATGCGTGCGCGCATTTCCGAGACGGCGAAATGGGGCGATGTGACCGCGGGCCCGAAGATGATCGACGCGAACGTGAAGGCGCAGATGCGGGAAGTGCTCGAGAAAATCCGGAGCGGAAAATTCGCGAAGGAATGGCTGCGCGAAACCGGTTCGGGCCGGAAGCGCTACGACAAGTTGCTTAAAGAGGGGAGCAATCTCCCGATTGAAAAAGTGGGCGAACGGCTGCGGACGCTGATGCCTTGGCTGCACGACAAGGCGCAGTAACAGCAGGGAGCGTTCGTCTCGTCCAAGTTGTCATCCCGAGCCGCCGGAGGACCGCCGAGGGACCTCACAAGCGTCCTGAAGAAATCGATCTCCAAAGAACGCTTGTGAGGTCCCTCGCTTTGCTCGGGATGACAGCGCGAGGCGTAGCGCGTCATTCACCTCTTCTCACGCGCGTCTATTCGTCCCAGAGAAAATGCTCGAGCCGCAATTGTGTGAGCCGGGTTTTCGCTTCCTCGCTCCGCGCGCCGCCGACCGCGGCGAGCTTCCGATAAACCGCCACCGCTGCTTTCCAGTCGCTCGCTTCCTCGAGCAGATGCGCCGCGCTGAAACCCGCTTTGTAATACCAGAAAAACTCGTGTTTCCGCTCGGGCTGCGCCGTTTCCTCGATCACGGAATAGTAGGTCGTTAGGGCAGCCGGCTTGTCGTTCAGCTTTTCCAGCGCTTTCCCCTTCTTGAACTCCGCCTGGTTCCGCCAATGGGCCGGCACGCCCGGTTCGCTCGCGAGCTGCTGGTAGAGGTCGATTGCGCGTCGATAATTCTGCGGATCGGTCGCGCCCATCTCGTAAAGCACGTCCGCTTTTCCACAGAGCGCCTCGCGATGTTCCGGCGGCTTCGCCTCGTTCTTCAAGACCTCATCGTAGATGGCAAGTGCATCGGGGTTCTTGCCCAGCCGACGCTCGATCGCGGCTTCTTCGTTCCGCGCCGCCCATTTCAGATCGCCATTCAATTTCACCACCTGATCGAACAACGCGAGCGCGTGATCGAGCGACTCCGCCCCCATGCTCGACATCGCGGAGCGCGCGGCGAAGAAGAGTGCTTTCTCGGTCAGGGCCGCGTCCGGATTCTGTTGCGCGAGCAACTCAAATTGCGTCTGCGCATTCGCGAAATCCTGCCGGCGAAAATAAGCCTCGGCCAATTTCATCCGCACCTCCCCAGTGAAGGGCGAGCCCGGATGTTGCTGCAGGAATGCCGAGGCAGCGGCAATCACTTTCGATTCGTCGTTTCCATCGGACGCGTCGTTCAGCCAGATCTCGAGGTAATCCGCGCGCTCGATCGCGGTCGGCGTCGGATGATCCTGGTGCGCCTTCGCAAGATCGGCGCGCGCGGTCGCCAGATCCGGTTTCGACTCATGAAAAGCCAGCTCCGCGAGCGCCACCCACGCCTCGGAAACGCGTGGGCTGTTTGGGAAATCGTGGATGAATTTCTCGAGCGACGCGGCCGCTTCCGGCTTGCCTTGCGCGGCTTGCACGGCGCCCTCCTCAAGGAGCAGATCGCTCTGCGTGCCTTGCTTCGCGGGCTCGTTGCTGATCTGACGATAGTCGTTGGAAAATTTGGCGGCCTGGTCGAGCCGCAGCCAGCAAATCGCGGCGTTGAAGAGCGCTGCGCTGGAAAAGGTCGGAGCGTTTTGCGCGACGCGTTCAAAAATCCCGGCCGCGGTAGCGAGTTCTCCGGCGCGATAATTTGCCTGCGCGATCAACCAATCCGCGCGCTGCACGAAGTCTGGCGCTGTGTCCAACTTCTGCGCTGCCTCCGCGGCGGCGATTGCACCGTTCCAATTTCTGTCCCCGAGCAACAGGTGCGCGAGTTCGAGCTGCGCTGCGCCTAACGACGGCAGCTTGACCGAACTCTCGCGCAGGCGGGTCAACATTTTGATCGCGGTGTCGCGATCGCCCGCGCGCAGATCGGTCCGCGCGAGATACCATTGCGCGAGTGAACGACGCGGTTCGTTTTTATCGCGGGACCAGCGTGCAAGTTCGTTAGGCGAAGGTTTCTGCTCGGCCTGATAAAGTTGATCGAGCTTCGCGAAGATGACCGGGAGCCCGGAATCGGTCGGGTAATGATCGATGAAATCCTCGAGAACGTCGTCGCCCCGCTCGGGAGATTTCCCCTGCAGGTGCGCATCGGCGATCGCGCAGAGCGTCGCGATCAGAAGGGGGTGGGAAAGGTTTGTCGACTTCCGCAGAAGAACGGTGAGAATCTCGACCGTGCGGCCGTAATGCTTCTCGGACAGTTGAATCCGGCCGAAGAGGAAACGCCGCTCATTTCGATCCGCGTCGCGATCAGGTTTGATGCTGCGGAGGAGGTGATCGGCCTCGACGAGGCGATCTGCCTCGATCAGTAACGCGGCCGCGCCTAACGAGGCGCGCACATGCCAGGATGGGTCGTTTTCCAGCGTCCGGAGAACGCGCAGGGCCGCGTCGTTCTGGCCGAGAGCGCGGAGAGCCTGCGCTTCGCCGAAAGCCGCGTCGGAGGCGAGAGGACCCTTTATCGCAGCGACCTGCGCATAAAACGGCCGTGCTTCCGACCAGCGGTAAAGCGCCGCGAGCGCCTGGGCACGCCAGAAAATCGCGTTGGGATCCGTCGTTAGGCTGGGATCGCTTGCAATCTTGAGTGCGTCTTCTGGTCGGCCGGCGCGGACGAGCGCCTCGGTTAACTTCGCTTTCGCCGTGCGCGCGTCCGCCGGAGTTAATTTTTGCTCCAGCAAATCCTGCAACCGGGCGACGGCCACCTGCGGAACGCCGTCCGTCAACGGGCGGAGGGCATCCTGCAACGACGTCGTTTCGCCTAACGAACTCGTCGCGAGGAGCAGGAAAAAGAGCAGCGTGGCTTTCATTTGCCTAACAAGGGCCGCAGATGCTCACCGGTATAACTCTCGCTCGTTCGCCCAACCGTCTCTGGAGTTCCTTCGACCACGATGCGGCCGCCGCCTGCCCCGCCTTCCGGTCCAAGATCAATCACCCAATCGGCGCATTTGATCATCTCAAGGTTGTGCTCGATCACGACGAGCGTGTTGCCGGAATCGCGCAACTTCATCAGCACCTGGAGCAACTTCTCGATGTCGGCAAAGTGCAGCCCGGTCGTTGGTTCGTCGAGGATGTAGAGCGTGCGGCCGGTCGCCTTTTTCGCGAGCTCGGTCGCGAGTTTGACGCGTTGCGCTTCGCCGCCGGAGAGCGTGGTGGCCGATTGACCGAGCCGCAGATAACCAAGGCCGACGGCCTGCAGCGCCGTCAACTTGTCGGCCACGGGTGGGACGCTGCGGAAAAAGCGCGACGCTTCATCGACCGTCATGGCGAGCACGTCGGCGATGTTTTTGCCTTTGAAAGTGATCTCGAGCGTCTCGCGATTGTAGCGTTTGCCTTGGCAGACTTCGCAGACCGCATAGGCATCGGCGAGAAAGTGCATCTCAATTTTGATGACGCCGTCGCCCTGACAATTTTCGCAGCGGCCGCCCTTCACGTTGAAGCTAAAACGCCCCGCGCTGTATCCGCGGATGCGCGAGGCCGGGAGCTGGCTGAAGAGATCGCGGATCGGCGTGAAGGCGCCGGTGTAAGTAACCGGATTAGAGCGCGGCGTGCGGCCGATTGCGCTTTGATCGATGATGATCGCCTTGTCGATCTGGTCGAGTCCGTGGATCGCGCGGTGCTCGCCCGGTTTGTCTTTTGAGTTGTAGAAATAGCGGAAGAGCGCGCGCCGCAGGATGTCGTCGACGAGGGTGGATTTGCCACTGCCGGAGACGCCCGTCACGCAGGTGAAACAGCCTAACGGAAAGCCGACGGTCAGGTTCTTCAGGTTGTTTTCCGTCGCGTGGTGGATCGTGATCCAGCCGTCGGACGATTCGTTGGTTGTGCGCGGCGCAACGCGATTTCGCGGAATACTGATGCGCGAGCGGCCGGAAAGATATGCGGCGGTCGGCGAATTCTTCGCGTCGAGGATTTCCTCGAGCGTTCCTTCGGCGACGATCTCGCCGCCGCGCGGGCCGGCGCCCGGTCCGAGATCGAGAATGTAATCGGCGGCGCGGATCGTTTCCTCATCGTGCTCGACGACGATAACGGAATTCCCGAGATCGCGCAGACGCCGGAGCGTGCCGATGAGCCGCGCGTTGTCGCGCTGATGGAGCCCGATGCTCGGCTCGTCGAGGACGTAGAGAACGCCGGCGAGACCTGCGCCGATCTGGGTGGCGAGGCGGATACGCTGCGCTTCGCCGCCGGAGAGGGTGCCGCTCTCCCGATTGAGCGTGAGGTAGTCGAGGCCGACCTCGAGGAGAAACTCGAGCCGCGAGGTGATTTCGTGCAGCACTTCCAAGACGATCGCGCGTTGCTTCTCGAGCAACTTAATTTGCCGAACGAACGCGGCCGCATCCGCGATGGTGAGCTCGCAAAACTCGTGGATGTTCAGCTCGCGTCCGCTCTGGTCGGTGATCGTGACGGCGAGAATTTCCGGCTTGAGGCGCGCGCCGTGGCAGATTTTGCAGGTCGCGCGATTCATGAAACTGCGGATCCGGGCACGGGTGAATTCGCTCTCCGTCTCGTCGTAAAGCCGCTGCATTTGCGGGACGAGTCCTTCGAACGGTTTCGCGGTTTTCGTGGCGCGCCCGTTGCCCGTGTCGACGTTCAACTCGACCCCTTCGTCGCCCGTGCCGTAGAGGAGTGCTTTCTTGAAATCGTTAGGCAACTCCGCGTAGGGCATTGTCTCGGCGACTTTGAAATGCCTGACGAGCGCGTTCTGGAGACCGCGATAATAAGTTTTCATTCGCTTCGTCCCGCGCCGCCACGGCACGATCGCGCCGTCCGCGAGCGACTTCGTGGTGTCGGTGATCATGAGCTCGGGATCGAGCACCGGCTGCGTGCCGAGCCCGTGACAGGCAGGGCAGGCGCCGAGGTGGCTGTTAAATGAGAAATGCTTTGGGGTGAGCTGGCCTAACGAGAAGTTGGTGTCGGGATTCCCGTAGTCGGTCGAGTAGCGGAGCTCCTCCCAGTCGGTGCCGCCGGCTCTAGCTCGCAAGACGACGAGGCGGTTGTTGCCCCATTTCAGCGCAGTCTCGACCGAATCGGCGAGGCGCGAGCGGATGCCTTCGCGCACAACCAGTCGATCAACGACCGCTTCGATCGTGTGCCACGCGCCTTTCTTCAGTCGGATCGGTTCCGGCTGGCCGAGCTCGAGAATCTCGCCATCGACGCGCACCCGCACGAAGCCTTCGCGCCTCGTTTTCTCAATCACGTCGCGAAATTCGCCGATCTCATTTCGCACCAACGGCGCGAGCAACATGATTTTTGTCTCCTCCGGATACTCGAGAATCTGATCGACGATCTGCTGCGCGGTCTGGCGAAAAATCGGCTGACCGGTCACCGGATCGTGCGGCTGCCCGACCGCCGAAAAGAGCACGCGCAAGTAGTCGTAAATTTCCGTCGTGGTCGCGATGATCGAGCGCGGATTCGTGCCCGCGGTGCGCTGCTCGATCGCGATCGCCGGCGAGAGGCCTTCGATGAAATCCACCTCCGGCTTTTCCATCTGATCGAGGAATTGCCGGGCATAAGCCGAAAGGCTCTCGACATAGCGGCGCTGGCCTTCCGCATAAAGCGTATCGAAGGCTAGCGACGATTTCCCGGAACCGCTCATGCCCGTGATGACGACGAGCTTTTCCCGAGGAATCTCGACGTGGAGATTCTTCAAATTATGCTGGCGCGCCCCACTGATCTTGATAGTTTTTGCAGGCATCGGATGGGATTTTTCGAACCTTTAAGTCAAGCACACCCGACCGCCTTCTCCAGCGAATTTGCCCTTTTATGACTGAGCCCAGCTTATCCATCCCGCCGGACGAAGTCGCCGATCTGCAGAAGAAATTCAGCGAGATCAAACACTCGATTAACAATGCGCTTGCGGTGATGATGGCGCTCTCGGAAATGTCGCAGCGCCGGCCGGATTACGCCGAGAAATTGGCGACCACGGTGCTCGCAAAGGCGCCGCAGATCGTGACGAGCTTACAGGAATTCACTCAGGCGCTGAACGAAAAGGCCGCGCCGAAGCCGGGCGCGTAGTCTCGGTCGCGCCCGCCGTCATCCCGAGCGGAGCGAAGCGGAGTCGAGGGAGCCCACGCAGCTGACGAGAAGCGCTGTCGCAAATCTCCGCGGACTCGCTTTTCGGGCAAACGACGGGATCCCTCGACTGCGTTCCACTCCGCTCGGGATGACAGTGTCAAAGGGCGATCAGCCGCTCCGCGATGTCCCGCGCTGCGTTCGGGCGACTCAGGCGGCTGATGTTCGCCGACCACTCGCGCCAGACCCGCGCGTCATCCGCGAACGCCTCCTCGACTGCGGCGACGATCGCGTCCGGTGTCGTCGCGAGCACAGCAGAATTCGTCCCCCGCAGCAGGCGCGCGTTCCCTTCCTCCTGCCCGGGCACGATCTGATTGATAATCATCGGGCAACCGGCCGCGATCGCTTCCTGCACCATCGCCCCGCCGGCTTTGCCCACGAGCAGATGACTCTCGAGCATTAAGCGCGGGAGCTGGTCGCTCCAGCCGACGACCTCGAATTTGCGCCCCGCTTCGACCGTGATCGCCTCCACCGTGCGCCGCAGATGGTTGTCCTTCCCGACGGCAACGGTGAGACGGGTCGCGGGAATCTTCGCGAGGCGCCGGATGACCTCCGAATCGACCACGCGCCCGGGGTTGATCATGTGCAGAATCCGGCGGCCGTATTCGTCCGAGGGCGGTTGGCGGAGCGGACCGAGTTGCGCAAAGCTCGGCGCGACGGGAAATCCAGTGACCTGCACGCGATCCGGGGCGACACCAGCAGCGGCCAAGACGGCGGCCGTTTCATCGTTAGGCACATAAAAGCAATCACAACGGCAGCGGTGCCAGATCGCGTTCACCGTGATGGAATCGGTCACGCAGACGATCCGGCGGAAGGGCGGAGGCGTCTGGCCAACGATCGCATCGAGCAGGTGGGAGTAGGCTGGGAACACCGAGACGACCACATCCGGCTGAAACTGTGCGAGCAGATCGCACAGCCGATTTTTCGCCTGGAACAAGACGCGCAACTTGCTCGCCGGGTTCGCCTGCCGGTCGATCCATTCGTAAAGACCGGACCAGGCCGCGGGTGCGCGATTGATCAGCGCCAGGTAGCTGCGCCTAACGAGATCGTTCATTAGGCCATAGGTTTCGGAGAAAACATCGCGCATCTCCACCACCGAGCGTTCCGCTCCCGCGAGAAGGAGCCCATCGCGGATGCCGCGCGCCGCGGCGTTGTGGCCTTCGCCGAATCCGGCGGTCAGGATCAGGATGCGTTTGGGCATTCGTTAGGCAAAACTGTCGAGAGTTTAATGGCATTCGCCGGTCGGCAAAGTAAACTTCTCGCGACCATGAAAAAGCTTCACCTGCTCGGTCGCGTGACGCGCCGGCTCGTCTGGGAAACGGTTATGGACGAGACGTTGGGGCTCTCCGCGCAGATGGCTTACCAGATGCTTTTCACCCTCGCGCCCGGGCTGCTTTTTCTCTGGCATCTGCTCGGGCTTTTCGGGACGGACCCGGCGAAGTTGCACACCATGCTCGGCGTGGTGCGCGCGTTTCTCCCGCCCGACCCGAAGGTGCAGGAGATTCTCGATACGATTGTCGCCAACGTGATCGTGACCGGGAGCAACGGATTCATCGCGTTCGCCGGCATCATCCTCGGGATTTATCTCGGGACGATTTTCATTTCTACGATCTCACGCGCGCTCAGTCTCACTCATGGCGTGAAGGAGGATCGGAACTGGTGGTCGAAATACATCATCTCCTTTTTCCTCCTTTTCTGGTTTGGAATCACGATCCTGATCGCCTTTAACGTCACCGTTTTTGGCGAAGCCCTCGCGGGAATGGCGGAAGTGAATTTCCAGCTCCACATCCCGCTCCAGGAGTGGGTCGCCTACTTGAACCTGCCCCTCACCGGCATCGCGCTTGTCATCCTTGCGCTCGCGCTCTACCTGCTCACACCCGAGAATTACCTCACGATCCGGCAGGCGCTGCCGGGCGCGATTTTTTTCTCCATCGGATGGATCACGGTGACGAAGCTGTTTCAATACTACGTCGCGCGCTACGATCGCTATAACCCAACTTACCTCGCGCTCGCTTCCATCATCATGCTTCTGACGTGGATGTATCTCACCTGTCTGTTCCTTCTGCTGGGAGGGAAGTTGAACGCCATCCTGCGGCGCGAAAGCGAGCGTGCGGCGGTCGCGCGGGCCGCAGCGGAATCCGCCGCCGAGCCGCAATCGGCGTAAAAGGGTCGCATCTATTTTGATCCATCGCTTACGCACTCATTCCCGCTGGCCGCTCCTCCTGGTCGCGCTCCTCACCCTCATCGGGATCGGCTGGCACAATCTTGCGGGGGCCGAGCCCACTGAGGAACAAAAGCGGCAACTATTCCTGAAAGCGCGGGAAAGAATGCGCACGGTTGCGACACCTACTCCCTCGAAAGAAACCACGCCGCGGCATAAGCCGAAACCGGCCAAACATCCGCCGGCGAAACACAGGAAGCCATCGGCTCCGAAACCGACCCCCGAGCGCGAAGAAACGCCCGAGCGGACGCCGGCGAAAAGAACTCCGCAGCCGGAGGAAACTCCGCGTTCTCAGCCTAACGAGCAAAGTAAAGAGCGAGCTGTCGTGCGAAAGCCAGCGCCCACCATCGCTCGAACTCCCGCAATGAAGACCGCTCCGGCGCAGGTCGTGGTCGAGAAATCCGGTTACCAAAAGCCGCGCGGATTTTCCCTGCTGCCGTTCCACCTTTTCGGGAGGCACTACAAATATCTCACCCGCTCGGTCCGCAGCCAGATTGACCGCGCGCCCGTCGTGCGCGAACGCTGGCGTTTCATCATCGTGCACAACAGCGGCACCCGGCAGGGGAACGCGCGCATCTTCGACTACTACCATCGGCATGTCCGCCGAATGCCGAACGGGCTCGCCTATCATTTCGTGATCGGCAACGGCACCTCCTCGGGCGACGGCGAGATCGAAATCGGAAACCGCTGGACGCGCCAGATCAATGGCGGCCACGTGCACAGCGATTACCTGAACAACATTTCGTTAGGCATCTGCCTGGTTGGCGATTTCAATCGCGATCAGCCGACGAAAGCGCAGCTCGGTGCCTGTGAGGAATTAATTCGCTACCTGCGCGCGCGCTGCGGAAAAGTCGGCGGCAAGGAGATCCCGGTCCGTCCCCACCGCGAGATGAATCCGCCGCGCTGGCCGACTGATTGTCCGGGCGACGACTTCCCTTACAAGTGGTTCCGGCAATTCTGAGCCTCGCTGCGGCGCCGCCGCCGCCGTGTGGCAGCGCGACTGCTGACCTGGAAGGCGGAGTTCCACGACGCCGCACGCGGATGCGGGTCGAGCGGCTGCCATAGATCGCTTCTCATTTGGCATTGT
>JBDTIQ010000101.1:0-5507 GCA_039936335.1 Chthoniobacterales bacterium
GAAAAGCTCGCGCGCACGATGACTCTCGAGATGGGCAAGCCGATCGAGGCGGCGCGCGCGGAGGTGCGCAAATGCGCGAGCGTCTGTCGCTACTACGCGGAGAACGGCGCGCGTTTTCTCGAGGAGGAAGTCGTGCAGACCGCAGCCCCGCGGAGCTCCGTGCGCTGGGAGCCGCTTGGCGCGGTCCTCGCGATCATGCCGTGGAATTTTCCATTCTGGCAGGTCTTCCGCTTCGCCGCACCGGCCATCATGGCGGGCAATGTCGGCCTGCTCAAGCACGCCGCGAATGTGCCGCAGTGCGCGCTCGCGATCGAGGATATCTTCCGGCGCGCGGGCGCGGCGCCGGGTGTTTTCCAAACGTTCCTGATCGGCTCGGAGAAAGTCACCGCCATCATCGCCGATCGGCGCGTGCAGGCGGTGACATTAACCGGGAGCGATCGCGCCGGGAGCGAAGTCGCAGCCGCAGCGGGCAAAGCGATCAAGAAGTGCGTGCTCGAGCTCGGTGGAAGCGATCCGTTCATCGTCATGCCGAGTGCCGATCTCGACACCGCGCTCACGACCGCGGTGAAGGCGCGCACGATTAACAACGGGCAGTCGTGCATCGCCGCGAAGCGTTTCCTCGTCGCCGATGCGATCTATGATGACTTCGTTAGGCAGTTCCTCGCGCAGATGAGCGCGCTAAATGTCGGCGATCCGTTGGAGGAGGCGACCGACATTGGGCCGCTCGCGACGCCGAAGATTCGCGATGGCGTGGATGAGCAGGTACGGAAGTCGATCGTGGCCGGCGCCAAGTGTCTGCTCGGTGGCGAAGTACCGGAGGGAGAAGGAAACTTCTATCCGCCGACCGTGCTTGCGGAAATCCCAGAGGACGCGCCAGCGTATCGCGAGGAAATCTTCGGCCCGGTCGCACTCCTTTTCCGAGTAAGGGATGCGAGCGCCGCGATCAAGCTCGCGAATGACAGTGACTTCGGCCTCGGCGCCAGCGTCTGGACGCAGGATAAGGAGGAACAGGAGCTTTTTGCGCGCGAGTTGCAGAGCGGGATGGTCTTCATCAACGCCATGGTCGCATCCGACCCGCGGTTGCCTTTTGGCGGAGTGAAGCGGTCCGGTTACGGACGAGAACTAGGATCGCTAGGTATCCGCGAGTTCATGAATGCGAAGACGGTTGTCATCGCCTAGGTCGTGACTTTAAACGGGCAATGACGCTTGGCCTAATCGGGAATCTCAGCTTCGACGTGAGTTTGATGCGCGGAACCGTTCCGCACTGCGCCCGGAGGGGTCAAAGTCTTTAGTGTTACGTTTGTGTGACGAACTCAGCACGAAAAAGAAACTTTCTCACAAAGCCCTTGTCGTTAGGCTATTTGTCGGCGAAAGATACCTCGCTGTATGAGTCGCCCCGAAAAACTTCGCGCAATCGTCGCGAGTAGCTTGCTTGGCGCGTTTCTCTTTGCCCTGGCGCTCGCCGCGTCGCCCCAACTGCACGCACGTTTTCACGCCGACGCCGGTTCGCCTAACCACGAGTGCGCCGTAACTCTTCTTGCCACCGGTAAATACCAACAGGCGACCGCGCCGTCGGTCTTTGTCGCGCCCCAGCCTGCGGTTCTTTTCGAGAAAATTCCGGCGTTCGCTCCCGTCTGGGTGGCGGCGCCCTTCTTCGGCGCTCATATCTTCGAGCACGCGCCGCCTGCGCTCTCCTAGCGCTGAGTCTCGCCGCCTGCTTCGCACGGAGCGGTCGGTTTCCGTCTCCGTCTGAACGGCCGGTGCGATCCGCGCACATCCTTGACTCGTTAGGCAACCGCCTGTCGCGGTCTGCCGTGTCTTGTCCGTTTAATCCCAATCCAAGAGGAGAGATCTACTTTGAAAAAATTTGCAGCACTTGTTTCTGCGCTCATCAGCAGCGCCCACTTCGCGACCGCGCAGGTCGCTTTGCCGTCCCCGAGTTCATCGCCGAGTCCTACGGCTTCACCGGGAGCCACAACCGCCAGCAGTATCGTGGTCACGAGCGAGGAACTCGATACCTCACGCGAGCAGATTGTGCCGAGTCTCGGCGCCAGCGTTACACCATCGGACCCGATCGCCTCGGCTCGGAAGCTCAGGGCGAGAACGCGCCTTTTAACCAAACCGTCCTCCGTTTCCCGGGCGTCGCACAGGATTCCTTCGGCCAACTCCACGTCCGCGGTGAGCACGCGAACCTGCAATACCGGATCGATGATGTGCTCTTGCCGGAAGGCATTAGCGGATTCGGCCAGGAGTTATCGACTCGGTTCATCGATAACATCTCCCTTATCACGGGCGCTCTCCCGGCTCAGTTCGGTTTCCGCACGACCGGTGTCCTCGATATCCATGCGAAGAATGGCGCGGCCTTTACCGGCGGAGAAAGCTCCCTCGAGGTCGGTAGCTTCGACACGATCATGCCCAGCTTCGAATACGGCGGCGTCGCGGGTAAGCTGACTTACTATGTGGATGGAAGCTATCTGCACAGCGGGATCGGCATTGAGAATCCCACTCGCAGCAGTTCGCCGATTCACGACGACACGGATCAGTTCAAGCAATTCAGCTATCTCTCTTACATCATCGATGATTCCAGCCGCCTGACCCTCCTGCTCAGCGGGAACGAGAGTAACTTCCAGATCCCCGATAACCCGGGACAGCCGACGGCGTTCGTCGTGAATGGCAGGACGGATTTCGATTCTACGAAGCTGAACGAGAACCAGGCGGAGAACTCGGCCTACGGGATTCTCGCCTATCAAAAGAAATCCGACCTCTTCAACATGCAGGCCTCTGTTTTCACGCGCTACAGCGGCGTCCTCTTTCGGCCCGATAACGTGGGAGATCTCTTCTTCAACGGCGTGGCTTCGCGAGTGGATCGCGAGATTTACACGAACGGCGCGGAGCTGGATACGAGTTACACGCTGAACGAGCAAAACACACTGCGCGGCGGCCTATTCTTCACTGACTCACATGCGAGTGACGGCACGGCCACGCTCGTCTTTCCGGTGAACGCGCAGGGAAATCAAACGAGCGACATTCCCTTTCGAATCGCCGATAACTCCAGCCAGAACGCTTGTCTCTATGGCTCCTATCTGCAGGATGAATGGAAGCCTTTCGAACCGCTCACGATTAACTTCGGCGGCCGTTTCGATCTCGTCGATGAGGTGGTGACTGAGAGTCAGTTCAGCCCGCGCATCAACATCGTTTACACGCCAGGGAAGGCGACTTCCTTCCACGCCGGCTACGCCCGCTACTTCACGCCGCCTCCGCTGGAAAATGTGAGCCAGACTACCATCTCGAAGTTCGCCGGCACGACGAATGAGTCCGCGATCACTCTCAACTCACCAGTCAAATCAGAGCGCGCCAATTACTTCGATGCCGGCGTCACGCAAAAAATCGGCGATGGATTCCAGATCGGCTTGGATGGGTTCTACAAGCACGCCCGGAACGTTCTCGACGAAGGACAATTTGGCCAGGCGCTGATCCTCTCGTCCTTTAACTATCGCGCGGGCGAGATCTATGGCGGTGAGTTAAGCACGAGTTACCAGCACGGCGGCTTTAGCAGCTATCTCAACATCGGAGTCGAACATGCAACCGGCGAGGATATAAATTCAGCACAGTTTCTCTTCGATCCGGATGAGCTCGCCTACATCAGCGACCACGCGGTCTTTCTCGATCACGACCAGCGAGTCACCGGCTCGGCTGGCGTGGCTTACAGCTGGCAGCACTGGAGCTTTTCGGCGGACGCGCTCTACGGCAACGGCTTGCGTCGTGGCTTCGCCAACACCGAAAAGCTTCCACCTTATGAAACCCTCAATCTCGGTGTGGAAAGAGATATTCCGCTGGGAGGCACACGCTCCATCCGGGTACGTTTCGATGTCGTGAACCTGTTCGACAAAATCTACGAGCTGCGCGACGGCAGCGGCATCGGCGTCGGCGCCCCGCAATTCGGCCAACGCCGCGGGTTTTATGGCACAGTCTCTTACGACTTCTAAACAAGCGAAGCCCCCGCCGGATCGGTCCGGCGGGGCATGTCTAAGGGATCAACTGCCTACTTGGCGCAACAGCCCAGACGCTCGCCGCGCCCTTTGACCAGATGAGCGACCGCACGACGGCTCACTAAAGACTGTCGTTCTGAGCGAAGTGAAGAATCGCTGTCTCTGTCTGCCGGCAAGAGATGGGAAATAGTCAAAAATGTTTCGTTTCGCTCAACATGACATATCGGGAGAAACGGGTTCTGGCGTAGCTTAGAGACAGGGAAGTTTGCCAGAGAGATTGCCGCGCAGGAAAGCGGGAAGATTCTCGGCGGAGCGTCCGGCGTTTTCTTTCCCCCTCCTGCGCTGGTGCTGCTCACCGGTCTCGTCTGCTTGCACTGCAATGCAACTTCCGCGTTGTGCAGCGCGCGGGGTTGAGTAGTTTTCGCTCCCTCGCCGGAGAAACCGCCGGGAGCGCAAACGCACCGCTAGCTCAATTGGCAGAGCAAGTGACTCTTAATCACTGGGTTGTTGGTTCGATTCCAACGCGGTGCACCCTCTAGAAATCTGGAGGTGAGGCATCGGAAAAATGGCTGGGTGGTCACTTTTTTGGCACTTTGGTACTCGTTTTCAGCTTCTTCGAAACAAGAAGATAATCGTGAAACGAATCCAAAAACACCTCTATCAGCACGAAAACGGCACATATTATTCTCTCCACCGGGCTGGAGACCATCAAATCAAAAAGTCGCTCGGGACGAAGGACCGCGCGCTTGCAAAGGGCATTCTGCGAGCCTCCCAGCTGCCCGAAGGGCTGTCCCGTTCCCTCGACCCGACGTCCACGATCGCAAACCCCCGTCCGGATTTTCTTCGGGCTCTTCAATTACACGAAGATAATTCGGCATTTGGAAGCAAAGAAACGGCAATTAATTTCTCCCGTCGTCGGCGGACTCTCCAAAAATTCTGCTCAACCTGGGAGGAATTCGAGCCGGTTGCGATTTGGAAAAAATACGACTCGCTGGGATTTGTCTCGGCTCCAAACCAGCTTCGTTGGTATTTGAGAAATTTTATTTCTTTCTGTATCGACCGTTCTTGGCTTCCGGATTCGTATTTTAAAATTGTTTCCAAGATTCCTAGGAAAGTTGTTTCACCTAGAAGAATTCAAGTTCCCTCTCCGGAATCTGTTCGGGACTTGCTCCTGATGTGCGAGGCGGAAGATTACGAACTTGGGCAATTTATTCGGTGGTTAACTTTTTCCGGCCTGCGCCTTTCTGGAGCGGCTGGCATTCGTTGGGAGGACATCAATTTTCCTTCCTCGGAATTTTCTCGGGTAATGAAAGGGGGGAAAGTGGTCATTCTTCCTCTTCTTCCTTCAGCGCTTGAATTATTGAAGTCGAGATGGTTGTCTGCAGGTTGTCCAAAAACTGGTGGCTCTAGACCAGAAGATTCGAAGGATTTTTGATGAGTGTTAAGAGGTTTTTGAATAGGAAGGAAGAAGATTTGTTGTAGCGCCACTCGCACTCCTTGAGATGAAGATCAAAGTTG
>JBDTIQ010000102.1:0-6146 GCA_039936335.1 Chthoniobacterales bacterium
CGGATTCTTCAAGATCAGGAAAGCGGCGACTAAGTGGAGCGCGGCGAGGAAAGTTTTGGCGAGTTTGTCGTAGCGGGTGGCGAGGCGGCGAAATTGTTTGAGCTTGTTGAAGAAGCGCTCGATCCGATTGCGCCCCCGATAAAGCTCCCGGTCAAAAGGCGGTTTGCTGCTGCGCGCGGGCAGCGGCGGGATGACCGGCGTGATCCCGTCGCAGGCCAGACGCGCGCGGATGCGCTCGGCATCGTAGCCGCGCTCGAGGAGAGCCGCCTCCAGCACGTTGGCCGCCGGGAGGCTTTCGTAGAGGCTTTCAAACTGCCGGCCATCATGCGCCTGGCCGGGCGTGAGCTGCCAGGGCGACGGCGCAGTTTTCATTTAAGGTGGCGGCATGGATCTTGGTGCTTAGTCCCCCGCGAGAGCGGCCCAGAGCCTGGTCGCCGGGGTCTTTTTTTTTGAGGCACCCGCCGCATGGTGGTGCGCCCGCACCGTGGTTGAATCCAAGAGCAAGGCGCGGGCCCCGGCGAAAGGTTCGGCTTGCAGGTTTTGTCAGAGCCGCTGCCAAACCCCGCGCGCTTCCCAGCGCCGGAAACGCATGTAAACGGCATGCCCATAACCCAGCTCCGGCGGCAGATCCCGCCACGGGCTCCCAGTCCGCTGCAGATGGAGGACCGCTTCGAGGAACTCTCGGTCGGTCATCTCACCGGGCGCGCCGGCTTGGGAATGTTTGGCTGCGGCGAGGGCCGGTTCGAGCTCTTGCCACACAGAATTGGTGATGATTTTACGCACAGAATGCTTCAGCATCCCAAGCTTCAATCACGAACCAAAACAATAGTACACATTATAATTCGTGAACACTGCCTAAGACTTCGCTGATCGGGCTCGGTGCGACCGCGGCGCTTCAGTTGGCCATCGTACTGTTGTCGGGCTCTGTCGCGCTGCTCGCCGATACCATTCATAACTTCGCGGACGCCGGGACGAGTATTCCACTCTGGATCGCTTCTCGCTTACACGGCGCGGGACGAGCAGGAAATTACCTATGGCTACGGCAAAACGGAAGACGTGGCCGGAGTGGTGATCGTTCTCATCATTTTCTTCTCCGCTTGCGTCGCGGCCTATGCGTCGATCCGAAAGATTATTCATCCGCAAACGGTGTCGCATATCGGTTGGGTGGCGCTGGCGGCGATAATTGCTTCATCGGAAATGAAGCCGTCGCGATCTTTCGCATTCGGGTCGGTAATCAAATCGGTTCGCGGTTTTGATCGCCGATGGCCAGCACGCCCGAGTCGATGGGGTCACCAGTCTCGCCGTCTTAATCGGAGTCATTGGCGTGTGGTTCGGATTTCCTATTCTCGATCCGATTGTCGGCATTCTGATCACCATCGCCATTCTCTTTATCGTGAAGGACGCCGCGTTCTCGATCTGGACGCGTCTGATCGATGGCATAGAACCAGAGATTCTTGCCGAGATCGAACGCGCTCCACGACAGGTCTCAGGCGTGACCGGGGTGCGTGATGTGCGAGCCCGCTGGCTCGGCCATCGAGTCCATAGCGATGTGGCCACGAAGTTGATCCAATGCTCTCGGTGAGAGAGGCGGATGTAATATCGAAGAAAGTCGAGAAAGCCTTACGCGATCATGTTCGGCTGTTAGACAGCGTGGTCGCGCGGATTTGTTCGGCGGAATTGAACCCGTAGAGAAGCTTTGCGAAGAGCGAACGTCGCGAGAATAACGCGCGCTCACAACAATCAGATCGAGGGAGAGAATTTATGGCGCGAGGCGGGAGAAGCTTCCGGCGCACGCTCCGGCACTTCTCCATCGGGCAACCGCCAGGCGCGCTGGCTGCGGAAGGGAAGAATGAATAGCTTGCCGAAAGTGAGCTCGTCTTCATCGCGATAAGCGGCCACGCCGATCGTGATGGCCTCCTGCGGAATATCGATCCGCAGGGTGCGATGGAGCTGGTCCCACCAACGAAAGACCGTGCCCCAGTTCGAGTTCGTCTCCCGCTGCACGATCGAGTGATGAATCCCGTGCATCCGCGGCGTCACGAAAAATAGATTGAGCAGGCGTTCCACCATGATCGGCAACCGCCAGTTCGAGTGCTGAAATTGATTGGCCACGCTGAAAGGTCACAAGTGTCCAGATGCTCAATCCGAGCGTGCCGACGAGAGCGACCCGGAAGAAGATCGAGAAAAGAACCTCACCGAAATGGAACCGGCTGGCGGTGCTCACGTCCATGTCGAGATCGGTGTGATGCACGTTATGGAAACGCCAAAAGAACGGCGCCAGGTGCATGAGCATGTGCCACCAATAATAGGCGTAATCATAAAGCAGCACGCCCGCGATCACCGCGACGATTTCCGGCAGATGCAGCCAGTAGAAAAGCCCGAACTGTTCTCGGGCCGCCCAGATGGAGGTAAAGAACGGGATCGGCACGAGGAGAACCCGGGAAAGAAGAAGACCGGCGCGACGAGGATGGCGTTGCGGACGAGCCGGCGGAGCGCGGAAAAATGCTGCCGCCGTAGCGGCCACTTCCATTGAATGAAAAGGAGCGCGACGAAGACGACGGCGAAGACGAGGCCGAGGTTGTCGATCAGCGAATTGTGGACGGGCATTTTCATCTTTGCGGCTGGCGCGCAGCTCCATTTTCTCCGAGCACTTGTTCGACCAGGACCTTCCGATATTTCTCCGGCTCCTCAAACTGCGGCCAATGGCCAGAATGTTCGAACCAGACAATTTGTTTGCCGCGCGGCGCGTCGAGCGCATCGAAGTAGCGCTGCGCCACTTCGGAGGTGACCACTTTATCGTGACGGCCAAGAAAAAAATAGACTGGCACATCGATGCGGGGCGCTTGTTTAAAGAGGTTCGTCTTGTAGAAAATTTCCTTCCAGAGCTGCGCGAACGAATAGCGCACGTCTATGGAATTTTGCAGAGGTCGATCCAGGGATAGGCGGCGATTCCAACGCCAGCCGTGTCATCCATATGCGAGAGCGAAGGATGTTCGCGCTCCGCATAGTAATCGACCCATTTGGTCATGAACTTGTGGTTCGCGTCGCTGTGCGGCGGCGGCCCAATTCGTTCGAGATCCGTGATGGCCTTGTTACTGCCGTCTCTTCGCGCCGACTCCAGCGCGAATTGGTAGAGAACCCGTTCGGTTTCGGGAAGGTCAACGGTTTGACCAATGCCAACATAGGCAAAGAATAGCTCCGGATGCTGGGCCACGAGCTGCGCGCCGAAAAGCGAGCCCCACGAATGCGCGACCAGATAACACTTCCGCGCGCCGAATCGCGCCAGAAGCAATTGCACCAGCTCGTCCCCATCCGCCACGAACGCGCGACGCGCATTGAGTCATCGGGAATGGACCAGGAGTAGGATTTGCCCGCGCCACGCTGATCCCATTGCACGACAACGAGTGGTGTTCGAGTTCCGCGTTGAGATGGGCAAAAGGCATCTGCGGAAACCCCGGGCCGCCATGGAGAAAGAGGAGCAGCGGCTTCGTCCGATCCCAGCCGCGAATTTGAATCCATTGCTCGAGCCCACCCAGGCGCACTTTCTCGATGCTGTCGACGCCGTTCGGCGACTTGATGCGGATGCGATCCGCGACCCGATGTTGCGCGGCGATTCGCCAGAGCACACCTCGAAGCAGCTCGCCCTCGCGCTCGCCGAACTCGCGAAAAAGATTCGCGCCCGCGTTCGCGCCGGTCTGGACTACGAGGACGGCTTCGGGCAAATCCGCAAACTCGAAGCCGCCTTCCGTGCCGCCCTCGTCCACGATCTGAGCGACGACGATTTCGCCGACATGTATGCGCAGACCATCACCTACGGGCACTTCTCCGCGGCCGTCTCGCGCCCCGCCGGCATTCACGGCGACAACATCGTGGACATGGTGTCAGTCACCAACCCGTTCCTGCGCGACATGCTCAAGACCTTTCTCCACCTGAGCCGGCCGCAAAGACCGGATCGACTTCGACGAGCTCGGCATCCAGGAAGTCACCTCCCTCCTCAACAGCCCGAACACCCACCTCGACGCCGTCCTTCGCGATTTCGATAACCGGAACCTCCTGGAAGATCCAGTCATTCACTTCTACGAAAGCTTCCTCACCGAGTACGACAAAAAGAAGAAGATCCGGCGCGGCGTCTTCTATACCCCGAAGTCGGTCGTCTCCTGCATCGTCCGCAGCGTTCACGAGCTTTTGCAGAGCGAGTTCAAGCTCGCCCACGGCCTTGCCGATACCGCGACCTGGGCCGACATGCTCAAGAAGCATCCGGATCTAAAACTCCCGCCGCTCACCGATGAACCGGGCGAGAAAAGGACTATCCCTGCGGAACGAGTTCTTCGTCCAGATTCTCGACCCCGTCACCGGCACCGCCACTTTCCTCGTTGAAGTCATCGACCTAATCCATCGCCATCTTGAGGCGAAATCGAAAAACCGCGGATTGAAAGTGATGCCGGAGTTACCGGCCACTTCCTTCCCGCGACAGCCCACCGACTTCTCGGATTACTGGAATCAATACGTTCGCCAGCGCGCTCCTGCCACGACTGCATGGTTACGAGTTAATGATGGCTCCCCTATGCCATCGCTCATATGAAGATCGGCCTCAAGCTTTGGGATACCGGCTACCGATTCCGAGCCCACGAGCGCGCTCGAATCTACCTCACGAATGCCCTTGAGGCAACGCATGACTTCTCTGATCGCGTCGTGTTCGACGCGCCAGCTCTCGCCCACGAGGCCGCGGCCGAATGAAGTTAAACGGCATAAGCGGTTCACCATAGTCATCGGCAATCCGCCGTATTCGGCCTCCGTCAGCGAGCCTGAGTGGCTGGTGCGCCGGCTCGCCGACTGGAAGCAAGGCCTCAACGAAACAAAGACTGATTTGAATCGGGAAGAACCGGAAAGGACAGAGCGCGTCACGAAGAAGTCTCCCAAGTCGACGACGAGTCCATTCCGGGAGCGGCGACGGAGTAACAAATTTCGCGAACCACACCAGCGACCAGCCATCAAGGCGGATAAGTCATCGCGATGAAAACGGGGAGCGAAGGAGAACAGGCGAAGCAGTCGGCCGCGCTCGACCTGAACGCTCCCCTGCAGATGAAGACTATTCTCGTGCCGCTGGACTTTTCCCACGCCTCCCTGCACGCCCTCAAATACAGCCTTGCGCTCGGCAAAGAATTCAAAGCCGGCATCCATTTGATTCACGTCCAGCCCGGCGCTGACCTCACCGAAGTCACTCACGCCAGGCATTTCATGCTCAACTGCGCCGATGCCGTCGCCCTCATGCAAGAGCGGCTCGCGGAAGTGGAGGGGAAGCACGACGTAAAATTCCGACCAGATAACTGCCATATTGTTTCCGGCCGGCCCTACGTTGAAATTTGCAAACTGGCGCGAGAGTTAAGAGTCGATCTGATAATTCTACCGACACGCGGAAATAGCGGGCTCAAACACCTTGCGCTCGGCAGCACCGCGGAACGCGTTGTGCGCCATGCACCCTGTCCCGTGCTCGTCCCGCGCGGGGAAAAATTTGAAACAACCATCTGGCGTTCCGAACCAGCCGACACCTTCCGGTTGCGGAAGATTCTGGTGCCGGTCGACTTCTCCGAGTGTTCCGTCGCCGGTCTCAAATACGCCGCCCTCCTCGCCCGGCACTTTGCGGCACAACTTCGGCTCTTCCATGCCGTCGTTCCCTCCGCTCAGACCCTGGCCGCCGACCGCATGGGCAACGGCGGGCCGCCGCCGGCGCCGGATGACGCCTCGACCCGCGTCGCTCAAGAGATGGGAAAGCTGGCGCAATTGGAATGTCTCCGCGGCGTGCGTTGCGAAACAAGGATTCGCGTCGGATCGGCGGTCGAAGAGATTTGCGCGCAGAGCACGCGGCCGGAGATCGACCGGGTCGTGACTTCCACCCATGGCCGCACTGGATTGGAGCATGCGCTCATCGGCAGCGTGGCCGAACACGTCGTGCGCTCTGCGCAAGCCCCGGTGCTGATTGTTCCCAGCGCTGAATCTACCTAACGAATGAAGGATTAAACAAGGCTCTAGACCAGAAGATTCGAAGGATTTTTGATGAGTGTTAAGAGGTTTTTGAATAGGAAGGAAGAAGATTTGTTGTAGCGCCACTCGCACTCCTTGAGATGAAGATCAAAGTTGGCTTTGAC
>JBDTIQ010000103.1:0-3995 GCA_039936335.1 Chthoniobacterales bacterium
CAATCACCGCTTGCTGGCGACAGCCTCTCGGTTATATATTTTCATCATGCCATCTACGTATTCCGTCACGGAGGCGCAATCTACCCTGCCCGCGCTGCTGAAGAAAGCGCACGACGAATTGATCGTCATTACTCGGCGCGAGAAGGCGGTGGCCTACCTCGTCTCTGCCGAACGCATGTTGGCCATCGCCGAGACGCTCGAGATCATGGCTAACCCAAAAGCCATGGAAGCGGTGCGGCGGGCGCGACGCGGAGAGGGCAAATATTTTCCTCTCTCCGCGCTGGATGAAGGTTGAGCTGGAGCAGCAAGTGGTCGGCTTCGTCGGCTCGCTTGCTCCGGAACCGCGACGCACCTTCCGGGAAGCCCTCCGAAAACTGACTCACGAAGAGGGTAATATTCGAGCGCTGGAAGGAAACCTCGAAGGGTATTATCGGCTTCGCGTTGGTCGCTATCGGATCATTTTTTTCTATCGCTCGACGCCCCGTTCACGTCAGATCCGCTGTGTGTTTGCCGAGCACCGCACGCTTATCTACGAGGTGTTCGCGCAAACGCTTCACGAACATTTTGAGTCATGAACAGCACCGAAGCCTGCATCGCACTGAACATGGTGCCGAAGATGGGGCCGGTGCGGCTGCGGAAGTTGCTCGAAGTTTTCGAAACGCCGGAGCGGATTCTCGCGGCGAAACGCGGCGAGCTAAGCACGATCGACGGCATCGGCCGCGAAGTCGCCGCACAGATCGCAAGCTGGGAAAGCACGGTCGATTTACCGGCAGAGCTCGCACGCATCCGCGAGTTTGGCGCGGAAGTCATAACGGCGGAGTCGCCGAAATATCCCCGGCAACTCCGCGAGATCCACGCGCCGCCAATCGTGCTTTACGTCTGGGGTGAACTGACGGAGCGCGATCAACATGCGATCGCCGTGATCGGTTCGCGCCGGACGAGTCATTACGGTGCCGAGTGCGCGAAGAAGCTTTCCTACCAGCTCGCCTATTCCGGCCTCACGATCATCAGCGGCTTGGCGCGCGGGATCGACAGCGCCGCACATCAGGGCGCGATCGCTGCGAAAGGCCGCACCGTCGCGGTGATCGGCTCGGGTTTACTCCATCTCTACCCGCCGGAAAACGCCGCGCTCGCCGAAAAAATCCGTGATGGCAACGGCGCGGTCGTCTCGGAGTTTTCCATGCAGGTCGAGCCGGATCGTCAGACCTTCCCAATGCGCAACCGGATCATCAGTGGATGGAGCCACGGCATCCTCGTCGTCGAAGCCGGCCTGAATAGCGGCGCGCTCATCACCGCGTCTCAGGCGATCGAGCAAGGGCGCTCGGTTTACGCCGTTCCCGGTCACATCAACGCCCCGACCGCGCACGGATCGAATCGTCTCATCCAGCAAGGCGCCAAGCTGGTCATGGAAGCGGGCGACATCCTCGACGACCTCCAGATTCTCCTCCCGGAAAAGCAGAAGTTCGCGACCGAGCCCACCCGCATTTTGCCTGAAATGTCCGACGACGAGCGCCGGGTTTACGACGCAATTAACCCGACCGAAACGCCGATCGATCAGATCTCGACCGTCGCCGATCTACCGAGCGCGACCGTTTCCTCCGTCCTCCTCCGCCTCGAGCTGAAGCACCTCGTAAAGCAGCTTCCCGGCAAATATTTCGTGAAGCTCTCGTAAAGTCGCGACGCCGGCTCGCTTTCCACGTCCACCAAAAAGTGGTTAACTGATTTCATGGCGACGCTCGTCTCCGAAAGCGCAGAGGTGGAACGGCAGCTCTGGACGGACATCGATTTCTTGGAGTGGCTTGAGCCGGGGAAGCACGCTGACCTCATCGACGGAGAAAAATTCATGCATTCACCTGTGGCGCTCGTTCACGCGGACCTTCTTAATTTTTTGGATCGCCTTCTGGCGTCTTACCTCGAGCGCGCCGGTTTGGGCGGGCGCCTTTACCGCGAAGTGGTGGCAGTCCGGCTGAGCACCCGAAATGTTTTCCTTCCCGATCTCGCCTGGTTTTCCGAGGCACAAGTGCCACGACTCGGAGAAAGCCACGCGCCTTTCGCACCGGTCTGGGTCTGTGAAGCCCTCAGCCCTCGCACCGCCGATCGTGACGTCGGCCCGAAATTCGCCGCCTACGAAGAACACGACGTGCGCGAGTATTGGGTGCTCGACCCGCAGACCGCGGCCCATCGTTTCTACGCCTTGGAAGGCGAAGTGCTGACCGAGTTCGCCCACGGCGAAGAGTGGATCGCGAGCCGGGAAATCGCCGGCTTTCGAGTCCGGCGCACCTGGTTAAATGCCCGTCCCCATCCCCCGATTGCGGATTGTTTGCGCGAGATTTCTTAGCGCTCTCGTCGCACGCGCGCGACGAGCTGCTCTGACTTGCAAAGCGCGCGAACGCTGTCTAGTTGGCAACCCTCATGGCCAAAACCCTCATCATCGCCGAGAAACCGAGTGTCGCCGGCGACCTCGCCCGCGCTCTCGGCAAGGTCCCGAAAAAGGGCGACCACTATGAGAACGACGAATACGTCATCTCGTCGGCGGTCGGTCATGTCGTTGAACTCGAGATGCCCGAGGATATCGACAAAAAGAAATACGGCTACTGGCGGCTGGAGACGCTGCCGATCATCCCGGAAAAATTTGGTCTTAAGCCGACTGCCGATGCCAAGGATCGCTACAACTACCTGAAGAAACTGCTGCATCGCAAGGACATCGACGTCGTCGTGAATGCCTGCGACGCCGGCCGCGAAGGCGAGCTGATTTTCCGCAATCTTTACGAACTCTCGAAAGCGAAACTCCCGGTGAAACGCGCCTGGATGCAGACGATGACCGCGGAAGGAATTCGAGAAGCGTTCAAGAACTTGCGCAACGGCGAGCAACTTGCCGGCTTGGCGGACGCCGCGCGTTCACGCAGTGAGAGCGATTGGCTGATTGGCATCAACGGCACGCGCGCCTTTACGAAACGCATCTTCGGTTCGCGGGCCGGCAACGTCGCTAGCGTCGGTCGCGTGCAAACGCCGACGCTCGCGATCGTCTTCAATCGCGAACTTGAGATTCGCAATTTCAAGCCACGGGACTTCTGGCGCGTGACCGCAAAATTCGAGATCGCGAAGGGACCCTACGAAGGCGTCTACCAGCGGCCGAATTACAAGAAGGACGAGAACGAAGAGCACGATCGGATCGATCGCCTCTGGGAAAAAGCGCAGGCCGAAGCGGCCGTCGCGGCGTGCCAGGGCCAGCCGATGGCCGCGGTTTCGGAGGAGAAAAAATCGGCGAGCCAGGCTTCGCCGCGCCTCTACGACCTCACCACCTTGCAGCGCGAGGCGAACGGCCGTTTCAGCCTCTCCGCAAAGCGCACACTCCAGATCGCGCAGGCACTTTACGAGCGCCACAAAGTCATCACCTATCCACGCACCGATTCGCGCGCGCTGCCCGAAGATTACGTCGCAACGGTCAAGCAAACGCTACGTAACTTGCCGGGCGACCTCGGCAAACACGCGCAGACCGTGCTCGAAAACGGCTGGGTCCGTCCGAACAAACGCATCTTCAACAACGCGCAAATCTCCGATCACTTCGCAATCATCCCAACTGGCACGGCCGCGACGAATCTCGACGAGATGGAAAGCCGTGTTTACGACATGCTCGCGCGCCGTTTTGTCGCGACGTTTTTCCCGGCGGCGGAATTCGACGTCACCACGCGCCTCAGCCGCGTCGCGGAGAAATTCGATTTCAAAACCGAAGGCAAAGTCATGACCGCGTCCGGCTGGCTCGCGGTTTACGGCAAGAGCACGGTAGACGAATCCGCCGACGCGAAAGCGCTTCCTGCCCTAACGAGTGAAGATAACTCCCAGGCAAGAACCCTCTCCGCCGATTTGCACGCCGAAGTTACCAAACCGCCTCCGCGTTACAGCGAAGCGACGCTACTTTCCGCGATGGAACACGCTGGCAAACTGGTCGACGACGAGGAAATGGCCGAGGCGATGAAAGAGCGCGGCCTCGGCAC
>JBDTIQ010000104.1:0-8844 GCA_039936335.1 Chthoniobacterales bacterium
ACGACAGCTCGTGGGGCGAAGCGATTCATGAAGTGAACAACCTCCTCGACGGCTGGCTGGCGCGCGCGTTCGATCCGGAGAACCAAGTGCAATGCCTGACCCTGCGCCACGGGGGGCGGATCATCGGTGCGTTGATCCTCAATTCCGATCCGTCCTCGGAAAATCATCTCTCACCGGGCCCGTGTGTGGTTCTGGAATATCGCAATCGCGGCCTCGGTGCGGCGCTGCTCGGGGAAGCGCTGCGCGTTCTGCGCGAGGCCGGGCTGACGCGGGCGCGCGCGCGCGCGAAAGTTAATTCTCCAGTGGCGCGTTTTCTCTATTCGAAATTCAACGGCACGTCGGCGCCCGATGACAAACCGCTGCTCGCGGCCTGATCGTTAGGCTCGATTAGCTTTTGGTTTCGGTAGGATATTCCGACGGCGCGTAGACGCTGAACGTCACGGCAATTTCCTCGCCACGATTCGCGAAACGATGCGGCGTGTCCGCGGGCACGATGACGCAGTCGCCTTCGCCTAACGAGCGTTTTTCGCCGGCGACCTCCGCTTCGACTTCGCCTTCGAGCACGAGCAAAATCTGCTCGCTCTTCTCATGCGACTTCGGTTTGCTCCCGCTCGCTCCGCCCGGCCTCAGAGTCATCACCGCGGTCTGTGCTTCCGCGCCGGTTTGCAGCACTTCAAACCAGCCGTTGGCGTCTTTGATGTTTCGGACGTTCAACTTCGCCTAACGAATAATCCCGCGCTCGCTTCCCTCGACGAACGCAACGATTTCCTGCGCCTCCGCGCTTTCGGCAAGCTTCTCGCGGATCGCTTCCAGCGCCTGTTGCGTATTCATTTTTCCCCGGTAAATGATCCGGAACGCTTCCTTGATTGGCTTGATCTTTTCCGGTGTGTAACCGGCGCGTTCCAGCCCGACCTGGTTGATCCCGCGCACTTCCGCCGGGTTGCCATCCGCGATCATAAACGGTGGAACATCCTGCACGATCTTCGAGCAACCTCCCGTGATCGCGAAGCGACCGATCCGGCAAAATTGGTGGACCGCCGTAAGTCCGCCGATGACCGCGCGATCGCCCACCTGCACGTGGCCGGCGAGCGTTCCGTTGTTCGAGAAAACGACGCCGTCGCCCACCGTGCAATCATGGCCGATGTGCGAATAGGCGAGAAAGTTGCCGCCGCTCCCGATGCGCGTTTTTCCATTCGCGGAAGTGCTCCGATTCACCGTGCAAAATTCACGGAACGAGTTGTCGTCGCCGATCTCTAGATAGGTTGGCTCACGCTCGTATTTCAGGTCCTGCGTCTGCTGCCCGATCGAGCAATAGGCGAAGAACTTATTTCCGCGCCCCGCCTGCAGCGGGCCGGCCAGCGTGACGTGATTTTGCAGCCGGCAATTCTCGTCTAACGACACCTCGGCCGCGACCACGCAATACGGACCGACGACCGTGCCGTCACCCAACTGCGCGGCGGGATCGACGATCGAGGTTGGATGAATTTCAACGGACATTGCGTGCAGAAATCCGAAATCCGAAATTCAAAACAACTGCGCGCGACTCTTCGTTTCGAGCTTTGAGCCTTCGGATTTCAAACATTGTTTCGGATCTCGAGATTCAGATTTCGGATTTTCCCCCACTATTTGTCGATGAAGGTGAACATCAGCTCGCCCTCGGAGACAACCGCGTCGTTCACCACACATTTGCAGTTCGCTTTCGCAAGGCGGTTGCCGCGTGACTTCGTCAACTCCGCGTGAATGTAGAGCGTGTCACCGGGCAGAACCGGCTTGCGAAATTTCACCCCATCCGCGCTCATAAAATAGCCGACGCGGCTCGCGCTTTTGCTGATCCGCATCATCAGAACGCTCGCAACCTGCGCCATCGCCTCGACCTGGAGCACGCCGGGCATCACTGGATGCCCCGGGAAATGTCCCTGGAAAAATGGCTCGTTGATCGTGACCGATTTGATCCCGACGACCTTGGTGTCCCCCTCGAAGGAGAGGATGCGATCGACCATCAGGAACGGATAGCGATGCGGTAAAATGTCCATGACCGCGTTGATATCGAGCCCGCCTTCGCCCGGTGGAAAGTTGCGCTTTGGGAGCACGGCGGCGGTCGTTTCCTGAATCTTGGCGATCGTGCGCGCGAGGTCGGTGTTAATCCCGTGGCCCGGTTTGACCGCGACGACGTGACCGCGAATCGCGCGGCCGACGAGCGCGAGGTCGCCGATGATGTCGAGGATTTTGTGCCTAACGAACTCGTCAGGAAAGCGCAGTGGCTCTTTGCTCAGGACCGATTCGCCGCGGACCACGATCGCGTTCTCGAGACTCCCGCCTTTGATGAGATCTTTCTCCATCAACGGCTGAACGTCTTCGTAGTAAACAAAGGTGCGGGCCGGCGCGATTTCCTTCTCGTAAATAGACGGTGTGATGACGGTCGACATGAACTGCGTGAAGCGGCCATCGGGTCCGGCTTGCGTGCAGGAAATGCGAAACTCGTCGTCTGGCAGGAGCACGAGGAGCGAGCCGTTTTTCGTCTCAACCGAGATCGGCTCGCGCACGTGAAAAAGCAGCCGCGGCGCTTCCTGTGGCGTGATGCCGGCTTTCTTGATCGCCTCGACGTAAGGCAACGCGCTGCCGTCGGCGATCGGCGGTTCGTTCGCATCCATCTCGACGACGGCGTTGTCCACGCCGAGAGCGGAGAGAGCGGAAAGCGCGTGCTCGACCGTGTGCACGCGCATCGAACCTTCGCCGATGGTGGTCGCGCGCTCGACCGTTTTCACGTTCGCGATCGTGGCGTCGACGGTTGGTTCGTCCGCGAGATCTTTGCGTTTGAACTTGATCCCGGAATTCACGGGTGCCGGCTGGATTTTCAGCGAGACCTTCGCGCCGGTGTGCAGTGAGGTGCCGCTCAAGGAAGCGGTTTTGGCGAGGGTATGTTGGAGCTCAGCGGCGGAAGGCATGGTGCGCCTAACTAACAGAATTTCGCGCGACTGACCAGTGACGATCTGGCCGCTGCAGCGGGAAGGCAGGAGTGGAGACGAATGTGCTGCAGGGACGGGCGCGCTCCCGTCCGCGGCTCCGAATCACGGACGCCACGGCGGGCGTCCCTGCAGTGCAGGTCTCGGTCGCTCAGTTCCCGGCCGGCAAGCTTGCGTCGAAGTTCCTGTCGGATTGAGCGGAGAAACTCTCGCATGCGGACCAGAACAGCTCTTCGCTTTTTCACGGTCGTGCTCGTTCTGGCGTCTTGGCTCACGCCTACTAATCACTGCGCCCTCGCTGATCTTTCGTCGGCAACCGCAACGGAAGGTTGCCCGATGCATTCGCAGCCGGCGCCGAGAAGAAGCCGGAGTCCGCTCCGGTTTGCTGCAAAATTGTGCGCGCGGTCAGCGGGCTGACATCACTCGGAAAGGTCACGCCGCCCGTGTCGTTGCCTCTCTTGGGCGGAAACGATTTCGCGCCTTTCGTGCTCCCTCGTGCCCCGCAGTTTCAGGCTCTCCTCCTTGCGCTTGATACCGAACCGCCCGGGGTCGGGAGTTTCGCAGAAGTCGTCCTCTAGGAGAGCCTCCTTGCGCACGCGCCGCCGTCGTTAGGTTAACGATCTCCTCGGTCCGCAGCTCGGCGGTCGTCGAGTGGTCGCTTCCTTCCTGGTTCATTTGGAGATCGGGATCGATCTGTTTTTTCAACGACTTTTGCTGCTCTACGAATTTTAAAATTTGCCTTCTCTCTCTTGCTTTCGCTGCGGCCCGCGCGACGGCCGATGACGATCTCACGGCCCACGAAACCGCCCGCGCCGCCGCCTCCACCACGACGAAATGAGGCACGCCGGGATGTCGCACGGCGGCATGACGATGGCATCGTCGATTAATCTCGCCGAACCGATGAATCGCGAGAGCTCCGGGACCGCCTGGGTGCCGGATTCCACGCCGATCTACGGCAAGGATGATCATGCTCGGTGACGACATGCTCATGCTCCACGGCGGCGCCTTTCCGCGTTACACCAAGGTGAGCACGCGCGGCGGCGACGATCGGGTCGATTTGCCGAACTGGGCGGTGGCGATGTTCTCACGCTCGTTAGGCGAAAATTCCCAGCTCGGTCTGCGCGCGATCTCTCCGGCTATCCGGGGGAGCCGGCGCTCGGGCCGCCTACCTTCATGCATCGCCTCAGCGCGATGGATAACGCCGATGCGCCGCTCGGACATCACTGGGAGGATTCCTCACACATTACCTTTGGCGTGGCGACGCTCGGCGCCGTCTGGCGCAACGTGAAACTCGAAGGCAGCGTCTTCACCGGCCGTGAGCCTAACGAGAATCGCTACGACTTTGACGAGCCGCGTTTCGATTCCGTCAGCGCACGGCTTTCCTGGAACCCGACCCGCAATCTCGCGCTCCAAGTGTCACACGGCTACCTGCACAGCCCGGAAGCGCTCGAACCGGAGAGTAACCAGCATCGCGCCAGTTTCTCGGCGATTTATAACCAGCCGCTCGGCGAAAATAGTAACTGGTCGACCTCATTCGTCTGGGGACAGGTTCGGAATACCGGCACGCGCGCTCCTCATCGAGACCGACTATCAACGCGGCCGCGATACCATCTACGCGCGCTGGGATCATCATCCGATAGTCGGAATGGCCCGTGTGCCAGGCCCAGCCCGACGGCCAGACAATCATCAACAGGTAAATCCCGAAGAGAAAAATGAGGCCGACTAGGACGAGCGCGATCCGGAGAAACTTCAGGCAAGTGGTGTCTGTCCATTGCCATCATCTGCCCGCCGATCGGCGCTGCTTCGACGTTGATCAACACGTTTGATCTGCTCGCTGAACACCCGCAGCCGATGGGGATCATGAACGTGGTCTGGCCGATTACGGGGCTTTACGCCGGGCCGTTTGCACTCTGGGGTTACTCCACGGCCGGCCGGCTTTTGAGTCGGCGCGAAGTGGAGGAGACAAAGGACTTTTACAGGCTGCGGAAAGGATGTGACCTGCAGTGTCGAAGAACACTCCCTTTATTCGTTAGGTAGGATCTCCGGGACGACGAAACCGTAAGGACAATTCCGGCAGTCATTCTCACAACAGGTGCCGCGGCGGAGCAGAAACTCCCGACTCAGAGCTCCCTCCGCATCGAAGTCGAGAGGTCCCGGGCGCAGGTCTTCGGTCATGGCGAGCGCTGAGAATGTTTGGTTGAAGGAGAGCGGCTTTTCCGACTCATGATGATTTCATCGACACAGAGTTCGCGGTGAGTGATCGGCAGAATATGAGCCGCGTTGGGGATTGAAAGAGAGGCGACGTGCGCCGAATGCCGGCGAGCTGATCGGCGAGACCGGGCACCCGCGAATGATCGTCGGAACCGACGATTAACTTTACCGCGACTCCCGCCTCGATCAGTTGCTGCAGGGCAGTCGCCCAGTCTTCGAAAAAGATGCTCATCGCCCCGCGGTAGGCCGGCCAGGTATGCTGCACGGCGCGGCGGCTACGGGCGGCCGGAAGATCGGGCGAGACGACGATGGCCAGCGTCGCGGCCGTGCTGCGGAAGCGACCGGTGCCCGGACGCCAGGCGCGGACGGCTCTGGCGGTCGTATGGCGCAGAGCCCACGCCGCGCCAGCAGCGACGCCCTCGGCTGCAAACAGTCGAGGGGCGCGGGACGGCGCCGTTCGGGCGTCTGAACAGGTCGCTCGCATCGGGCAATTTGGACCTGCCGAGGTGATGTTCCAAGCCGCTTTGAACTTATTCTCCAATCCCCTCTAGCCCATTCCTACAGAAAACGGATGACACCCGCTAGACTTGGCACCCTCCCGGTGCTACAGGGTTTCTCGTGAAAGGAGTCATCCTCGTCCTCTTGCTCGCGGCGAGCGTGCTGCAACCGTTACAGGCTTTGCCTGCGATCTGCACTATGCTGGGGCAACATCGAGTCATGACTTGTGCCGATTGTTGTAAGAGCGGCCCCTGCTGCTCGGTAGCTGACCGGTCCAGCGCGGGCGAGGTAGCGGCGATCGCTAACCCAGCGACGAGCGACCACTTGGTCGCCGCAACCGCCTCCTTTCCGATCGCAATGCCGAACGTGCTTCCTTCGCCGGTCGCGAAAGGACAACCGGCCAATTGCGGCTTTCGCTCGCATTCGCCACCGCCCCGCGCGGTGAGCTGTATTCGTCTCATCTGATTCGGGAGCGCTCCTAGGCGCAGTGTGCCGTTTTCGCGGTACGCGGTTTGACCTTCACCGGTCTGGCTTTCCCGAATTCTTATGAAACTAACGACGATACTTACTTTTACTCTACTATTTTCTAATTCCCTGCATGCGGAGTCGCTCCAACGACTCGTGGCCGATGTCTTGCACAGCAATCCCGCGCTCGCGGCGGCGCGCTTCAAGTGGGAGGCGCTGAGGGAGCGCCCGCAGATCGCCGGGTCCCTACCCGATCCGCTGCTCAGCTATGGCTATTTCTTCGATAACGTAGAGACGCGGGTTGGGGCGCAGAACCAACGAGTCGGACTTTCGCAGAAGATTCCGTTTCCGGGAAAGCTTTCGTTAGCCGCGAAGCGCTCGCGACAGGAAGCGCTCCAGTCCTTCTGGCAATATCAGACGCTGGCGCGCGAGCTGATCATGCGCACGAAGATCGCTTACTACGACCTCTACCGGGTGGACGAGACACGCCGGATCCTGCGCGAGCAGCTCGATCTTTACCGGCAGACCTTCGAAGCGGCCCGCTCCAAATATGAAGCCGGGACGGCGCAACAACAAGACGTGCTCAAGGTGCAGCTTTCCTCCGCGGAGATCGAGAAGCGACTGCTCGAATTAGTGCAGTTGCGCGAAACGGCGCAAGCGCGTTTAAATGCACTCCGCAGTGTGCCGGCCAAGACGCCGATCGCGGCGTCGCAGAAGCTCGATGTCGCCTTGCCGCTGACCCTAGAACGCTCCACCGCGCTCGCGGTGCAATACCGGCAGGACTTGCAGGAAGCGAACGTTGCGATCGAACGCAACGAAACTTCGCTCGCCTTAGCGCGCAAAGATCGGCTCCCAGATTTCACACTCGGCGTCGATTACATACAGGTAAATCCAAACATTTTTTCCAGCCCGCCGGACAACGGACATGACGCGGTTATCGGATCGATCAGCATCAATGTGCCAATCTGGTTTGGAAAATTGAAGGCCGAAGAGCGCGAGGCGCGCAAGAACCTGGCTGCCAGTCGCGAGATGCAGCAGAACGTCGCCAATAATGTCGAGGCGGATGTACGCGACGCCTGGTTTCAAGCCACTACTGCGCGTGATCAGGTTGAGCTCTACCGCCAGAACCTTCTCCCGCAGGCCGAGCAAACCTACGAATCTTCGCGCGCCGGCTACGAAGCGGCCAGATCGAGCTTTCTCGACTTCCTCGATACCGAGCGATCTCTCCTCAATTTCCGCCTCGGTCTGGTGGCAAGCGAAACGGATCTGGCCAAAGCGCTGGCCATGCTGGAACGCGCGATTGGCCTCGATCTGAGTCGCGCCAGCACGACCCCACTGCAACCGGCAAAGGATTCAAGCAAATGAACAGACTAACGAGACTCACTCTTGCCTTCACCTTCGCGCTCGCTCTCGCTGGCTGCGGAAAGGAAACCGACTCCACCAGCGGGACACAGCAGATGACAGATGGCCATGACCACGGAGAGGCCTCCGCAGCTGAGAAGACCCAGATTTACCAATGCCCGATGCATC
Organism: Chthoniobacterales bacterium; assembly: GCA_039936335.1. Classification (GTDB taxonomy): domain Bacteria; phylum Verrucomicrobiota; class Verrucomicrobiia; order Chthoniobacterales; family UBA10450; genus Palsa-1392. The sequence continues at coordinate 7,668 of JBDTIQ010000104.1, forward strand.
CGAACATCCTTTCGGATAAGCCGGGCAATTGTCCGATCTGCGGAATGACTTTGGAGCCTGTCCACAAGGTCAAGGCAACGGGAATCCCGACGCGCGGCGTGGTCGATCTCACCTATCAACAACGGCAACTCGTCGACATCCGTACCGTCGCGGCCAAGACCAGCAAGGTGCATCGCAGCGTTCGAGCGGTCGGCGTGGTCACGTACGATCAGAGCAAAGTGGCCGACCTGAACAGCCGCGTCATGGGCTGGGTGGAAAAACTCTTTGTCGATAAGCCGGGCGAACACGTCGAAGCGGGGCAGCCGTTGATGGCTCTTTACAGTCCCGAACTTTACTCGGCGAAACAGGATTACCTGCTCGCCTGGCGGAATGCGGCTTCGGCTAAAAACGCGCGCGGCGAGTATGGTGCGACCCGATCGCGGGGCGCCGATTCCGTGCTCGATTCCGCGCGAAAACGTCTCGAGTTATTCGGGATTGGCGGCGATCAGATCGAGGCGCTGCAGAGTGCAAAAACCGCCAAACCGACCATGGAAATCGTGGCGCCCTTTGCCGGCACGGTCGTGCAAAAGAACGTCGTTGTCGGCCAGATGATTCAGCCTACGACGCTTCTCTACCGCATCGCTGATCTCTCACGCGTCTGGGTCGAGGCGGAGATTTACGAATACGAACTGCCGCTCGTGAAAGTGGGCCAGGCTGCGCAAGTGACACTGACGTCTTGCCCGGACCGGCAGTTCACGGGAAAGATCGATTTCATTTATCCCTATCTGCAAGGGCAAACGCGGACGGCGAAGATCCGAGTCGCGCTCGACAATCCGGACGGCGTCCTCAAACCAGAGATGTACGCCAACGTCGAGCTCAAGTCCGATCTCGGCCAGAAGCTGGTCACTCCCGCTTCCGCTGTCTTCGACACTGGCAAACGCCAATACGTTTTCGTGCAGGAAGCGAAGGGCCTGTTCGTTCCGAAGGAAATCGAGCTCGGTCCAAGAGTCGGGGATGACTTCGTAATTCGAAAGGGACTGCAAGCCGGAGAAAAAGTCGTCGTGAGCGGCAACTTCCTGCTCGACAGCGAGAGCCAGCTAAAGGCGGCCGCGTCCGGTGGCCAGATGCAGATGGGCGGGCACCAACATGATTAATCGGCTGCGAGCCGCGGCGAGCGGGATAGGAGCGAACAGGTGAT
>JBDTIQ010000105.1:0-3282 GCA_039936335.1 Chthoniobacterales bacterium
GCGAGAGCAACGAGAGGCACGGCAACGATAAGGAAGTCGAGGATGGTAAGAGTCATGCGGGTAAGAGGTAAGTGATTTCGTATGACTTACGATCGCTCTCGCACGGCGCATCTGCCAAGACTAAGAACGCCTGGAAGCGATAGTTTTAAAGTATCAGTCCGTTCGGCCTGATGCTTCCTCGCCGTGAGAGAGCGCCAAGGTAAAGGGAGAGTGACGACGAAAGGGAAAGACGCGCATTTCCTGGCCACCTTCACGCAAGCGGACGCGAGGGCGTTCGGTGGATGGTGCGCGCGACTCGTCCGCCACGGCAGGTGGCGGCGCCGGCGTGGTTTTGGTGTTCCATTTAGCGCGCGATCTTGCAAAGGATTTGGCCAGGCGCGTCTTCCTTTTGCGCAATCGGCGCGCGAGTTTGGCAACGAGCATGCCAATGGCGACGTAGAGATCCGAGTCAACCGCGCGTCCATGGACGTCTCGCCCCGGAAGAGCGAGACGAGCACTGGCGGAAAAGCGCGTGGCCGCTCCTCCATGGCGTCGCAGGACGATTTCGGCAGCGAGCGCGTCATTTGCGAAGCGCGTGATGGGAGTCAGCTTTTGGCGCGTAAACCGGCGGAGCGGATCGCTTAAACTGAGATGGTGAGTTGTGATGTGGATCGGTAGCGTGGTCATAGTTGTAGTTTTGTTGATTAGTTACGAAATACTCTGACGACGGAGGCTGAAAGGCAGGAACCAATCGGTCTTCGGAAGATTCTCAGACGACCGATGACGCCGTGCTCCGTAGGTTCCTCTCCTGGCTGGTTGAGCAGGATGAGATCTCTTCAGTTGGCGGAGCAATTCCCGCTTCGCCTTCTTCACTTCCCGAGCGCGCGAACCTGGGCCGGCGATGATGTGGTGAAGTCGCCAAACGCCTTCCGAGAATATTGCCGCCCGTCTCCGCTCCCCCAGCGCGAAGGAGCTCCTGCTGAGAGCGGGCTGGGCGGCCCGGTCGGTCAGGCAGGCGAGCATAGAGTAATCGGTCATAGTTTACTGAATACCGGAATCTAACGCCGCACCGGGTAATGAATAAGATTTAGATTCGATTAGACTGATAGCTTTAGGCTATGTAGGTTTCGGTGTGGAATTCCTCAATTTTCATCACCTCCGCTACTTCTGGATGGTCGCCAAAAAAGGCAGCGTACGGAAAGCCGCCGAAGAACTGCGCGTCTCCCAGCCGTCCATCAGCGCGCAGCTCAAGCTTCTCGAGGAAGCGTTCGGCGATAAACTTTTCCGGCGAAGCGGGCGCAACCTCGTTCTCACCGAAAAGGGACACCTGGTGCTCAGTTATGCGGATGAGATTTTCTCGACCGGGCGCGAGTTGATGAACGCGGTTCGGCAACGGCCCGGGAAGCGCCCGCTCCGGCTGAACATCGGCCTGACCGACGCGTTCCCGAAGGTGATGGCTTTCCAGATCCTGAAGGCCGCTTTCAACTTCACCGATGGGATCCACGTCGTCTGTCGCGATGGCGACATCGGCCCGCTCGTAAACCACTTACAGGCTCATCGACTCGACATCGTGCTCTCGGATGAGCCCGCTTCGAGCACTCTGAAGGCGAAGATATTTAATCACCGCCTCGGCTATTCCGGCTTTACGTTTTGCGCCGTCGCGCCACTCGCGGCCAAACTGCGCCGGAATTTTCCGCAATCGTTGGATGGCGCTCCCGCCTTGCTCCCGACCGCAAACATGGGACTGCGCGCGGCGCTCAATACCTGGTTCGACGAGAATCGGATTCACCCTCGCGTGGTCGGTGAATTTGAAGACTCCGCGTTGATGGGAGTCTGCGCGGCGGGAGGGCGCGGTTTCACGATCGTGCATACCGTGGTGGAGCGCGTCGCGCTGAAACATTACGGCCTCAAGTCGATCGGTAGAGCGAAGGATTGCGGGAATGAATTCTATGCGATCTCGGCCGAGCGGAAACTGAAGCATCCGGGTGTGATGGCGATCACGAAGCACGCTTACTCCGCGATTTTCGATTCCTAGCGCCGGCCTAGGACGCGCGCGATCCGATCGCGCTTTGCACCATGATCATCTCGCCCACGTTTTCCGGCGTGAATAATCCGATCAGCCGCCCGGTGGAATCGATCACCGAGAGCGCCGGGCAACGGCACTCCTGCATGGCGGCAAAGGCGCGGTCGAACAAGGTCGATTCCGAGACCGTGGGAATATCGGCTCGCATCACCTCCGTCACCGGGGTCTCCGGACCAGATTTCCGTAGTGACGCGATCATGGCGTCGCGCGTGAGAATGCCGTGCAGCTTTCCATCGTCATCGATCACTGGGAATTCGTGCTGGGTCGTGCTCAGCAACACTTCCACCGCATCGTGTAGCGTCGCGTCGAGTGGGAGCGACTGGAATTGCGTCACCATCGCCGCGGAAACCCGGAGGTCCTTCGAGATGCTGCGCATCTGCGCCATTGCCAGCTCACTGCTCGCGCCGAAATAAACAAAGATCGCGATCAGGAGGAGCAGCGGATTCCACCAGAGTCCGATGACGAAAAAGAGAAACGCAATTCCCTGCCCGATGCTGGCGGCGATCTGCGTGGCGCGGGCGTAATTCATGCGCATGGCAAGGAGCGCGCGCAGCACGCGACCGCCATCCATCGGGAACGCGGGGATCATGTTGAAAAGGACGAGCAAGATGTTGACCGCGAAAAGGCGCAGAACCAACGGGACGGCCGTGTGCTCCAGCATCGCCGGCGTGGGAAAGCCGCTCGTTAGGCCGATCGCGGTGAAAAGACCGGCGGCGATCGCGATGTTGACCGCCGGGCCGGCCAGGGCCACGACCACTTTTTCGCGCGGCTTGTCCGGCATCCGCTCGAGGCGCGCGAGACCGCCGATCGGCAGGAGCGTAATGTCGCGCGTCTTGAGCCGTAACGACGAGCCGCGAGCGCGTGGCCGAATTCGTGTAAGACCACGCAGAGAAAAATAAGAAGGATGAAGATGACCCCGTCGATCGCCGCGGTCGCTCCGCCCCCGCGGTAATAGATGAACCCGATCCAGGCGAGGAGTAGGAAAAAGGTGCCGTGAATCCTGAGATCGATGCCGAGAATCCGGCCAACGGGAAAAGACCAGCGCATACGAAAATTACTTTCCGGAAGCTGGGCGTTTCGCGGCGCTACGATTTGGAACCACCAGCACAGGACAGGGCGCGTGCCGCACGATCTGTTCCGCGGTGCTCCCGATGAAAGCGCGCTTCACTCCGGAGCGACCGTGGGTGGAAGTGATGATGAGATCGACGCCTTCGGACCGG
>JBDTIQ010000106.1:0-12651 GCA_039936335.1 Chthoniobacterales bacterium
CCTTCGGGGATGTAGTTCGCGACGAGGGTGGGAATGCCGATGCCGAGGTTGACGTAGTAGCCGTCGCGCAACTCCTGCGCCGCCCGCTGCGCCATCAACTCGCGGATCGGCGACGCCTTCTTCATCACGCCGCCTTGCACGGTGCGAAACTCGATCCGTTTCTCGTAACTTTTCCCCTGAATGATCCGATCGACGAAGATCCCGGCGGTGTGAATCTGATCCGGTTCGAGCTCGCCGACCTCGACGAGTTGCTCGACTTCCGCCACGCAGACTTTCCCGCAGGTGGCGATCATCGGGTTAAAATTGCGCGAGGTTTTTCGGAAAATCAGGTTGCCGGACTTGTCGCCTTTCCACGCTTTTACGACTGAGACATCAACTTTGATTCCCGGCTCTAGAACATATTCCTTGTCGTCGAATTTCTTCGTTTCCTTCCCTTCGGTCAGCTTCGTGCCAAACCCGGTGCGCGTGTAAAATCCCGGAATGCCCGCGCCGCCCGCGCGCAGCCGTTCCGCCAGCGTGCCCTGCGGGATGAGCTCGAGTTCCAGCTCACCGGCGAGGACCTGGCGTTCGAATTCCTTGTTCTCACCCACATAGGACGCCATCACTTTTTTCACCTGCCGAGTCGTGAGGAGGACGCCCATGCCGAAGCCATCCACGCCCGCGTTGTTGCCGACGATCGTGAGGCCTTTCACGCCGCTGTCGTGCACGGCCGCGATCAGATTTTCCGGGATGCCGCACAGGCCAAAACCGCCGGCCGCGATCGTCATGTTGTCGTGAAGGAGGCCGTCGAGAGCGGCCTTGGCGTCGGGATAAACTTTGCTGCTCATGTGGGGAAACATTAACCACGGATTGCGCGGATGGGCACGGATGAATTGACTGAATGAAGTTTGCCAACTCGCGCACCGGCATTCCGCCGTAATACACGCATCCCGTCGTAGCACAGGCATCCTGCCTGTGGGGCGACCGGGCGTCTCGCCCGGTCCTTCGTCGCTGCGCCAAGCGGATCGCCGGGCAAGATGCCCGGCGGCCCCACAGACAAGGATGCCTGTGCTACGACGGAACGCTTGCCGCCGCGCCTTTCGTCGCCAGATTGTCGGCTCTTTATGTCCAACTCACTCGCCCATCGGCTCGCCGAATACGCCTGCTCACTCCATTTCGAAGATCTCGCGCCCGAAGTGGTGCGCGAGGTGAAACGGCGCGTGATCGATTCCTTCGGCTGCGCGCTCGGCGCGTGGGACGCGGAGCCGTGTGTGATCGCGCGCACGGTCGCTTCGGATTTCTCCGCGAAAAATGGCGCAACCATCATCGGCACCGATTACCAGGCGCCGCCGGATTGGGCCGCGTTCGCGACCGGCTGCTGCATTCGCTATTTCGATTATAACGATACCTACCTGTCGAAAGAACCGGCCCACCCGAGCGATAACATTGCCGCCTGTCTCGCCGTCGCCGAGAGCGTCGGCGCAAATGGCCGCGAGCTGATCACCGCGATCGCGCTTGCTTACGAAGTGCAATGCCGTTTCTGCGACGCGGCTAGTATCCGCGCGCGCGGCTGGGATCATCCGACCTATGGCGCGTTTTCCACCGCTCTGGCGGCGGCGCGTTTGATGAAGCTCGACGCGGAGAAGACGCGCCACGCGGTGAACATCGCAGGCGTGAACTGCGCCGCGTTCCGGCAGGCGCGCGTCGGCGAGTTGTCGCATTGGAAAGGCGTGGCGTTCGCGAACGCCGCGCGCTCCGGCGTTTACGCGGCGCTGCTCGCGCGCGCCGGTATGACTGGTCCGGCGCCGATCTTCGAAGGTCAGATGGGTTTCGAGAAGGAACTCGGAGTGTCGTTAGGCGACGTCGGCGAAGTCTTCGTGAAACGGCCTAACGAGAAGGATGTGAACGAAGGCACGGCCGCGATGATTTTGAACACCAGCATCAAGTACTGGCCAGCGGAGTATCACAGTCAAAGCGCGATCGAAGCCGCGATGTTTCTGCGCAAGGAGATCGGTGATCCGGCGAAGATCCAATCGGTTCGAATCGAGAGTCACGACGCGTCGGTCGATATCATCGGAAGCGAACCCGAAAAATGGAAACCAGAAACGCGCGAGACCGCGGATCACAGCCTGCCTTACATCACCGCGATCGCGTTGATCGACGGCGAGGTGACGGAGAAACAATTTCAGCCCGAGCGTTTCACCGATCCGGCGATCTGGAAATTCCTCGAGGAAGTCACGGTGCAGCGGAACGACGAGCTCTCGTCGCTCTACGCGAAAGCGGTCGCGAACATCGTGCACGTCACGTTGCAGGATGGCAGCGTGCACACGAAGCGCGTCGACTATCCGTTAGGCAACGCGCGCAATCCCGTGACCGACGAGCAGCTGGAAGGGAAATTTAACTCGCTCGTCATTCCCGCGCTTGGAGAAGAAGGCGCGCAGAAGTTGCTCGAAGAAGGCTGGAATCTCGACGAGGCGAAATCGCCGAACAAGCTGATGAGGCTGGCGAAAATGCCAGCCTAACGAGCCGTCGCGGCGCAGTGTCTTTCCGGGGAGTACAGGCCGCTGGCCTGTCGCATTCGGCGGCTCGCCGAATGCATTTTTGCTCGAAGAGCAACTGGTGGAGCGACGCGTTCAGGCGCCGCCAGGGTCCGGCGCGAGCCGCACCGGACGACAGGCCAGCGGCCTGTACTCCCCGGATCCTTCGGCGGCGTGCAACCCGCGGAAGACACGTTAGGATGTGCGATGGCTGACTCGATTTCCAAAGCACGCCGTCTGCGCGAACTCATCGACCAGGGCATCATCGCGATGCCCGGCGTGCCCAACGCCTCGATGGGGCGGCAAGTGGAACGCGCCGGGTTCGACGCGGTTTACATCAGCGGCGCCGGTCTGGCGAACTGCACCGCCGGTTTGCCCGATGTCGGATTGCTGACGCTGAACGAAGTCACGACACTCGCGGGCTTCGTCGCGAACGCGGTGAAGATCCCCGCGATCGTCGATGCCGACACCGGTTTTGGCGGTGCCGAAAACGCCAGCCGAACAATCTCCGAACTCGACCGCGGGGGACTCGCCGGTTGTCATCTTGAGGATCAGGAATTCCCGAAGCGCTGTGGTCATCTCGCAGGCAAACGTCTCGTCCCGACCGATGAGATGGAGGCGAAGATTCGCGCGGCGGTAGCGGCAAAACGCGATCCCGATTTCCTCGTGATCGCCCGGACGGATTCCCGCGCCCTCGAGAATTTCGACGGCGCGGTGCAGCGCGCGAACGCTTATGTCGCCGCGGGCGCCGACGCGATTTTCCCCGAGGCGCTCCAAACAAAAGACGAGTTCCGCGATTTCGCCCGGGAGGTGAAGGCGCCGTTGCTCGCGAACATGACCGAGTTCGGAAAAAGCCCGTCGCTCAACGTGCAGGAACTCGGTGAACTCGGTTATCGCATGGTCATTTTCCCGCAAAGCGCCTTCCGCGTTTCAATGAAAACGACCGATGAATTTTTCCGCGCGCTCAAGTCGGCCGGTTCGCCTAACGAATGGCTCGAGCGCATGCAGACACGCCAAGAGCTTTACGAGACGCTCGACTACGACCCCTCCGCGGAGAGCTGGCCCGGCTACCAAAACCGGTGACGCCGCCGCGCCGCGGCGTCATGCCGACGAATCGGCTGGAGGCGTTCAGCGACGGCGTCCTCGCCATCATCATCACGATCATGGTGCTGGAGTTGCGGCCGCCGCACGGCACCGACACGCACGCGCTCCTGCCGTTGGTGCCGAAGTTTTGCAGCTACATCCTCAGCTTCGTTTACGTCGGGATTTATTGGAACAATCACCACCACATGTTCCAGGCGACCAAGCGGATCAGCGGCGGCGCGCTCTGGGCCAATCTCCACCTGCTTTTCTGGCTCTCGCTCTTTCCCTTCGTGACTGGTTGGATCGGCGAGACGCGCCTCGCGATCGCGCCGACGGTTTCTTACGGCATCGTCCTGTTCATGGCGGCGATCGCCTATTGGATTCTGCAGACGGTGATCATTCGCAGCCAGGGGCCGGATTCACAGTTGGCGCGCGCGGTGGGCGCCGATCGGAAGGGGAAAATCTCGCCGGTCCTTTATGCGATCGCGATCGCAGCGGGTTTTTGGAAACCGATCATCTCGGACGTGTTTTACGTGGGGGTGGCGCTGATGTGGCTCGTGCCGGATCCGCGGATCGAACGTTGGATGCAGCACGCATAACAGGTTCCGCGCGGCCGATGCGGAGGAATCCGTTGCGCAAGTGAAGCGGTCGCGTTACGGAATCTGCTCACATCCAACAGCCTGAAAATTCATTCTTATGAGCACCGAAACTGACACCAAACCCGCCTACAGCCCCGGCCTCGCCGGAGTCATCGCGGGGGAAACCGAAATCTGCTGGGTCGATCCGAACGCCGGCCTGATGTATCGCGGCTACGACATCCACGAGATGGCTGAGAAGGCGAACTTCGAAGAAGTCGCCTACCTGCTGCTCAACGGCGACCTGCCGACGACGAAGCAGCTCGAGGAATTTTCGCAGGCGCTCGCGGCGGAACGTTCGCTCCCGAAAGAGGTGCTCGAGATGATGCGCTTGCTCCCGAAAAACACGCATCCGATGGACATGCTCCGCACCGGCGTGTCGATGCTCGCGCCGTTCGACCCCGACCTTAACGATCACTCGCACGACGCCAACATCCGCAAGGCGATGCGCCTGATCGCGAAGACGACGACGCTGATTGCGGATGGTTTCCGGATTCAACACGGACAAAACCCGCTCCCCGAGCGCCCCGACCTCACGATGGCGGGTAACTTATTTTACAAGCTCAGCGGCGAAGTCCCGCCGACTTGGAAAATCCGGATGATGGACACGATTTTCATCCTTTATGCCGATCACGAATTCAACGCCTCGACCTTCGCCGCGCGCGTCACCGCTTCGACGCTGGCCGATATGTATGCGGCCGTCACGAGTGCCTGCGGTACCTTGAAAGGTCCGCTCCACGGCGGCGCGAATGAAGAAGCGATGGCGATGCTCGACGAGATCAAAACCACCGATCGCGCTGAAGCCTGGATGATGGATGCGCTAGCGAAGAAGGCGAAAATCATGGGCTTCGGTCATCGCGTTTACAAGAGCGGCGACTCGCGGGTGCCGATCATGCGCGAAATCGGACGCGACCTCGGTCAACGCGTCGGCAAAGACCAATGGATTCCGATCTGCGAAAAGCTCGAAGCCACGATGGATCGCGAGAAACATCTCTGCGCGAACGTCGATCTCTATGCCGCGCCGGTTTTCGCGATGATGGAATTCGATCCCGCCTTGAATACCCCAATCTTCGCCGCATCGCGCGTCGCCGGTTGGTGCGCGCATGTCGTCGAGCAGCAGGATCACAACCGGCTCATTCGTCCGCGCTCGCTCTACACCGGGCCGGCCGCGCGACCCTACAAAGCGGCCTCGGCTTCCAATGGCGCCTAGCGTGGGGCAACTTTTCAAGTTGCCTCGCAAGTTGAAAACTTGCGCCACGAGATCATGAACGGACCATCGCTCCAGGAAAAGTACGCGCCGAACAATGCCTGCTGGGGCTGCGGACCGGCGAACGCGGAAGGTTTGCGCATTCGCAGTTTCCCCAAAGGGGAGGATGAAGTGGTCGCGGAATGGCAACCGGACCAGAAATACGAAGCCTTCCCGGGCGTGCTCAATGGCGGCATCATCGGCACGCTCCTTGACTGCCATTGCAACTGGACCGCCTCGTATTTCCTCATGAAACAAGCGGGTGAAGAACATCCGCCCTGCACGGTGACAGCCGACTATGCGATCAAGCTGCTCCGCCCGACGCCCACGGACGGCCCTGTTTTTCTCTCCGCCAAGGTGGTCGAATCCACGGCTGATCGCGCCACGATCGAAGGCACGCTGACTGGCGGTGGGAAGGTTTGCGCGACCTGCCGCGGAACGTTTGTCGCGGTGAAAGAAGGTCATCCCGCCTATCATCGATGGTAGGAGTTCTGGCCCTTTCGCTCTTTCTCGCGACCTCCGCGCCGCCTGCAAAACCCGACGTTGCTGTCCGCCTCGCTGCGATCGAGAACCGCGTCGGCGGTCGGCTCGGCGTGGCCGCACTCGATTCGAGCAGCGGCCGGCGGATCGAATTCCGGCCGAACGAGCGCTTTCCCATGTGCAGCACCTTCAAGATCCTCGCGGTCGCGGCGGTGCTGGAGCGGGTCGATGCGGGGAAGGAACAACTCGACCGCTTCGTGCCTTACAAAGAGCGCGTTCTGCTCGCCTATGCGCCGGTGACGAAGGAGCATCTGAAGGAGGGCGGCATGAAGCTCAGCGACCTCTGCGCCGCCGCGCTGCAGCTGAGCGACAACACGGCGGCCAATCTCCTCCTGCACACGCTGGGCGGACCTTCTGGCCTAACGAGTTTCATCCGCACCCTGGGCGACAAGAAAAGCCGCCTCGATCGCATGGAACCGGAACTGAACAGCGCCATCCCCGGCGATGAGCGCGACACGACCACGCCCGCCGCGATGAGCAACGATCTCCGGCGGCTGCTCATCGGAAACGTTCTGTCGGTCGCTTCGCGCGATCGATTGGAGAAATGGATGGCCGGCAATCAAACCGGCGACGCAACCATTCGCGCCGGCGTTCCACAGACCTGGCGAGTGGGCGACAAAACCGGCCGCGGCCAGCGCAATGCGACCAATGATATTGCCGTTCTCCATCCGCCAAACTCGAAGCCGATTTTTCTCGCCATCTACTCCGTCGGGTCGAACGCATCGCTGCAGCAGCGGCAAGCGGCGATTGCAGAAGTGGCGGAAATCGTCGCGGAAGCGTTCCGCCCTCACGGCGCCGGCGGGCAGGTAAACAGTGATCATTAATCCAATCACGAGGTGAAACGCGCCCAGCAGGACTCGAACCTGCGACCGACGGATTAGAAATCCGTTGCTCTATCCGGCTGAGCTATGGGCGCGTTGGTAGGCCGCTTCGGCCTCATCCGCATTAGCTCACGGCGCCGTCACCGGCAAGTTGCCGCTGCCTAGGAGGTGGTCCCGCCGGCGCGGCGGCGCAGCTCCGCTTCGGCCTGTAACCAATGCCGCTCCGACTGCCCTTCGGGATGACCTTCCTCTTCCCAATAACCCTGCGCCAGGCGCGCAATCTCTTCCGGGGTCGGCGGCGTTGGATTGGTTTTGCTGCCCGGAACGCCGACGCCAGGCGTGTTGCCATGGCCGCGCGCATCCTGGGCGAGAGCATCGTCGATCGGTTCGCTCGCGGGAACCGGCACGTCGCTCGGGTGCCCGCCGCCGGTGACGGCGTCACCACCGTATTCGGGCGCGAGAAAGAATTTGTGCGTTCGCGGAATGGTTTCATGGTTTCTCCTGATTGGTCACAGACTCCCAGACGCTTCTGCCTAACGAACGCTGAGACTCACGACGACCTGTTTGCTTTGTTGGTTTCTGATCGTGCAACGGACCTGATAAACTCCCGGGCGCAGCTGAACTTGGAAAATTTTCGTCTCCTGGGCCTTGAGGGAGAGGAGGAGCTTCCGCTCCAGTTCCTTGGCTGACACCTCCACCGTCAGCCTTTCTGGCTGCCGTTCGTGACCACGAAGGCCGCCTTCCCACCATCGACGCTTCTCGGCAGGTTGATCGCGTCTGGCGTCACGCTCACCTCGATCCGGTGGGCGTCGGAAGCCGGCTGAGTTACTTCCGTCAAATCCTCCGGCAGCTTCTTTGGTTCGGCAGCAACCAGAGTAGTCGCAACCGCGCTCGAAAGGAGGATCGAGAGGATCGGTTTCATTCCAGAAAACGATCGTCGCTGCGCGGAAACTGCGCGCAGCAAACGAACTTCCCGCGCGACGAACATTTTAGCGTAACGAATCCGCTGGTTCTCGCACGTCGAGGTGCCGGAATGTTTCGGACGCGCAAAAGAGAACCTCTGCCGCGGTCGGGTGCGATTCCGGGGCAGAGATGAAAACCATTTTAATCGCTCTCTTCGCCCTCGCCTTCTGCGGCCTTGGCTTCGCGCAGGCGGAGAGCACCCACCTCGTCGGCCGCGAGAATAAACAGCCCGTCCCGCCCGGTTACGTCAACGTGCCCGACAACGACAAGGCGATGGAGCACGCCGTCGAGCAGGCGCGTCACTCCCTCGGATTCTTCCTCTCCGCCCTGCAGGCGAAGAAGGGTGAAGACGCTAGCTTCGCGGTGAAGAAGCCCTTTGTGGATGGCGACAAGGTTGAGCAACTCTGGGTCAGCGATCTGACCTTCGACGGCCAAAACTTCCACGGCCGGATCAACAACAAGCCACTCGACGTGCAGAACGTGAAACTTGACCAGAAAGTGACAGTCGCGCCCGCGGATCTGACGGACTGGATGTTTGTAAAAGATGGGAAGCTGATGGGCGGCTACACCACGCGCGTTCTTTATGCCCGGCTTTCCTCCGAGCAACAGGCGCGATTCGACGAGCAAGCGGAATTCACGATCGAGAAGGGAAAGAAATGAGCAGGAACCCGAATTCTTGGCAAAAGACGATGCAGCTCGGCGTTGACCTATGCTCGTTAGGCAAAAGGCAGCTCGGCGCGATCTTCTTGCTCGGTGGTCTGGCTTTGGCGACCGGAGGATGCGCCGGGAGCTACTACGAAGGAAGCTACGTGGGCAGCTATGGCAGCGGCTATTACGCGCCGGATTATGGACCTTATTACGGAGAGTATGGCTACGGGGGAGCCCCTTTCTTCGGCTACGGTGGATTTTTCGGCGGCCCCGACATCATCGTGAACCGGGTGCATCACCGGCGTTACTACGGACATCACCATTTCACGCACGAGCGCGGTGGTTATCATCACCGCGCGCCGGCGACTCAACATCGATCCGTAGCCCGGCAGCACCAGGCCGCTCCCTCCTCTCGCCCACATCCTGCCGCCCGGCGTCAGCCTCGTTAGCGCGGCCGGCAGCAGCCCGCCGTTCCCGTCCTTCTAAAACCGCGCTTTTGCCGTGCTGTTCGCCCTCGTCCACCTCGGGCTTTTCCCCGGCGGCATACGCCTTGGCTGCGGCGAAGAGATATTTGATCCTGTTCAAGCGTTCGTTGTCCCAGAACCCGCCTTCCTCCGGGCGCACCTCGATGACAATCTCCGGATCGTCTTTCCCTTCCGGAAACCAGGCTCGGAAAGGTTCTTTCGAGAGTCCGTCGATCTTTGCCCGATCGCGCACGAGGTCAGCGCGTCCGCCTAACGACAGGTAGGCGCTGCGATCGTTTTGACAGACGATGTGCATCCGGGTGTCCTTCTCGATCTCGTGCGTTTTCGCGGTCGGCGCGTCGGTGAGAAACCAAATGCGCGCGTCCTTCTCGACTTGGGCGATTGCCATCGGCGGGTGCGCAGTTTGTTGTCGCCAGCGTCCGTGATGAGCATGGCGGTAGAGAAATGCTCGAGCAGCTCGTGCAGATGCTCGCGATTTTCCGAAGACGAAGAAGTAGTGCCCACAACGCTTCGCGGCGTCGTCTCAGCCGCCTGCCACAGAAACGAGCACGCGGTGCGCGCCCGCTGCTCTGGGGCCGAATCCGGCTAATCCCGGATTCCCTGCTTCAGCTCCCACACACGCAGGGCGGCGAGGAGCAGGCTCTTCGTACGCGTGAGCGTGCCGACGGCAGCTCGCACCGGCTCGTCGTCGGCGTTCTTGGCCGCGGCTTTTGGACGACGCTTCGCGGGTTTCTTCTGCGCCCTTTTTTTCGTCGGCACTCGCCGGCTCGTCGTGTCGTTCATCGTTAAATTACCAGCAGTAGCCATGATTTCCATAATACATCCCATGGATAGCAGCTTCCCTGCCACATCCGTCGCGCTCACTCTGCCGGATGCTTTTCGGGCTCGGAAAAGCGCTTGTGCCTCAGCGGTTCTTCGGCGATTTCATCCCGGTCATGGCGAATCGGAAATTGGGTTGCCTCAGCATTTTTCTCTTCGTGGCGCTCTGCGTGAGCGTCGCGATCAACCTCGGTCTGGCCATAACGGCCTTTCACCGTTTCCAGACGGCCGGCGGCGAGGTGGAATACCGCCCGCGTTTCAACGAAATGGTGCTCGAGCCCGGCTCGCGCGGGAGCTCGGGCAAAATCGCCGTCATCAGCCTTCGCGGTCTTATCAGCACCGGCGTGCCCGGAAATGTCGGCGACTCGATGGTCGAGGATCTGCGCTGGGAACTGGAGCAGGCGCGGAACGACGACAACGTGCGCGCGGTTGTGCTTGAAGTCGATTCCCCCGGTGGCGAAGTGACGGCGGCCGACATGATTTATCACGCGGTCGCGAAGACCCGCTCGCGCAAGCCGGTGGTGGTTTACATGGAATCGCTCGCCGCCTCTGGCGGCTACTACGTTTCCTGCGGCGGGAAGTATCTGATGGCGAACGAAACGAGCATCACCGGCAGCATCGGCGTGATCATCGAGACGCTTAATTACGAGAAGCTTTTCGACAAAATCGGGCTCGCTTCGGTGATTTTCAAAAGCGGGAAGTTCAAGGATATGCTGAATGGCGACCGCCCGATCACGCCGGAGGAACGCGATTACATCCAGGGATTCGTCATGAAAACCTACGAGCAATTTCTCGGCGTCGTCTCGAAGGAGCGAAACGTGCCCGCCGACGTCCTGCGCAACGGGATCGCGGATGGTCGGATTCTCTCCGCGCGGGACGCGCTCGATAACAAGTTGATCGACGGCCTCGGCCAGATCGAGGACGCCTTCGCGAAAGCGAAGGAACTCGGCAACGCACCCGACGCGAAGATTGTGAAATACGGTCCGCCGTTCAGTCTCGGCCGCGTCTTTCGGATGCTCATGAAATCCGGCGACAACAAGATCGAACTCACGATGCCGGGAGATATCAGCCCACGGCTCGAAAGCGGGCGCTTCTACTTCCTGCCCAGCTTTTACGTCCGCTAGCAGGCTGGCCGCGCGATGTTTGACAGCCTGATCAACGCGCTGCTCGTCGCCGCGGCGCTCTTCGTTTATCTCTCACTTTTCCGGCAGGTGGCGGTGCGCCATGTCAATGGCGCGACGTCGTTAGGCGAGAAGCGGTTTGGCTGGCCCGAAGCGCTGGCTGCGGCGTTCCTCGTGGGCTGGTTCAGCCTGAATCTGCTCCTCGCGGCCCGGGGCGGACGGCAGACTTATCACACGCGCGATCTGCTCGCGACCGGCGGGTTTTCCCTCGCCGTCATCCTGATTTTAACTTCGCTCCTGCAACTGCGCGGCTTCAGTGTCTTGTCGTTAGGCGGGTTTTCGCGGCTCGGTTTTGGTCGCATCGTCAGCACCGCGGCGGTCCTGCTTTTCGCGGCTTACCCGTTGCTCTACGTGGCCGATGAAATCACCCGCTGGTTCATTGGCGATGGCTCGAGCCGGCAACAAATCATCGAGATGTTCACCGGCTCGGAGACGTTGCCGCAGCGCGTGCTCATCATCGTGCTCGCGATCGCGATCGCGCCGATGACCGAGGAGTTCATCTTCCGCTTTTTCCTCTACGGCGTGCTCAGGCGTTACCTCGGCCGTTCCGCCGGTCTGCTCCTGAACGCGCTCCTTTTCGCGGCCGTCCACATGCACCTGCCGAGCTTCGGACCGCTCTTCGTGCTCGGCAGTTGTCTAACGCTCGCCTACGAATGGAGCGGCTCGATTCTGGTGCCGATGACAATGCACGCGCTTTTTAATTTCTTCACCCTCAGCGCGCTCGCCTTTCCAAATCTGGTGCCGCGATGAACCTGCGCGAGTCCGCCAAAGGACGGATTCGTCTCCGCGAACTGGGCGAAGACCGGCTGATTGCGAGCCTTGTCGACGACCTGACAACGCGTCGCGATGTGATCGCCGGCGCGGGCGATGACTGCGCGGTGGTCAGAATTCCGGGCGCCGAAAAGTTGCTTTTGTTGAAGACCGATTGCGTGGTCGAAGGCGTGCATTTTCTGCCTAACGAGAAGCCAGTGGCGATCGGCTGGAAAGCAATGGCGCGCACCCTGAGCGATTTCGCCGCCATGTCGGGTCTGCCGCAGTTTGCGCTCGTCACGCTCGTCGTGCCGCCAGAGCGGGAGGCGCGCTGGACTTCGCAGCTCTATCGCGGCTTACGCCGCGTCGCCGATCGCTTCTCGGTCGCGATCGTCGGCGGCGAGACGAGCAGCACGAAAGGTCCCACGATGGTCTCGATCAGCGCGATCGGTTCGGTGGAAAAGGATCGCTGGGTTTCTCGCGCCGGCGGCCGGCCTAACGACGCGCTTTTCGTCACCGGAAAACTCGGCGACTCCATCCGCAAAAAGCATCTGAATTTCCTCCCGCGGATCGAGGAAGCGCGCTGGCTGACCGCGAACTTCCAGCTGCACGCGATGATGGATTTGAGCGACGGTCTCGGCGCAGATCTCCCGCGTTTGGCCAAGGCCAGCAAAGTGGGTTTCGAGATCGACGAGACCGCACTTCCCCGCAAGCGCGGCTGCTCGGTCGAGCAGGCGATCAATGACGGCGAAGATTACGAGCTGCTCTTCGCGATCTCGCCTAACGACGCTGACCAACTTGCGAGCAAGTGGCAGAAAGAATTTCCAAAGATTCTACTCACTCGCATCGGCCGTCTCACTCGTCACTCGTCACCTGTCACTCGTCACTCTTTCCGTGGCTACGTTCACTTCTCATAGCGTGGAAGAGACGATCGCCTTCGCGCATAACTGGGCGGGGGCGCTTC
>JBDTIQ010000107.1:0-13862 GCA_039936335.1 Chthoniobacterales bacterium
AACCTGGCCGCTGATTACAAGGTGACGAAGAATCTGAAACTCATCGGCGGTATTTCTAATCTGGCGGACGAGAAATACTATTCTCGCGTCTTCTTCAACGGCTCCATCGAGCCAGCGCCTGGTCGCTCTTTCTACGGCGGCCTTGCTCTTACGTTCTAAACCCGCAACCAATCTCAGACGGAGGTAGAAGTTTTCGGTGGGGTCGGTTTCGATTGGGGCAGGCCCCCGCGATCTTGTGCTCACGAGCCAGACAGATAGCGAAAGATTGCCTGTCATCGGTAATTTCCCGCGAAGAAGCGGTTGCGATTTTGTGAATATCGGCTGAAGTCCCTAACGAAATGTCGGCCACGAGTATCAGCAAAGTTCACGCACGCGAAATCCTCGACTCCCGCGGGAATCCGACGGTCGAAGTCGACATTCATCTCGAAGGCGGCGGCTTCGGTCGCGCAGCCGTGCCGAGTGGCGCCAGCACCGGTGAGCACGAAGCCTGGGAATTGCGCGACGGCGACCAGCAGCGTTACGGCGGCAAAGGTGTGACGAAGGCGGTCGCCGCCGTGAACGAAACGATCGCGCCGGTCCTGCTCGGCCTCGACGCGAATCAACAGGCGAAGATCGACGAGGAAATCATCAAGCTCGACGGCACGCCGAACAAAAAAAAGCTCGGCGCGAATGCATTGTTAGGCGTCTCCCTCGCAAATGCGCACGCCGCCGCTGACGCGGAAGGTATTCCGCTTTTCCGTTACCTCGGCGGGAGCGAGGCGAAGGTCCTGCCCGTGCCGATGATGAACATCCTGAACGGCGGCGCGCATTCCGATGCGCCGATCGATTTCCAGGAGTTCATGATCATGCCGAAAGGCGCGCCCAGTTTTCCGGAAGCACTCCGCTACGGTGCGGAAGTTTTTCACGCGCTCAAGAGTGTGCTGAAGAAGCGCGGTCTCTCCACCGCGATCGGCGACGAAGGCGGTTTCGCGCCGAATCTCGAGTCGGTTGAAGACGCACTCGGCGCGATCGCGGAGGCGGTGGAGAAAGCCGGCTACTCGTTAGGCGAGCAGATCTTCATCGCGCTCGATCCCGCCTCCTCCGAGTTCTACGACAAGGAACAGAACGCTTACGTCTTCAAAAAATCCGACGGCTCGAAACGGAGCGCGGCCGAGCTGGTCGATTACTACGCGGAGCTTTGCGAGAAATTTCCGATCATCTCGATCGAAGACGGCTGCGCCGAAAATGACTGGGACGGCTGGAAGAAACTGACCGATCGCATCGGCGACAAAGTCCAGCTTGTCGGCGACGACTTATTCGTGACGAACGTCGATTTCCTCCGCAAAGGCATCGATCGCGGCGTCGCGAATTCCATTCTCGTAAAGGTGAACCAGATCGGCACCCTCACCGAAACTTTCGCGACGATCGATCTCGCGATGGCGAACAATTACACTGCAGTGATCAGCCATCGCTCCGGCGAAACCGAGGACACGACGATCGCCGACATCGCGGTCGCGACGAATGCCGGTCAGATCAAGACCGGTTCGCTTTGCCGGACCGATCGCGTGGCAAAATACAACCAGCTCCTGCGCATCGCAGAAGAACTGGGTGACAAGGCCGTCTTCGGCGGTAAAATGCGATAGTGGACGCCACAGGCTACGGCCGATTTCGCGAGCGTCGCGAAGCCACCATCTGGCAGCAGATGAATGCGATTTTGCGCGTTCTCCTGCTCATCGCCGTTTGGTTGTTGATGATCAGTTTTTTCCTGCCGCCCTACAAACAGTTGCAACGCGATCGCGCCGGCTTCGACAAACTGAACGCGCAGCTAACCGACAAAAAAGAGGTCCTCACCCGCCTCAACAAACAGGTTGCGCTCCTGAAAAACGATCCGACCTACCTCGAGACCTTCGCGCGCGACAGCCTGCAGGTGATGAAGCCGGGCGAGACCATTTTCCGGATTGAGTCCGCAAAAAAGTAAATTGCAGGGTGGGCGCGTCGCCCTCGCCGGTCGCGGTCGGGCACTCTTATCCTCGTTAGGCCGCCGAAAAGTTGTCTGGTTACTCGCTCTCGGGCGACCGGCGTTGATTTTCGTCTGGGTCCGACAACTGGTCGAGTCGTGGGAGTCAACTGGAAGACGAGTGCATTTAATTCCGGGGAGCACAGGCCGCTGGCCTGTTGTTGGAGGCGGCTCGCCTCCAACTTTGGCGGAGACGCGCCGGCTTCGACGTTCCAAAGTCACTCGTACGCGCAGTGGGAAAGCAAAAGAAGACGCCACCCTGCGCCTCCACGTTCGGCGAGCCGCCGATCGCGACAGGCCAGCGGCCTGTGCTCCCCGGACTCTTGATGAGGCGACACGTTACGCCTCACGCAAAGGAGATTGCGGCCAGGCAAGCGGAGCGCCCGCCCTACAACCCGCCGATCGCCGCAGAAGGCGAAGGAGTTGGTGTCGGCGTCGGCGGAATAATTTCGTCCACCACCTTTTGTAGTAACTTCCTTGCGGGTCCTTCCGGCGTCGCCCGCATCAGCTTCCTCACCAGCGTCAGCGCTTCATCTTTCCTCCCGGCCTGGATCAGTGTGTCCGCCTGTTCGAGCGCCGCGCGCAACAGATCGCCCCGTTCTTTATAAATCGTGCGCGCCTGCCGCAAACAACTGATCGCGCCATCGTATTCGCCCGATTCCTTTTCGATCAAACCGAGATCTTCGATCATCGGACCATTGTCGGCCCGCGAGGCAACTTCCCTCGCCAGCGTGAAATAATCCGCGGGATCTTTGCCGGAGTTTTGCAGCGCGAAATCGTGATACATCTCCCAGGGATTTCGCGGATGAGCGCTCCGCTTTTCATCCAACTGCTGCCAGGAAAGGTAAGGCCGATAAAGCGGATCACCCACCACCACCGTCATCCAGGAAAGCGCGCGCGTCGCCATGTAGGCGCTCTCCGCGAGCGTGAAGCCGTGGAGCAAACGATCGTTCAAAATATCGAGGTGCGCGGTCATCTGCAGATACGGCTCATAAACATTACCTAACGATGCCGCCGCGCCTTTGCTCAGAAGCGGCGCAGTCCAGTTTGCATCCGCGTACCGCAGCGTGCTCGCGCTGAACGAATGGATGTGCACCGCGACCGCGCCCGGCTTGAACTTAAAAGCGGGATCGGCGAGCGCGCCCGAGATGGCGCCCGCATACCAGCCGTAATAAAGGGCGCAGTCATTCATCGGAAAACCGCTGGGGAAAATCGCCGGCTTCTGGTCGTAAACCACCGGAACACCGACGCCGCGCAGATCCTTTACGACGCGCTGGAGCCACTCGTCGCCATCGGCGAGACCGCCGGAAGTGTTGTGCGCGCCATCAACATACGCGCGTCCCCAGAGGCCGTTCTTCTCCGTTGCGATCGAGTCGCTGATCATCCGCCTAACGATCGCCGCGGTCGGCGCATCGAGCCGCGTCACGAGCATAAGCGGCGTTCCATCCAGTTCCTTGATCGGACGGAAATTTTGGAAATACGGGTTCCCGGTCGCGCCGGAAATCTGGCGCGAGTAAAGCCCAAGTAACGCCAGTTCCGAGTCGACCGACGCTTCGTTCTGCGAACCGATCGCGTTCGTCGAGGAATGATCGCCTTCGTAAACCGCGGTCGCGCGAATCTTCAGCGGCATCCCGCGGATCAGCGCGACGAAATCGATCTTGTTTGAATCGACAACTGGCTTGCCGCCCGCATCCTCGTGCGTCGACCACCATTCACGCTCCTTGAAAATCTTGCGGAGCGGCTCCGCGATCGTCTCGTCGTATTCCTGGCGGCTGATCTCTTCTTCCGTCGAGCATTCGAGCCCGACGATGTGATCGTTCGCGATGTGCCGCTGCGCCGCGTAAAAGCGCGCGAGCCCGGTCGCATCGGGCGCGGCGCGGTTGTAGATCACGATCGTCGCCGGGGCCAAATCCTCGGCCGCGCGCGCGCCGCAAATCGTGCCTAACGAGAGCAGAGCAAGCAGCGGCCAGACCCGCCGGCTCATGGTTCGATCGTCAATTTCAAACCGTCGTAGGCCAGGCCGGTGTTGGGCGGCAACTCTGCCTCCGCGCTCTGTGCGAGATCGTGGCAGATATGAGTGAAAAGCGTGCGCCCCGGCTGCACGCGCTCGGCGACCTCGATCGCCTGCGCGACGCTGAGATGGGTCGGATGCGGCTTGTGTCGCAACGCATCGATGACCATGACTTTCACACCGGAAATCTTACCCGCGATCTCATCCGGCACCGCGCTGCAATCGCTCAGATAGGCGAGCAACTTCGCCCCGCCGCGTTCAAACAGGTAACCATAAGTTTCCGAGCGCCCGTGCGGCACCGGCAACGGTGTGATCGTTGTTTCCCCTAACGAAAAACTCCCGCAAATAATGTGTGGTTCCGGATGCAGATAACCGGGCCAGCGATGCGTCGCCTTGAAGGCGAACTCATAGACGCGCTCCATATCCGCCATCGTCTCGGCGGAAGCGTAAACCGGCATTCGGCCACCGCGCGGCCAGGCGAAACAGCGGAGATCGTCGAAGC
Organism: Chthoniobacterales bacterium; assembly: GCA_039936335.1. GTDB lineage: Bacteria > Verrucomicrobiota > Verrucomicrobiia > Chthoniobacterales > UBA10450 > Palsa-1392. The sequence goes on from JBDTIQ010000107.1 coordinate 4,510, forward strand.
CCATGATGTGATCCGTGTGCGAATGCGTGAGGATAACCGCGTCCACTTCCCAGATGTTCTCGCGCAGACATTGCGTGCGGAAATCGGTCCCGGTATCGACGACAAATTTGCATTCCGGCGTCTCGAGATAAATCGAAGCGCGCGTTCGGTTATCACGCGGATCGGTCGATCGGCAGACGGCGCAGTCGCAGCGAATCATCGGCACACCCTGCGAAGTGCCCGTGCCGAGGAAGGTGACCTGAAGCTGAGAGTTGGCGCTGAGAGTTGACCTCGAAAGCGTTCGGGGTTGAGAGTCGGAGGCGTTCAGAGCTTCATCTCTCAACCCCGAAAGCTTTCGGGGTCAACTCTCAATCCCTAACTCTCAACTCCCGTGTTGCTCAGTTTGCTCCGCATTAAAAATCTCGCGCTCGTTGAAGATCTCGAGTGGGAACTCGCTCCGGGCTTCACCGCGATCACCGGTGAGACCGGCGCCGGTAAGTCGATCATCATCGGCGCGCTCAAGCTCTTATTAGGCGAGCGCGCAGATAAATCGCTCATCCGAACCGGCGCCGACGCCTGCACGGTAGAAGCGATTTTCAGCGGCGCCGATTTCGCGAAACTAAACGCGCGCATCGAGGAAGGCGGCGCGGAACCGTGTGACGGCGAGCTGCTTTTGAAGCGCAGCTTCTCGTTAGGCGGGAGCAACCGGCAATTCGTGAACGGCTCGCCCACGACGCTTGCGCTTTTGAAGACGATCGGCGACGGCCTCGTCGATCTGCACGGACCGCACGATCACCAGTCGCTCCTTGTGCCGGAGCAGCAGTTGGCGCTGCTCGACGGCTTCGCACGGGCGGAGGGAACGCTCGCGGATTATCAGCAAGTGTATCGACGTTGGCAGGCGCTTCTGGCCGAGGAATCGGAATTGAGCACGGCGGAATCTGCGCGTGAGCAAGAGCTCGATCTGCTCCGGCACCAGGTAAACGAAATCAGCGTCGCGCAGCTTCAGCCTAACGAGGAGGAAGAAATGCACTCGCGTTATCGGCTGGCGAGCAACAGCCAGCGACTGATCGAGCTGTCGACTACGATTTCGCGACACCTTTCCGAGAGCGACGACGCGGTTCTGAATCGGCTGGCCGAGACGCAGCGGCTCCTGCGCGAGCTTGAAAAAATCGATCCCGGCCTCGCGGAAAGTTCCGAGGCGCATGCCGCGGCGGTTATCGAGCTGACAGATATCGCGCGCACCCTCGATCGCTATGCGGAGCGGCTCGACCTCGACCCGGAGCAGCTCGCGCAGCTCGAACAACGTGTAAATTCGCTGGAAACATTGAAGCGGAAATATGGTGGTTCGCTGCAGGAAGTGATCGACTTCGGCGAACGCGCTGCGACGCGGATGCAGAAGATCGAAGGCCGCGACGCGGAACTGCAACGTCTCGCAGCGGAGATCAAAACAGCGCGCGCGGAAGTCGAGCGGCTGTCCGCAGGACTGAGAAAGTTGCGAGCGGCGACGGCGCCGAAACTGGCGAAGAACATCCGGCAAAACCTGACCGATTTAGGTTTCCGCCAATCGGAGTTCGAGGTGAAAAGTCTGCCCAACGATGAGCCGAAATTAAGTGGCTCGGAAACGGTCGAGTTGCTCTTCTCGCCGAACCCGGGCGAACCGTTGAAGCCGCTGCGCACGGTTGCGTCGAGCGGTGAGATTTCGCGGGTGATGCTCGCGATCAAATCCGCGCTCGCGATGCAGGACGCGATTCCGCTGCTCGTTTTCGATGAGATCGACGCGAACGTCGGCGGCGAAATTGCGAACGCGGTTGGCGCGAAAATGCGGACGCTCGCGCAGAAACACCAAGTGCTTTGCATCACGCATTTGCCGCAGGTCGCCGCGGCGGCGACCACACATTTTGTGGTGACGAAGGAGGTCGCGCATGGCCGCACGTTTTCGGAATTGCACGAGGTAAAAGGCAAGCCGCGCCAGGAAGAAATCGCGCGGATGTTGGGCGGGCGGAGCGAGTCGGCGCTGAAGCACGCGGCGTCGCTTTTGTCATCCTGAGCGGAGCGTAGCGAAGCCGAAGGATCCGGTGGAACGGCCGAGAAGTTTTGCGTGCCTAACGAATCGGAGTTCTCCCGGAGCGCGACAGGATCCCTCGACGGCGTTGCGCTTCGCTCCACTCCGCTCGGGATGACGGAGCTTGCGGCGTTGCTTCGGCCTCGGAATTCGCTTCTTATTTCATCATGAAGAAATTGACCCTCATTATTCTCGCGTTGCTGGTCACGATCAGGGTGGAGGCGGCTCTGGTGAAAAAGCCGGTCACCTACGAAGACCGCGGCACGAAACTCATCGGCTATCTCACTTACGACGACGCAAAAACTGCCTCCGGAAAGGTGCCGGGCGTTCTGGTGATTCCAGAATGGTGGGGCGTGAATGCTTACGTGAAAGGCCGCGCGGATCAGCTCGCGCAGCTCGGTTATGTCGCGTTTGTCGCCGACATGTATGGCGACGGAAAATCGACCGAAGACCCGAAGCAGGCTGAGGAATGGGCCGCGCCGTTCAAGGGTCCGCTGATGGCAGAGCGGGCGCAGGCGGGGCTCGATCAGTTATCGCAGGTGAAGCAGGTTGATCAATCGAAGCTGGCCGCGATCGGATTTTGTTTCGGCGGCGCGGCTGTGCAGGTGCTCGCCTACTCTGGCGCGCCACTCCAGGGGATCGTAAGTTTTCACGGCGAACCGGTCGATGCGCCCGCTTCGGCCAAGGGCGAAGTGAAAGCGCGATTCCTCATCATGAATGGCGCGATCGACAAAATGGTGACGCCGGAGAACCGCGCCGCCCTCGAGAAATCTCTCGAAGCCGCAGGCGTCGATTACGTCTCGATCGACTACGCGCATGCTCTCCACGCATTTAGCAATCCCGACGCGGATCGGATCGCGAAGGAGCACGGAATGGAAGGAATGATCGGCTATAACAAAAAAGCGGCGACTCGTTCGTGGAAGCAGATGCAGCTGTTTTTCGACGAAATTTTCGGGAACGCAAAATAGCGCGGTCGCTCTCTTTAAAGTGTAGCGTCGAGCGCGTCGGGATGCGGTTTAGCGGCGGGCGTGTCGCCCGCAGGAGGTGGAGATAAGCTGCGCGGGGCGGAGTTTCTGCTGCACAGCGGGGAAATTCCAAAGCCGCTGCTTTGCGGCCGACCGGGCCGCCTCTATCGCGGAACGAGCTCGAAAACGAATCTAAAAGCCATCATTTTCCGCTCTCTTGAAAAATTTGCCTCGCCATCCCGTTGTGACACAACCTATCGTCCGGTTTTCGTAAAATGATTCAACGCGACTATCTCATCATCGGCAGCGGCATCGGGGGGGGCAGCGTATGCGAAGGCATCCGCGAATATGACAAGAAAGGTTCGGTCACCCTCGTGGGTGGCGAGACCTTTCATCCCTACAAACGCTGGATGCTCTCGAAGCAATTCCTGCGGGAAAAAACGCCATCCCTCAAGAAGCTGCCGTATCTCGACGAGAAGTGGTATGCGGCGAATAAGATCGAGACGCGCCTCGGCACGGTCGTGACGCAGTTCAACCTCGATCGCCGCCTCGCCGTGCTCGGGAATGGCGAGACGATTGAATTTAAAAAAGCCTGTCTCGCGATGGGCAGCCGCCCGGTCCGCCCGCACGTCGCCGGGATCGGGCTCGGCAATGTAATTTACCTGCGCACGATTCGCGACGCGCTGGCGCTCCGCGAGATGTCGCAATCGGAGAAGATGATCGTGGTCGTCGGCGGCGGATTGCTTGCGTGCGAAGCGGCGGCGAGCCTGCGCCAGAGCAAGCTAAAGGTCGCGATCATGCATCGGCATCGGTCGGTCTTGAATCGTTATCTCGATCCCGAGACGGCGGCGTGGGTGACGGAACAGTTTGCCAAGCATGGCGTCACGATGCTGCTCGGATCGAGCTTGAATGGTTTCGAAGGCAAAACCGTCCTGCGCAATATCCAGACAAAAAGCGGCGAGCGCGTGCAGGCTGGCGTCGCGGTGGTCGCTTGTGGCTCGGAGCCCAATCTCGACATCGTGCGCAATACGCCGCTCTCGGGGCCGCATGGTTCGCCGGTGACCGATTACCTCGAGACGGAAGAGAAGGGGATCTACGCGGTGGGCGATCTGGCCTTTTATCCCGATCGTTTGATGGGCGGCATGCGGCGCCAGACGCACTGGGAGAATGCGCGTGAACAAGGACTCATCGCAGGTGCGAACATCACCGGGAAAAAGCGGCAGCGTTACGAACAGATCCCGTATTTTTGGACCGAGATGTTCGATCTGCATTTTGATTTCGTGGGCGATTTCTCGGTTGCGCCGACGCGCGTGGATCTGAGCGGCACGTATGCGAAGTCGCGTTTCGTCCTGCGGTATTATCAGGGGGAAAAGCTGCGCGGCATCGTGCTCTGTCATCATAGCGCTGCCGACGTCGAGGCAGCGAGGACCGAACTGCGCCAGGCGCTCGGGAAGTAGTCCGGGCGCTGAGCGCGCTCCTTCCACGACGTGTAAGAAGGGTCATCCCGAGTGCAGTCGCGGGATCCCGCGGAGTGCGCTTCAGGTTTAGCTACGGGATCCCCCGACTCCCCCGCGGCCGCGGGGCTCCGCTCGGGATGACAGACTCGACGCCCTCTTAGAATTCGCCGGACGGAATCTCGAGGGTTTCGTTCGCGACTTTCACGAGCTTCCAGTCCCACGGCTTCCAGCTTTCGCGGCGCCAGTGAAGCACGAACGGCGTCGTTAGGCTGTTCACGCGGCGATCGATTTCCGACGCCGCTTCGCCACGGTCGTCGAGATGGAGGCGCGCCGACCACGTCGCGGCCGCCGAGGTCACCTGCGTTCTTTCGTCGGAAATCGTGATCGTGAGATCGAACAGAAAGCGCCCCACGAGGCGCAGCCGCGCGAGCAGTTGAGCCCGGTCATCGCCCCACTCGTCGTGATAATCCGCCGCCAGAAAATCACCGACCGCGCCCCAGCTGCGCCGCTCCACGTTCTGCACCAGATGCTCGCTGTGCAGCCGCACCTGATTCTCGGCGCCCCAGAGTTGCGAGAGCCAGATCCCGACGATGAATGCGACGAGTAAGCCGGCAAGAAAGCTATTCCGAAAGGTCGAGGACACCGCTCACTTTTCCCTCGCACAAGGCGCGTCGACAAATCGATTGACGGACCCGAGGCGTTTAGGCATGAAACGTGCGCACGTTTCCCGTCGATCACCTCATGCTCACCTTAACTTCCTTTTTCCTGCTGCTCTGCAGCCTGGGCGGTTGCGTCTGGTGGGCTTGTCTGGATGATCGCAACCAAACCTGATTCACAATGCTCGACCACCACGACCTGAAATGGACTGCGGCAAATTTGACTGATTTGAATTGCCGCTTGCAGCAGGTCTCGCATTGCGCGGAGCGGGCGCAGCAGGAGGAACCGGAGAACGAACACCTGCAGCGACTGATTGAGGAAACAGCGCAGGCCACGAAAATCTCGCAGGCTATTTTCGATCGCGTCACTTCACGCATCCTCGCGAGCGCGAGCCGCGGCGGCGCGCCCGGGAAAGCGGAGCCACGGACTTTTCGAGTCGTGCCGCCCGCCGGGAGCTCGCAGACGGGCGTTACGACCAAAATCCCGGTCGGTGAAATGGCCGCGTCGGCGGCGACGCAGGATCTTTTCGCGATTCGGAATCCATCCGGCGCGCGTGAATTGATCCTCGTGGTCGATGATGAGCCGGAGATTTTGGAGCGCGCCGGCACGATGCTGGAAGGCGAGGATTACCGGATTCTTGTGGCGAAGGACGGGATCGATGCGCTGAAAATTTACGCCCAGATGTCCGCAGAAGTTTCGCTCATCATTCTCGATTTCTTTCTGCCGGTGATGGATGGCGACGCGGTTTTTGATGAGTTGAAGGCGATCAATCCAAATGTGCAGGTGGTGTTGAGCAGCGGTTTCGCGGAGCAGACAAAGCTCGGGAGCATGCTTGCGCGCGGCTTGTGCGGGTTTATTCCAAAACCGTACACGAGCGAGAAGTTGCTCAATCAAGTCCGCTCGATCATCGCGGCCTAACGAATCGCGAGCTCCGCCGTCCGCTTGTCATCCCGAGCGCAAACGAGGGAGCTCGGACGCGTTTTTCAGCGCGTTTTCGAGAGGCGACTTCGAACAACGTTTGCGAGGTCCTTCGACTCCGCTGCGCTTCGCTCAGGATGACAAACGGAGGTGGACCAGAAACGCCGGCCGAGATATTCCCAACCGCTGGCATCGTTTTAGCTACTCGGGAGTCTATCTCCCATGGCTCGCATCGACGCATTCTTTAAACTAATGGCCGAGGAAAAAGCCTCGGATCTTCATCTCGCGACGGGTAACCCGCCGATGTTGCGCATCAACGGCGAGCTCGTACGCGTCGATTATCCCGCACTCGTGAACGACGAGCTGAAGGCGATGGTGTACGAGATCGCGCCCGAGGCGAAGATCAAAACTTTCGAGGAAACTTCCGATGTCGACTTCGGCTACGAAGTGCCGGGCGTCGCTCGTTATCGCGCGAATTTCTTCCAGCAAAAGGCCGGTATCTCAGCGGTCTTCCGCTTGATTCCTTCGAAGATTTTAACTGTCGGCGACCTCGGTCTGCCTCCGGTTTTGAAAAAATTCCCGCTGCTGAAAAAAGGTCTGATCCTCGTGACCGGCCCGACCGGTTCCGGCAAGTCGACCACGCTCGCCGCGATGATGGATTACGCGAACCTGCAGCGCCACGACCACATCATCACGGTCGAAGATCCGATCGAATTTGTGCACCGCAGTCAGAATTGCCTCGTGCAACATCGCGAGGTGGGCGTGCACACGCGCTCGTTCGGCGCGGCTCTGCGCGGCGCGCTCCGCGAAGATCCGGACGTCCTTATGGTAGGTGAAATGCGCGACCTCGAAACGATCGAACTCGCGCTGACGGCGGCGGCGACGGGTCACCTTGTTTTCGGAACGCTGCACACTTCGAGTGCCGCGAAAGCGGTCGATCGCGTGATCGATGTTTTCCCGACTGATCAGCAAAACCAGATTCGCGCCACCCTTTCCGAATCGCTCAAAGGCGTCATCGCGCAGAATCTTTTCAAGCGGATCGACAAGCCCGGCCGGGTCGCGGCGCTGGAAATTCTCGTGGTCGATATCGCGATCGCAAACCTCGTGCGCGAAGCGAAAACGCACCAGATCCCGGGCATGATTCAGGTCGGCAAAAAGAAGGGTAACCAGCCGCTCGACGACGCGATCATGGAACACTTGCGACACCTCCGCATCTCGCCCGAGGAAGCGTATGACAAGTGCATCGACAAAAAGAAATTCCGTCCGTTCCTGAAAATTCCGCCCGCGGATGAGTTTGAGGAATAGTCGCCTGACGAGATGAGAACCCCTGATCTCGACCGAATCTTATCCGCAATGCTGAATACGTATGACGGAATCCCGGATTTGAATTTCACAGTCGGTCATCCGCTGCAGGTCGAAGATTTCGGAGAGTTGAAACCGGTGTTTGTCGATCCGCCAATCGAGCAGCTCACCCCTTTTCAAACGGAACAAATCGCGCTCGCTTTGATCGGCGGGAAGCGCCGTTTGCTGCGCGATTACCTGCTCGCCGGCTCCTGCGATTGCAGCTACTCGCTCGCCAACCTGGCGCGTTTCCGCGTCAATATTTTCCGTCAGCAGGGTCAGTTCTCGATCGTAATGCGGAGACTACAGGCGGTCATCCCGACGATTCAACATCTCAACCTGCCGCCGATTTTCCGTGAGATCGCGACGGAGAAGACCGGCTTGATTCTCGTGACCGGCGCGACCGGCACCGGCAAGACGAGCACGTTGGCAGCAATCCTCGACGAGATTAACAACACGCAATCGGTCCACGTCGTGACTCTGGAGGACCCGATCGAGTTCGTCCATCCGGCGAGCCGCGCGACCTTTAATCAGCGCGAGCTGGGCCACGACTTCGACAATTACCCTAACGGATTGCGCGCCGCCTTGCGCCAGGCGCCGAAGATCATTTTTGTCGGCGAGATGCGCGATCGCGCGACAGTCGAGGTGGCGCTGATGGCGGCTGAAACCGGTCACCTCGTCCTGAGCACACTGCACACGGTCGATGCCGGCCAGACGATCAACCGCATTCTCGGTCTCTTCTCGTTAGGCGAAGAACAGCAACTGCGCCTTCGCCTCGCGGATAGCCTGCGCTACATCGTGAGCCAGCGGCTCGTCCCGAAAGTCGGCGGCGGCCGGCACCTCATCACCGAAGTGATGGGTCACAATCTGCGGACGCGCGAATCGGTCGCGCTCGGGGAAGGGGAGAATCGCAGCTTTTACGAGATCATCGAGGCGAGCGCACCCTTCGGCTGGACGACTTTCGATCAATCGATCATGACCTCCTACGAAGCCGGCCTGATCACCGAAGATACGGCGCGGCATTTTGCCTCGAAGCCTGGTCGCGTCACGCGCGGGATCGATTTGTCGAACAAAAGGCGCGGCGTCGAGACGAACCAGGCCGACGGACTGCGGCTCGATCGTTTTGCCGGAAACCGTTAGGCGAAATCCATGAATCTGGAAGAAGAAACGCACATTTTCGATGTCGGCGATCAGACCGCGCTCGTCTGCATGACGAGTTCCGCGGGCCAGAAAACGGTCACCGCACAGCTCATGGATCTGAATTACAAGGTGCATCTCGGCCTTTACGAAGAAGACGCCCTGCTCAAGCTCGGGACTTACAATTACGACATCATTGTGATCGACGAGAATTTCCGCGGTGCCTGTGAACAAGAGAATCCGATTGTGCACGAAATGGTGGAGCGGGCGGGGGCGGCGCGGCGCGAACATTTCGTCGTGCTCTTGAGCCAGCATCTGCCCACGAACGACGCGATGAGCGCGTTTGTGCAGAGCGTCGACCAGATTATCAACTTCGCGGACCTCGAGAATTTCAAGCCGGTCCTGCGGCGCGGCGTCGTGCAACACGGCGATCTTTACCGGCCGTTCCTCGAGGCGATTAAAGCGGCCCGGGCAAGCTAATTCGCGCGAAAAAACGCGCGAATTCAACGAAACCGCTGTTGCGGCGGGTCAAAGGGCCGTGGTAATTTCGGCCTCGTTACGCATGAAGCTCGTTCGCTGGGTTCGTTTCACTTGGGATTTGGAGAAGTTGCCAGCCATAGAGGCTGCGCTCCCGGTGCATTATCATTTCGCCCCGACGACGGATGCGGATGAAGCGGAAGTGCGCACGGTGATCACGCGCTCCTTCGCGAACGACAGCTCGTGGGGCGAAGCGATTCATGAAGTGAACAACCTCCTCGACGGCTGGCTGGCGCGCGCGTTCGATCCGGAGAACCAAGTGCAATGCCTGACCCTGCGCCACGGGGGGCGGATCATCGG
>JBDTIQ010000108.1:0-9181 GCA_039936335.1 Chthoniobacterales bacterium
TGACACGGTTGTGAGCCGCTCTGGTTTTCTTTTCCTCTGCGCTCTCTGCGTCTTCTACGGTTAAGTAAGTCGTCCTGTGTTCAACGTCGTCCTGGTCGAGCCGGAGATCCCGCCGAACACCGGCAACGTCGGCCGCCTGTGTCTCGCGACCGGCGCGACTTTGCATCTCGTGAGGCCGCTGGGTTTCTCGACCGACGATCGCACGCTGAAACGAGCCGGGCTCGATTATTGGCGCGAAGTGGATCTGAAATACTGGGACTCGTTAGGCGAATTGCAGGCGGCGCAGCAGACCAGGGCGCGTTATTTTTATTTGACGACGAAATCGCCACGTCCCTACCACGCCGTCCAATTTCAACCGGGGGATTTCCTCGTTTTCGGACGCGAAACCAAGGGTCTGCCGGAACCGCTCTTGCACGCCCACGCCGACACAACGCTCACCATCCCGGTGCGTGGCACCCGCAGCCTGAACCTTGCGACCGCAGTGGCGATCGTGCTCTTCGAAGCGGTCCGGCAGCAGAGCTAGCAACGCCACCGATCGCCGCGCCCTGGCCGTATCTTATTGAATAGAAACCGCACAAAAGCGGTCGAGCCTGAGGAGGTAAATTATGAAGAAATCACTTTTCTTGGCATTGGCTTTCGCCCTGTCGCTGTCGCAGCCCGCTCGCGCCGATGACAACCATCACACCCGAAACCGCGCCCGCACCGTGCCGGCGCAAACGCAGTCGACGCAGGTCCCGACAGCCCGGCAACAGACCGCCCGCAACGTGCCGCAGCAACGAGCGCAGCGCTCGAATCCGGCCTATCCCCCCCATCGCATTTCGACCGCGACACGCACGGCGCCGCAACGCTCGGTGAACACGAGCCGCATCTACAACCGCCCGGTCGTGCACCGCACCACCACCCCGTCGAATCGCTTCAACGCGCAAAACGACCGTTTCCGCGATCGGAGCCGGGAGAATAATGCGCACGTCAACAACAACGTCGCGGTGCAAAGGGCCCGCTCGAATCGTCATCCGCGCAGCAATCGACCGGTCGATCGGAACAGCTACAACAACGCGCGGCATCGCTGGGTACACACTCGTCACGATCGGGGTTGGTGGAGGAGCCACTACAACACCACCTTCCTGCTCTTCGGCGGCGGTTATTACTACTGGGACGCTGGCTACTGGTTTCCGGCCTACGGCTACGATCCCTACTACAATAACTACATCTACGACGAGCCGATCTACGGCTACAACAATCTCGCGCCCGGCGATGTCCTGGAAAATGTGCAGATCGCCTTGCGCGATGAAGGTTATTACAACGGCCCGATCGATGGCCTGATCGGGCCGCAGACACGGGAGGCGCTCGCGGCTTACCAGCGCGATCACGGTCTCATCATCACTGAAGCGGTGGACGAACCGACGCTGGCCGAGCTGGGGTTAACCTAACGATAAGCAGTTGGAGAGGCGGGCGTGTCGCCCGCAGGCGGGACTGCGCGGCCGCCCTTAGCGTTCTCGTTGGTCGAGGATAAAGAGAGCGCAGGCTTGGCGGCCGACACGGCCAGCTCCACACCGTAAAGCAATGGCGCGGTTTTCTTGCAGCGTCGCGGGAGTTGGCGAATGCTGCGGCCCGATGTCCGAGCCACAACTTGTCGCGCGCGATTTGCGCCGCTCTTTCCAGATCGGCCGACGCCGAATCGAAGTGCTGCGTGGCGTCTCGATAGAGGTGCGCCACGGCGAAGCAATTTTTCTCTGCGGCGCCTCCGGAGCCGGGAAAACGACTTTGCTCTACACGCTGGCCGGGCTGGAGCGTCCGGAATCAGGCGAAGTGGAGTTCGAAGGACAACAACTTTATCGCAGCGGCGAATCGGCGCTCGCCAAGCTGCGCAACCAGAAGATGGGTTTTGTTTTCCAAGGCTATTTCCTGCTCCCGGAGCTGACCGCGCTGGAAAACGTCATGCTGCCGGGAATGATCGGCCGCCGCATCACGCGGGAAGCTTGCGAGAAGAGTCTCGAAGCGGTGGGCCTAAGCGATCGGATGAATCATCTTCCGCCGGAGCTTTCCGGCGGCGAGCAGCAGCGAGTGGCGATCGCGCGCGCCCTAACGAACGATCCCGACATTATTTTTGCCGACGAACCGACGGGGAATCTCGATTCCAAAACCGGCGACGTGATCATGGAATTGCTCCTCGGTCTCGCGAAGGAGCGGAACAAAACGCTCGTGGTCGTGACGCACGACAACAACCTCGCGGAGCGCGGCGATCGCACGCTGCGGATTGTCGATGGGTTGCTCGCTTCGTCCGCAGGCGAGCCGGTCAGCTCCCATTAGCGAGCGTCAAAAGGTGCAAACCTGGAGGGCGGAGCTCCCGCGACGCCGGGGAGAGGACGTCGTGGTCATCTTCCGTGTTGGAGCCACCCTCCGGATTCACGGAGCTCATGCTTCCAGTCCGTCCCGGAGAACAGGCTCGTTAGGCGCCCCGGCAGGAAACCGATCCCGCCGGGCGCTCGAGCATCTCGGTTAGTCGATCACGCGCACAGACCCTTCCGTGCCGCATCCGCTGGCGACGACGACGCCATTCGGATCGTAGCTGGTAAACGCGATCGTGCTCGTGAAGCTGTCCCCAGCCGGATCGAGCTGAATGTCGCGCGCCACAGATTGCGTTCCGAGATACGTCCTGGTGGCATCGAAGCGGAAGAACTCAAACGTCGCCGTGTAATGCTGCTGGCCGACATAATGCCAGCGGCCCAGCCCCATTTTACCGAGCGTGGGCGACATGTTGTTGTTCTGCTGGAGCGATCCGTCCGGACTGAAAAGCCATTGCAGTTTGTGATCGTGACTGCCGAATCCCAAACGCCCGCGATTCTTGCGCGGGGGCTTTGTGCTTCGGCGGTAGGAACGGAGAGCGATCCGGCGAACAATGCCACGAGCCCGAGAAGGCCAGCGACGATGACAGGACATTTCATTTTTCGATTCATCAGTTTGTTTCCTTTTAGTTGGTTGGTTGTCTCCGGAAGTTTTTCCGAAGTGATGCGACGACGTTGTTCCAGGCGCCGATGAAAAATATTTAGGACACGCCTGATTTTTCTGAATCTTCCTGAAGACGGCCATGACGACCTCCCGATCTTCCGCCTACGAATTCGGCGATTTCCGAGTCGACGGGGAGCGACGTCTGCTCCGGCGACGCGATGGGCACGGTGGTGCCGCTCAGTCCGAAGGTCTTCGAGACGCTCCTGTGTCTGCTGCAAAACCACGAAGGGGTTCTGACCAAGGAAGCTCTGATGGCTTCGATCTGGCCGGATTCGATTGTAGAGGAGAACAAGCTGACCCAGAACATCTCGGCGCTCCGCCGGATCTTCGGCGAAACGCCCGGCACGCATCGTTACATCGTGAGGGTGCCCGGACACGGTTACCGTTTTGTCGCTGCGGTAAAGCGCTCGCGGTGCAATCGGTGCTCGACGGCACGATTCGACGCTCGACCGATCGCATCCGCGTGACCGCGCGACTCATTAACGTCGCGGATGGCGCATCGCTCTGGACGGGCAGCTTCGATGAAAAGTTCACCGATGTGTCTCCGAGTTTTCGCGAGAAGATTTCCGGACGCGCTCGAGTTCCGCGATAGCCTCGCCGTAGTGTTTCTGTTCCGATTGAATTTTGCCTAGAAAAAGTCGCGCGACCCAGAACTCCGGCTCGAGGTCGAGTGCGGTCTGGAGACACGCAGCGGCTTCTTCGAAGCGACCTGCGTAGTAGCGCAAGGATCCGTTGAGCGCGTTAATGATGAGCGAGACAGGCTCGAGTTCGCGCGCACGCTCACCTTCCGCGATCGCTTCCTCGTGCCGCCCCAGGATGGATAGCAAATGACCGTAGGCGAGATGCGCGAAAGCAGAGTTGTGGTTCAGCTCGATCGCGCGCCGCCCTTCGCGCTCCGCGCCCGTCCAGTCCCAGTCATACCGATCCGAAATGGGATCCCTGGCGGACCGACGCGCGCTTCATCGCCGTCCTGCAACGTCTCGGTTTCGCCTGATCGCCCGCTCCGTTTTGTCGATGGATCGCACGGCTTCACTCAATGGTAGGAATTCCTACAATTCCGGTATGACAGCCATTCTTTCGGAAAAAGGTCAGGTCACGATTCCCAAAGGGATTCGAGAGAAGCTCGGCCTGGGGCCGGGAGCGGTGCTCGAGTTCGCAGCGGTCAACGGGAAACTGGTCGGCCAAAAGAAAATTGAAGGCGACGTCTTTAAGAAATGGCGCGGCCGCGGGCGACTTCCCGGGCGGGGAGATGTCGACGCGTATCTCCAGCGGACGCGTGGATGCTGACTGCACTCGACAGCTCCGCGTTGCTTGACGTTGTGACCGGATCGGCAAAATACGCAGATCGTTCGGAGGAGGCGTTGCGGAAGGCGATCGGCGAGGGCGGTCTGGTTGTGTGCGAAAGCGTCGTCGCGGAAATCAGCCCGGCTTTTGCCAGCACGAAAGAAATCACGGAATTCATGGGGGATTGGCAAATCCGTTTCGTCTCGGGCTCGGATGAAAGCGCAAAGCTGGCGGGTGAAATCTTCCGCCGCTATTTGAAACGCGGCGGCCGCGCCGGTCGCATCGTGGTCGACTTACTGATCGGCGCGCACGCCGTCTGTCATGCCGATCGCTTGCTCGCGCGAGATCGAGGCTTTCTCCGCGACTACTTCTCGACTCTGCAGCTGATTGAACCCTGATTGTTGCTGAACCTCAGGCAGACTTATTCTTTCCGCGCTTGAATTGCCTACCGACTGGCCGGAAGTTTTTTTCATGCTCACCAAAGACGCTGAAGGAACTGCTGTGTTCGACAAACCGGCGAAGGCCGAAGCAAAATCCGCCGCGCGCAGGCGGAGGGCGCTCAAAATTTATATCGACGGGGAAATGTTCGACGAGGCGGACGCGAAGGTTTCTGTCTTCGATCACGGTCTGCTTTACGGCGACGGCGTGTTCGAAGGAATTCGTTTTTACAATGGCCGCGTCTTCCGGATGGAGGAGCACATGGAGCGGCTCTGGGAATCGGCGCACTCGATTTGCATCGATATCCCGATGTCGCGCCGCGAGCTCGATGAGGCACTGCTCGAGACGATTCGGCAGAACGACCTGCGCGACGGTTACGTGCGTCTGATCGTGACGCGCGGCGTCGGCAATCTCGGGTTAAATCCGATCCAGTGTAAGCGCCCGAGCGTCATCATTATCGCCTCGACGATCGCGTTGTATCCGGAGGAAGTGTATCGGCGCGGGCTCACGGTAGTGACCGTCGCGACGCGACGAATGGGGCCGGCGACTTTGAACCCGGCGATCAAGTCGCTGAACTATCTCAACAATGTTCTGGCGCGGATCGAGGCGAATCTCGCGAACGCCGACGAAGCACTCATGTTGAACGACGCTGGGAACGTCGCCGAATGCACCGCCGACAACGTCTTTATCGTGAAGCGCGGGCAAATCATGACGCCGCCGATCACGGCGGGCGCGCTGCGCGGGATCACGCGCTCAGTCGTCTTCGACATCGCAAAGGAACTGGGGATCAAAATCACCGAGCCCGATCTGACGCGGCACGACCTCTACATCGCGGATGAAGCCTTCCTCACCGGCACGGCGGCGGAGGTCATCCCGGTGGTCAGAGTCGATGGACGCACAATCGGAACCGGCGAGCCCGGCGCGATCACGACGCGCGCGATCGCACGCTTCCGTGAGTTGACACGCGAAAGCGGGACACCGATTTTTTCGGAGTGACCGCAAGCTCGCGCCTAACAAGTAGCCGCGCGGCCGATTTCGCTGCGGGGGTTGAATTTTTTCCTCGAGTTGTGGTCTAATTGAAGAGCCATGCTTTGCGATGTTTGTAAGTGTAATGACGCGTCGGTGTTCCTGACGCAGATCGTGGACGGCAAGATGCAGAAGGTGAATCTCTGCGACGCCTGCTCGAAGGAGAAAGGCGTGCAGGATCCGACAGGTTTTGCGCTCGCCGATCTATTGTTAGGCATCGGTGCGGCCGAGGAGATCGAGAAGGGCGCGCCGACCCAGAAGTGTCCGGTCTGCGGATTCACCCAGGCTGATTTCAAGAAGACAGGCCGGCTCGGTTGTAGTGCGTGCTACATTACTTTCTCAGAGGGTCTCGGGACGCTCCTGAAGGCGATGCACAAAGGCACCGAGCATGTCGGCAAGTTGCCGCAGCGCGCGTTTCGCCAAATGGAATTAACCGACAAGGTGCGTGCTCTCACAGACAATCTCGAAAAGGCCGTGGCGCAGGAAAATTACGAGGACGCCGCGACCTTGCGCGACCAGATCAAACAGCTCGAACACGAACTGACGACTTAACCGAATGAAATTTTCCCAAGTAATGGCGACCGGCGGTGAATGGCTGCGCAGCGAAGGCCCCCACCATCAGATCGTCGTGAGCAGCCGGGTGCGGCTGGCGAGAAACCTGCGCCATCGCGCCTTTCCCGGCTGGGCGAAAAAGGCCGAGCGCAGCCAGATCCTGGAGCTCATCAAACCGGCCGTCGAAGAGCTGCCGGAGATGCAGGATTCGTTTTCCGAAATGCTCCAGGATTTATCCGCGCTCGAGAAACAGGTACTGGTCGAACGCCACCTCATCAGCCGTGAACACGCCGCGAAAGGGATCGGCAGCGCCGTCGTGATGAATCGCAAGCAGACCCTCAGCATCATGATCAACGAAGAGGATCACCTGCGCATGCAGTCGATCCGCTCCGGGTTGCAGCTCAAGAACGCGTTCAAGCTTGTCGATAAAGTCGACAGCACGCTCGAAGGCAAACTCGATCTCGCCTACGATCAGCGGCTCGGTTATCTCACCGCTTGCCCGACCAATGTCGGCACGGGGATGCGCGCTTCCGCGATGCTTCATTTGCCGGGTTTAGTCTTGAGCGATCTCATCAATCAGGTCATCCAGGCGGTGAACAAAATCGGTCTCGCGGTCCGCGGACTTTATGGCGAAGGGACGGAGGCGATGGGGAATCTTTTCCAGATTTCCAATCAAACCACCCTCGGCGAAAAAGAAGACGAAATCATCGCGCGCCTCACGAAGGTGATCGAGACGATCATCGAGAAGGAACACGACGCCCGGCAGGTTCTGATTCAGAAAAAATCCGATACGCTCTCCGATCAGGTCGGCCGGGCATACGGCGTGCTCACCTATGCGCATGCGATGACCTCGAAAGAGGCGCTGAATTTACTCTCCATCATGAAACTCGCGGTCGATCTCGGCGCTTTCGCGGAAGAGCATCGTCTGCCGGTGGATGAGCTGTTCATCGAGACGCAACCGGCGCACCTGCAAAAGACTTCACAACAGAAACTCAACGCGGAAGAGCGCGACTTTTTGCGCGCCGAAATCATCCGCGATCGTTTGAAAAACTTCCCTAAACCTGATATGGATAAAGTGGCGCGGGAGCCGAATTCCGCCCCGCCTTCCGCACCTCAAAATAATGAATAATTTTACACCTCGCGCTCAGCAGGTCCTCGCGCTGGCGCGCAAAGAAGCAGACCGCTTCAATCATAACTACGTCGGCACCGAGCATCTCCTGCTCGGGCTGATCAAGCTCGGCCAGGGCGTCGCCGTGAACGTGCTCCAGAAAATGGGGCTCGATCTCGAGACCGTCCGGATGGAAGTCGAGAAACAAGTCGGCTCCGGTCCGGAGACGAAAATGGTCGGCAACATTCCGTACACCCCGCGCGTGAAGAAAGTGCTCGCACTAGCGGGGAAAGAAGCGCGCGCTCTGAATCATTCCTACGTCGGCACGGAGCATATTTTGCTCGGACTTTTGCGTGAAGGGGAAGGCGTCGCCGCGCGGGTTTTGAAGAGTCTCGAAGTCGATATCGAGCGCACCCGCAACGAAATCCTGAAGGAACTCGATCCGAATTTCACCCCGCCCGAAGGCGAGCAGGAACCCGGTGCGACGGGCGCCGAAGGTTCGAAGAAAGACGTGAAGACGCCGGCGCTCCGTGCCTTCGGCCGCGATCTCACCGAACTCGCGAAGAAGGGCGAGCTCGATCCGGTCATCGGCCGGCATAACGAAATCGAGCGCGTCATCCAGGTGATGTGCCGTCGGACGAAGAACAACCCGGTATTGTTAGGCGAAGCCGGCGTCGGCAAGACTGCGATCGTCGAAGGCCTCGCGCAGGAAATCGCGAGCGGCAACGTGCCGGAACTGTTGCGTGACAAGCGTGTCGTGACTCTCGACCTCGCCTTAATGGTGGCCGGCACGAAGTATCGCGGCCAATTCGAAGAGCGAATCAAAGCGGTGATGGACGAGATTCGTCGCTCGAAAAACGTCATCCTTTTCATCGACGAACTGCACACGATTGTCGGCGCCGGTTCCGCCGAAGGCGCAATGGACGCGAGTAACATCATCAAGCCCGCGCTCAGTCGCGGTGAGTTGCAGTGCGTCGGCGCGACCACGCTGAACGAATATCGCAAGTATATCGAGAAAGACGCCGCGCTGGAGCGCCGTTTCCAGACCGTGAAGGTCGAAGCGCCTAACGTGGAAGAAGCGATCCTGATTTTGAAAGGACTGCGCCCGAAATACGAAGCGCATCACAAGGCGAAGCTGACCGACGAAGCGCTCGAGCAAGCCGTGAAACTTTCCGAGCGTTACATCACCGGCCGCTTCCTGCCCGACAAGGCAATCGACGTGATGGATGAGGCCGGCGCCCGCGCCCGGATCAACGCCATGACGCGTCCGCCCGACGTGAAGGAGATCGAAAAAGAGATCGAGCAAATCCGCGTGGACAAGGAAGCCGCGATCAAGGCGCAGGATTTCGAAAAAGCCGCCGCGCTCCGTGACCACGAGAAGCAGGCGAAGGAGAAGCTCGAGCAGATTCTCGCGGAATGGCGCGAACAGCGTGAGGAAAAGGAAGTGCTCGTGACCGCCGAAGACATGATGTACATCATCTCGAAGGTGACTGGCGTGCCGCTCCAGAAAATGGAGCAGAAAGAGACCGCGAAACTCCTCGCGATGGAAGCCGACATCCGGCAGCGCGTCATCGGCCAAGACGAAGCGGTCGGCGCGATCAGCAAAGCGCTGCGGCGTTCACGCGCCGATCTGAAGGATCCGCGCCGGCCGATCGGCTCATTCGTGTTCCTCGGCCCGACCGGGGTCGGCAAGACCTTCCTCGCGCGCACCCTCGCCGAGTTCATGTTCGGCGACAGCGACGCGCTCATCCAGATCGACATGTC
>JBDTIQ010000109.1:0-12059 GCA_039936335.1 Chthoniobacterales bacterium
TGCGGTCGACGATTTTATCGATGCCCGACTGGAGAAAGCAGATAGCGAAGAGAGCGGAGATGAACAGCTGCACGAGTGTGAGGCCGCCGAATGGTGTGTGGAGATCAGGCATGGATGTGAGTGTAGCACGTCGGGTCAATGCCCAAGACTCCGACTCATACTCATATTCGTAATCGATCTATCAAAGAATCGAGCACGAGAATGAGCACGAGTCGGAGAGGAAAATCTCTTGCGCCTCTCGGGCCGATGGAGATTATTGCGGTCCGCCAAATCTGGCGGCTGCGGGTGTAGCTCAGTGGTAGAGCACCTCCTTGCCAAGGAGGACGTCGCGAGTTCGAGTCTCGTCACCCGCTCCATCCTTCGCTCGGAGCGCCACGCGAGAGCCTCTTGCCGGCACGATTGATTTCTCGAGTTGAAGCATCATGATGCCTGAATGAGAACCACCCTGACGCTCGACCTGGCCGCCGAAGCGCGCCGCGCCGCCGCCAACTGCGGAAGTCCTTCAAGGAGGTTATCAACAATGCGCTCCGCGTCGGATTGAAGGATATGCTCGGTCCCTCCGCGTCCAAACCCTACCGGACCAAGCCACGACCGCTCGGACTGCGGGAGGGATTCACCTACGACAACATCAGCGAGCTCCTCGCCCGGGTGGAGGGCGAGGATCACGCGTGATCCTGCTCGATACCAACCTTCTCCTCTATGCGGAGGATAGTCTCTCGCCACATCACGAGAAAGCGCGAGTTTGGGAGGATGAACAACTACGCGGAGCAAAACCGGTCGGATTCTGCTGGCCGATCCTCACGGCCTTCATCCGTATTGGCACGAACGCGCGGCTGCACAAACGCCCGTTGACGTTGCACGAGGCGCTCGCTCGCGTGCAAAGCTGGCTCGATCACCCATGCGCCGGAGTGGTCATGCCGACCGAGCAACACTGGCTCCTCTTCCAAAAAATGCTGCGCACAGGCGTTGCACCGCGAATCTTGTGCCCGACGCACATCTCGCCGCCCTGGCCGTCGAACATAACTGCACGCTCGCTTCGGCCGACGCCGATTTCGCCCGCTTCCGGGGCTTGAAGTGGATCAATCCACTCGTCACGTGAGATTCACGTTTGGCCGAAAAGAGACGGAGCGGATTCGTTCGAGGATTTTTGCCATGGTGCGACTTTATCGGTAAAAAGTTGAATCCAAAGTCCGCGGTCGCCGCATCCCATCTCCAGAGAATCATTATGAAAACCAGCATCCTTACTTTCTTCTGCGCCGCATTCGTGAGCCTGAGCGCGGTCGCGCAAACTCCCACTTCGACCGTGCCGCCACCCCCTCCGACTGCACCGGTCATCGCGACGCCTGCCGTCACGCCCGCTTTCACTCCGGCCGCGCCGGCTGTTCTTGCGGTCACCGCAACGCCTTTCGCGACCGCGACTCCAGCCGTCATCGCCACACCGGCGAATTCGGTCACCGTGACCGTTTCCTCTTCCTCCACCCCAAGTGCGGACGACGAGATCGACAACATGATCGAGAATAAGATCAAACGGCACTTCAACTTCACGAGCGATCGGCATCATTCCGACAGTGGCGAAGACTCCACCTGGCTCGCGGTCCCGATCGTCCTCATCGTTTTTATGGCGATCTTCGGCATGCCGGTGCTGATCGTTGCCGTCATCCTCTACTTCAGTTTTTCGAAGAATCGCTCGATGCACAAAACCGTGCGGATGATGGTCGAGAAAGGCCAGCCCGTCCCCGAGGCGCTGCTCAATCCGCCTCCCGTTGTCAGGCAACGCTCCGACCTGCGGCGCGGCGTAAAATGGGCGCTCGTCGGCCTCGGCGTGATGATCTTCTTCGGGGCCACCAGCGGCTGGGACGGCGGCGCCTGGAGCCTCGGCATCATCCCATTCATGATCGGCATCGGCTATCTTATCTTCTGGCGGCTCGACTTGCGCCATGAGCCCGTTCAAACACAACCTATCCCGACGTCGCAGCCGCCACCGCCGCCGCCGCCACCCTCTTCCCCGACGGTGTAACGTGAGTCCGTGCCACTTACCGATGCCGACCTCGTCGCACGTGTCCTCGTCGATGATGATCACCACGCCTTCGCTGAGCTGGTGCGGAATCACCAGTCCGCCATCCGCGGATTGCTGCGCCAGCTCACGCGGAGCGATCTCGCGCTGGCCGACGATCTCGCGCAGGAGACTTTCCTGCGCGCCTACAAACACCTGCGGAGTTTTCGTGGCGAGGCGAAGTTTTCCACCTGGCTTTATCGGATTGCCTATAACTGCTTCCGCGAAGACGCCCGGAAACGAAAAGAGCTGGTCGGGATCGATGAGACGCAACTCGAATCTCAGCCCGATCCGCAGACGGTCGATCCGGCTTTGAAACACGATCTCATGCAAGCCCTTCAACTTCTTCCGCTCCACGAGCGCTCTGCTATTTTGCTTTGTTGCCAAAATGGCATGTCGCACGATGAAGCCGCCCGCGTGCTCGAGATCCCGCTCGGCACCGTAAAAACCAACGTCTTGCGCGGACGCGAGAAATTGAAGAAGATACTTGCGGGCTGGGGCCCTGCTTCACGATGAACGATCAACTCCAGGAAGATTGGCTGGATGCGCGCTTGCGCGATGAGGCGCCCTACATCGACGACGCCGGCTTCACGGCGCAGGTCGTGCAAAAGTTGCCCGCCCAACGCGCGACTCGGAATTCTTTCCGCGGGGTTCTCATGCTCGCCATCACGGTGCTCGCGTGCGTCGTCACCTACTTCGTCTCGGATGGCGGCCACTTCCTCGTCTCGGCCGTCAACACGCTGATCGCGATGCCGCTTTGGATGATTGCTTTCGTCGTGCTCACCTGCGGCGTCTTTGGGACGCTGGCAGCGGCCGGCGTCGCTTATTTCCAGGCGCGCGAGCAGTCGTTAGGCTAAGCCGTCTTTTGGTGTCCAAGGAAGGGCGATTTATAATCGCCCCGGCGGTTTCAAACCGCCGCTCCTTGATTTCCGAAGCCAGATCCTCTCCGCGTTTCCGTCATTACGCTACGGCGTCGCGTTTTTTGCTTCTTCGACATCGCGCGCGATCTGTGCCCGGAGCGCTGCGAGATTTTCAAACTTCTGTTCCGGCCGCAGGAATTTCAGGAAGCGCACCTCGATGTCGCTGCCGTAAATATCGCGATCGAATTCGAAGAGATGCAGCTCGAGGACGCGGGCCGGCGAGCCGCCTTCGACCGTCGGGCGCACGCCGAGATTGATCACGCCGCGGAGGCTTTTCCCCTCGAGTTGCGCTTCTGCCGCGTAAACGCCGTTCGGCGGAAATTGCTCACTGTGCGCGCTCAGGTTAGCCGTCGGGAAACCGAGGCTGCGGCCGAGCCGTTTTCCGGATTCCACCGTGCCGAGAACGGTGTATTCGCGGCCCAGCATTTTCTTCGCGGTCGCGAAATCACCGGCTTCGACCGCGCGGCGAATCGCCGTGCTACTGATGATCCTGCCCTCGCAAGTGACCGGCTCCACGCCGACCACGCGGAAATCGAGCTCGACGCCGAGCTTCTGCAATAGCGCGAGGTTGCCCGCGCGGTTCTTGCCGAACGACCATTCCTGCCCTACACAAATTTCGCGCAACGGCTGCGCCGCCGCCGCAAGTTGCCTAACGAACTCCTCCGGCGCCGTCGCGGCAAACTCGCGATCGAATTTCAAGACGAGCAAATGCGAAACGCCGAGCTCACGAATGAGCGCGATCTTGTGCTCGGTCGCAGTGAGCAGGCGTTTGCTCTCCTCCGGCCGCAGGATTTTCGCGGGGTGTGGATCGAAGGTCACGACGACCGCCGTTCCGCCGGCTTCCTTCGCATCGCGCACGGCGGTCGAGATGACCGCCTGATGCCCGAGATGCACCCCGTCGAAAACCCCGATCGCGAGAAAGACCGGACCGGGTATCTGCGCCAGTTCCGGGATCGATCGCAGAATTCGCATCATGTCGGCGCAAGGAGTTTTTAACAGAAGATAACGAAGGAAACAAAGGATTGATGGAAGGACGCGGCGTCTTTGACTGGCCCCTTCGTTAACTTTGTTATCTTCTGTTATATCAGGCGCCACGCATCCGGGACACTTCCGGAAGCGTCAGGATCTTCTCCAGAATATCAACTGGTGGCGCGGTTTTGATTTCCTCGACCGTAACGGCGCGCGCGAGATCGAAGCGACCCGAGCGTGTCCGCCGCAGCTCTTGCAAGTGCGCGCCGCAACCGAGCTCCGCGCCGATGTCGTGCGCGTAGGTGCGCACATAAAAGCCTTTGCTGCACATGACCGTGAAATCGATTTCCGGTGCGCCAATCCGGTCGATCCGGTAGCGATAGACGTGCACGAGACGCGGTTGGCGCTCCACGGTTTTGCCCTGGCGCGCGAGTTTGTAGAGCGGGACGCCGCCTTGTTTGATCGCGGAAACCATCGGAGGCATCTGGTAAAAGTCGCCGCGGAACTTCTCGAATGCCGCCGTGACATTTTCCTCGGTCAGCTCCGGCACCGACTTTTCCTCGAGGATTTTTCCGGCGCGATCCTGCGTGTCGGTCGTCGCGCCTAACGACAATGTGCCGACGTATTCCTTGTCCTCACTCATGAGAAGATCCTGGATTTTTGTGCCGCGGCCGAGGGTGAGAATGAGGAGCCCAGTCGCGATCGGATCGAGCGTGCCGCAATGGCCGACCTTCTTGATCTGAAGTTGCCGCCTCACGAGCGCAACAACGTCATGCGAAGTCATGCCGGCAGCTTTGTCGACCAAGAGAACTCCGTCAGGCGTAGCGGTTAAGGACATGGCAGGTGGATCAGGGCAGGAGGATTAGAGCAAGAAAGTTGTCAGCCTGTGCGGAGCGCAGCGGAGTCGAAGGATCCCGCCGTGCTTCTGGAAAGCGTCGCTTCGTTCGGTCACCTGCTTCACGGCAGCTCCACGGGATCCCACGTATGCGCTGCACTTCGCTCGGGATGACGGCACTACGAGAGACCCTTCACCGTCTCCACTGCGGCGGCGATCACGCGGCTTGCGGCATCGTCGAGGCTGCCGGTCAAGCGTGCGCCGGCAGCGAGTTTATGACCGCCGCCTTTGAATGACTTACAGATCTCGCAGACATCAGCGCGGTCGTCTTTCGAGCGCATGCTCACGCGCACCTTGCCGTCCTCAAGTTCCTCAAGAAAGATCGCGATGATCACGCCCTGGATGGCGCGGAGGTGATCGATCAATCCTTCGTTATCCTCGGGAATCACACCGATCTCGTGCGCGGTCGCGAGCGGCAGGCTGAAGCTCGCGACTTTTCCGTCGGCATCGAAACGCATGCGATCGAGGAGCACGCGGAGCAGCTCGATCCGACGGCGCGGATAGCTCTCGTAAAGTTGCTTGCTCAAGCGACCGACGTCGATGCCGCAACGGAGGATGTCGGCTGCGATCTCGAATGTGCGGTCTGTCGTGTTCGGATATTGAAACGAACCGGTGTCGGTCGAAATGGCCGCGAAGAGGTTTTCCGCGATCCCCTCGTCGAGCGGCAGATCTTGGCTTTGCAGGAGCTCAAACAAGATCTGGCCAGTGGCCGGCGCAACGGAATCGATGTGGACGAGGTCACCATAGCGCGGGTTGCTCGGATGGTGATCGATGTTGATCCAAAGCTTCGCGTTCCCAACGGCGGCAAGGACGTTATCTCCAAGGCGCTGGCGGGTCGCGGTGTCGAGCGCGAGGACGACATCGAAATCTTCGGGCTCGTTAGGCGGGAGACTCACGAGCTCGCCACCAGGTAGGAACGAGAACTTCTCAAGCAGCCCTTCCTCGTTCCAGACTTTTACTTTCTTGCCAAGTTTTTGGAGCGCGAGACCCATCGCGATCTGGCTGCCGAGCGCGTCGCCATCGGGGCGGACGTGGCTGAGCACGACGAACGAATCGTGCTCGCGCAAGGCGGCGGCGATTTCCGTGAAACTCGCGTTCGTCAGGCTAGTTTTTGGTTCGGCGATGGTGGTGGCATTCATTCTTCGTTAGTTTCGGTGGCGGGAGAAGGTTCTGGTTTCGGAATTGTCTGCATAATCTCGAGCACGCGATCGCCGCGTTCGATTGAATCGTCGAGATGGAAAACAAGGTGCGGCGTGTATTTCAGGACGACGTGTTTCGAAAGCCCAGCCTGCAGCGCACTGCGACTCGACTCGAGTTTCGGGAGCACTTCCTTGCGGCCTTTTGAGCCGAGGACGCTGATGAAAACGTGCGCGTTCTTCAGGTCGGGCGTGACGTCGACTTGGTTCACGGTGACGAGCAAATCGGGGAACGACATTTCGCGGACGAGGAGCGCGCTCAGCTCTCGTTTGAGGAGTTCGTTCACGCGCAGGAGTCGATGTTTCATTGGAATAATTGTAGCCGGCGGCGCTCGCGCCGGCCGGGGCCAACGCCCCCGGCTACAGTTTCTGCGCCACCTGCTCGAGCTGATAACACTCGATGATGTCGCCGACCTGATATTCATTGAAATCGCCGAGCTTGATGCCGCACTCGAGGCCGACGCGCACTTCTTTTACGTCGTCCTGGAATCGCCGGAGCGTCGAAAGGCCACCATCGTAAACCGGCTGGCGACGACGCAAAACGCGCGCGCGCGCCGTGCGGCTGATGCGGCCGTCGGTCACGAGGCAACCTGCGACGATCCCGCGGCTCAGTTTGAAAACCTGTTTCACCTCGGCGTGGCCGATGACGGTTTCGCGATGTTCCGGATCGAGCATCTCGGCCATCGCGTCCTTCATTTGGTCGATCAGTTCGTAGATGATGCTGTACAGTTTCACCTGCACGCCTTCGCGCTTCGCGGCGGCGACAGCGTTGCTCTCGACCTTGATGTTGAAACCGACGACGACGGCGTTCGACGCGCTCGCGAGCAAAATGTCCGACTCTGAAATCGGGCCCACGCCGGAATGAATCATATCGAGATCGATTTTCTTGCTCTCGATTTGGTTCAAGGAAGCGACCAACGCTTCGAGCGAACCCTGCGCATCGCACTTCAGAACCAGACGCAGGATTTTCTTGCCGTTCGCCGCTTCGAGCAGGCTCTCGAGCGTCGCGCGCTGCGGAGTGCTGAGCTTGTCGGAGCGTTTTTGCGCGAGGCGTTCTTCGCTCAAGGTCTTGGCGGATTTCTCCGATTCCATGACGAGAAATTCATCGCCAGCATTTGGTAATCCTGAGAAGCCTAAAACTTTCACCGGCGTCGAGGGACCCGCGGATTTGAGCGGTTTGCCGCGATCGTCGACGAGCGATTTCACTTTGCCGCCGTAGCTGCCGCAGATGAATGGCTCGCCCACTTTGAGCGTGCCCATTTGCACGATGACGGTCGCGGTCGGGCCGCGGCCCGGTTCGACTTGCGCTTCGATCACGGTGCCGCGCGGCGTCGCCGTTGGCGAAGCTTTCAGCTCCATGATTTCCGCCTGCGCGACCATGTTCTCGAGCAGATCAGGAATGCCCGTGCCTTTCGTCGCGGAGACCGGAACCACGATCGTCTCGCCGCCCCAATCTTCCGGAGTCAGCTCGCGTTCCTGGAGCTGTTGCTTCACGCGATCGAGGTTCGCGCCGGGCAAATCCATCTTGTTCACGGCCACCATGATCGTGACGTGCGGCGCGGCTTTGGCGTGATTAATCGCCTCGATCGTCTGGGGCATGAGGCCGTCGTCGGCTGCGACAACAAGGACAACAATGTCTGTTACATTTGCACCGCGCGCGCGCATCGAGGTAAACGCAGCGTGGCCGGGTGTATCGAGAAAAGTGATGCGCGTGCCTTTATAATCGACCGTGTAAGCACCGATGTGCTGCGTGATCCCGCCGGCTTCACCCGCCGCGACGCGCGTCTTACGGATCGCGTCCATCAACGACGTTTTGCCGTGATCGACGTGGCCCATGAAAGTGATGATCGGCCCGCGCAATTTGAGCTCTTCTTCGGTCTCGATGACCGGCGGTGGCGGCGCGACCACGGTCTCAACCACCTTATGCACGCCGCCGCCCTTCTCGCGGCGTTCCATTTCGAAAACGAAGCCGTGCTTGTCGCAGACCTTCGTCGCGACCTCGGGTTCAACCGTCAGATTCGGGTTCGCGAAAATGTTGAAGTCATCCATCAGCTCTTTGATGAGCTGGAAATTTTTCACGCCGAGCTGCGTCGCGAGATCTTTCACCACGATCGGCGGCTTGATGTGAATGATCGGCCGGCCGTCTTCCGCGAGTTCGTTTTCGCCCGCCATTGATTCGTCGGCTTCGGACGAAACTGGCGCGTCGTTAGGCGCGGTCGGAGCGGCGGTCACCGGCTCGGGCGCGGCGGGTTGAGGATCGCGAATCTTTGAAATCGGCGGAAGCACAGAGCGCCTAGACGTGGCGTCGGAAGGCGCGCGCTTCGGTTTCGGCGTTTGCGGATCGATCAAAGAAACGGCTTCGCTCACGGCCTTGGGAGCTGGCGCCGGTTCGGGCGCGGGCGCAGTTTTGGGAGCGACTGTTTTGCGGCCCGTGATCGGCGCAAATGCCGAACGCGTCGCGGGCACGGCGGCTTTCTCTTTCGACTTCAGCGCTGGAGTCGCGGCAACGAGAGCCGGCGCAGGAGTGGGAGCAGTTGTGGTGGCTATTTCTTCAGTCGGCACATCTTTCGCTACTTCTTTGGTGGAGCTGCCGGAGCTTTTGGTCGACTTCGCTGTTTTAGAAGCGGTCGTGCCCGAACGCGACGACTTCGCCGCAGACGAACCGGTTTTGGTCGTCTTGCGGGCGGACGCTTTGCGCGCCGTGGTCTTGGTCGTCGTCGTTTTTGTGGGCATGTAAATTGTTTCTGCTCATGGCCGTGAGCGGGTTAGCGGAAGGCCATCTTAAGTGGTGGTCACGTCGCGCTGGGCAGCCTCGTAAATCTCGCGCGCTTTCTCTTCGTCCACGCTCAAGATATCGACGAGGTCCTGCACCTCGGCATCTCGCAAACCTTCCAAATTCGTAAACCCAGTCTTCACCAGCGTCATCGCCTGGTCTGCTGTAATCGGGAGCGCGCTGGAGAGAGATTGCGCCGCTTGCGCAACCTTCTGCTCGACCGCGGTCGTGCTCGGCGCTTCTTTCTCGATGTTGATTTCCCAACCGGTGAGCCGGCTCGTGAGGCGCGCGTTCTGGCCTTTTTTGCCAATCGCGAGCGAGAGCTGATCTTCATCGACGGAGATCGTGGCGCTCTTCTTCTCCAGGTCGAAAACGAGGTTCTTTACTTTCGCGGGCTTGAGCGCTTCGAGGACAAATTCTTTCGGGTCCGAGCTCCAACGGATGATATCGACCTTCTCGTTGTTCAGCTCGCGGACGATGTTCTTCACCCGCGACCCGCGCATCCCGACGCAGGCGCCGACGGGATCGACTTTGGGGTTGTCGCTAAAGACCGCGATCTTCGTGCGATAGCCGGCTTCCCGTGCGATGCCGCGGATTTCCACCGTGCCGTCGGCGATCTCGCTCACTTCGAGCTCGAAGAGTCGCCTAACGAAATTCGGATGGCTCCGCGAGATGATGATTTCGGGGCCGCGAATGCCGTTCTCGACCGCCACGACGTAAGCGCGCAGCCGGTCGCCGACATTGTAATCTTCCACTACAACGCGTTCGCGCTGCGGCATGATCGCTTCGAATTTTCCAAGATCGAGGATCACGTCCGACCGATCAAAGCGCCGGACTGTGCCGCTCACAATCTCCCCCGCGCGATCCTTGAACTCCTCGTAGATCATCTCCTTCTCGACCTGGCGGATGCGCTGCATCATCGCCTGCTTCGCCGTCTGCGCCGCGATGCGGCCGAAGTTTTTCGGGGTCACTTCCACCTCAACCGCTTCGCCCACAGTCGCGTCGGCTTTGATGCGGCGGGCTTTGTCGAGGGAAATCTCGTCGGCCGGATTCGTCACCTTTTCGACCACGAGCAAGTTGGCGAGCGCGCGGATTTCGCCCGACTTCGGATCGATTTCGATGTGGAGATCGCGCGAGGCGCTGACGCTCTTCTTCGAAGCCGAGAGGAGGGCGTTCGAGACCGCCTCGATCAGGATTTCGCGTTTAATTCCGCGCTCCCGTTCGAGGTAATCCAGCATGGCGATAAACTCAGCGTTCATGAGAAAAGTTGGACATCCGCCGACAAAAAAGAGTGGGACACCGGCTCCCACTCCAATCCAGCAACGGACTAGGCGCGGAAGTTACTTTTGCGGAGGCGCGCCGTCAAGTTGCCACGGGGTGAAGGCGTTTAACCGCAGAGGGCGCCGAGGACGCAGAGAAAGAATGAAATCCAGAAACCTCTGCGCCCTCTGCGTTCTCTGCGGTTAATATCCGGGCGATGTCGCGCGCACGGGCTCTCCTCATAGTCATGATCGTGTGGGCGGCGATCTACCTGCCGCGGCTCGGCTCGCTCGAGATCAAGAGCGAGGAAGGCCGGCGCATTCTACCGGCCATGACGATGTTACAAACTGGCAACTACCTCGTGCCGCAGATCGGGAGCGAGCCCTACTTTCGCAAGCCGCCGCTCGTGAACTGGCTGGTCGCTGGTTCTTTTAAACTCTTCGACGTGCGCAACGAATGGACGGCGCGGTTGCCCTCGGTGCTCTGCGTGCTTGCGGTCGCGCTTGCGTTCGTCCTCGTCGCGCGCCGATCGCTGGGGCCGAATGGCGCGATCGCCGCCGCGCTCATGTGGCTGACGAATTTCGGCCTGATCGAGAAAGGACGCATGATCGAGATCGAAGCGCTCTACGTTTCGCTGAGCGCGCTCGCGTTTATCTGCTGGCTCAGCTGCCGGCACGATCGGCGCTGGCTGGCCTGGATTGGCGCCGGGGTTTTCCTCGGGCTCGGCCTGCTCGCGAAAGGTCCGCTCCATCTTTTCTTCTTCTACGCGGTCGCGGTCGCGGTGCTCTGGCAGGAGCGGGAGTTGAGGCAACTTGTGAGCTGGCCGCACTTCGTCGCGGTTTTCTTGTTCGTCGGGATTTTTGCAGCATGGGCGATTCCCTGTCTCGAAATGGCGCGCGCCGCGCACGTCACGAGCGTTTGGTCGCAACAACTTTCCGGCCGGCTCGGCGGCGATGATTTCAAATTCGCGAACTGGATCCTGAATATCCCGCGTGGGATTGGTTACCTGCTGCCGTGGGCGGTGTTGCTGCCGTTTGCGCGCTTCGGGTTGCTCGAGAATGAAGCCGATCGGAGACTTTGCCGCGGCTTATCGTTAGGCGTAGCCGTGCCGTTTGTGATCGTGAGCCTGCTCCCGAGCGCGCTCCCGCGTTACAACATGCCGCTGCTCGCGCCGGCTATTTGGCTGCTCGCGATTTTCATTCACGAGCACGCGCTGGTCTGGCCGAAGCCGTTGCGGAAAGCGATCACCGGGACGGTGGTCGCGGTCGTCGTCGCGATGTTGATTTACTCGCTCGCGCTTATCCCGTTCCTGGAGAAGCGCGCAAAAATCCGCCCGCTCGCCGCACAGCTCGACGCCGCAATTCCGCCTAACGAGTCGCTTTACGCGGTCGATCCGGATTACCAGCCGTATCTTTTTTATCTGCAACGGCCGATCGTTTATGTCGATCGCGTGGACGAGCTGTCGCCAGCTGCACATTACATTCTCGTCCAGCCTGTGAACGAGCGAGCGGCGAAGGCGCGTGGCGCGCAGCCGATCCTGCGGCTGAAGGATTATCGCGGACACAGAGTCGTGCTCCTGCAACGGCCGCCGGGGTAGCGCGCGCGTCTCGCGTGCTGGTCGCGGCGTCCTTGCCACGACGAACTTTCTACAACCGCTCCATACCGCTTTGTGACGTTCCGCCTTCACGAAAGTCCGCGACGGTGAGACGCCGTCGCCAGCACGCGAGACGCGTGCGCTACCCAGCCAGCGCTCTGCCGCTTCTCGCCCGCTCCGATTGACAAAAGAGCGAAAGCGAATTCGTTAGCACGCTAACGATGCCGTCATTCGATCCCGAAACCATCGGCCAGCTGATTCACCAGACTTCCCGTCTCTGGCGCCAGCGGCTCGATCAACGCCTCCGCCCGCTCGGCTTGAGCCAGGCGAAATGGCGCACGATCGCGCACCTCTCCCATGGTCATCTCACTCAGTGCGAGCTGGCCGAGCGCCTCGGGA
>JBDTIQ010000110.1:0-10535 GCA_039936335.1 Chthoniobacterales bacterium
AAGCGATCGCGGACGGCGATCTGCAGAAGAACGAAGTCCTGCAGGCGACTTTTCAGAAGGCGCGCAGTGGCCGACTGCACTTCATCGGGCTGGTTTCTGACGGAGGAGTGCACAGCCATTACCAGCATCTCATTGCGCTCGCGGCTGCGGCGAAAGCAGCCGGGGTCGAGCAGATTTTGGTGCATGCGATCACTGACGGTCGAGACGCTTCGCCCACCGGAGACGCGGGATATTTAAAAACTTGTGCGCGCGAACTGGCCGCGAGCGGCGCCCGCATCATCACCGTCGTGGGCCGTTATTTTGCGATGGACCGCGACCGGCGCTGGGATCGAACCAAGCTCGCCTGGGACGCGATCGTCCTCGGGCGCGGCGAGATTTGCGCGGACACGCCATCCGCTGCGGTGAGCCGCCATTACGAGAAGGGCAAGACCGATGAATTCATGCCGGCGCTGATCTTCGCCGAGCCTAACGAACAGCGAATTCGCGACGGCGACACCGTTCTGTTTTTCAATTTCCGCGCGGATCGTGCCCGGCAGCTTTCGCAAGCTTTCCTCTTGGAAAATTTCGACGGTTTTGATCGGGAGATCTGGCCGCGAGTCCATTACGTCACGCTCACCGAGTACGATGCGACTTATGATTGCCCGGTGCTTTTCGGCCCGCAGTCACTCGAGAAAATCCTTGGCGAAGTCGTGAGCGCCGCTGGGAAGAAGCAACTTCGCATCGCCGAGACCGAGAAATATCCGCACGTCACCTATTTCTTTAACGGCGGCGTCGAAAAAGCGTGGCCGGGCGAGGATCGCAAAATCCTTCCATCGCCCAAAGTAGCGACCTACGATTTGCAGCCAACGATGAGCGCCGTGCGGGTGACCGACGAGGTCCTGAGCTGCCTCGCCGAATACGACCTCATCATTTTGAACTACGCGAATCCCGATATGGTGGGCCACACCGGCGTCGTCGAAGCTGGCGTGCAAGCGGTCGAGACGATCGACGCCAGCGTCGCACGGCTGGTGGCGGCGGCGCTGTCGTTAGGCGGGAAATTGCTGCTCACGGCCGATCACGGGAATTGTGAGCAGATGCGCAACGCTGACGGTTCGCCGAACACCGCGCACACGACGAATCTGGTGCACCTGATTTACGTCGCAAAGGACGCGAAAGAATTCCGGTTGGAAAATGGAATCCTAGCCGACATCGCGCCGACGCTGCTGTTCCTCCTCGGCCTAACGAAGCCGGCAGAGATGACGGGACACAACTTGCTCGTGCGCGTGTAGATGCTGCGCTTCGCAGATCGCAATGAAGACTTGAGGAACCTCCAGTCCCGTCGTCCCGAGCGAATTCGAGGAACCTCGTGGCGGAACCTGAGAGCTCACTCCACGGGATTCCTGACTCCGCTGCGCTGCGCTCCGGAATGACCGAGTGTCGGACGGCGTTTAGGAAGCGGCCGCCGCTGGCTCGCCGCCCGCTTTCCGCGGCGGGAGATTCGGATCGAGGAAGCCGAGCATGTGCGCATGCTCGATCACGCGCACGCCTTCTGCGCGCTGGAGATCCGCGATCGTCTGATGGAACTGTTCCATCTTTGTCCAGTGCACTTTCGGGCGGAAATGATGTTCGGCATGATAGCCGTTGTAGAAGAAAATCCAGTTGTAGATCTTGCCGTAACTGCTCACGCCCCAGGCAATCGGCTTATCCGGGTTCGCGCCGTAGTGCCGGAAGTAACCGTTCAAATAACTGAAGCAATGCCCGAGATAAAAGAACGGCAGGAAGAAGAAAACGATGTAGTGCCAGTTGAAGCAAAACATCGTCAGCAGCGTGATCACAACGGCCGCCAGCTCGATGTTTCCCCAGCGCACTTCCACTTTGCCGCGCTTGCTCAACTCGCGTTTTATTGCTGCTGGGTTGTCACGAAAGAAGCTCAGAAACACGTAGCTCCACGGGTTTTCCGGCTCATCGTCGTCCCCGTGCCGGTAGATGGAAAGCCAATCGATCGTCTCACCGTTTTCACCTTTTTTGTCGCTGTTCCCTTTGTGATGCTGCGTGTGCACGACATCGTAAAAGGTCTGCGAAAAACAGCATGCGACCGACTCGACGATCCCGAAAAGCCGGTTCAGAAGCGGCGCACGGAAGAACGGATTGTGGATAAAGTTATGCGACACGCCGTTGATGTTCGCGTTCACCATCAGCGAATAAGTGAACCCCATGATGAGCATGATCCAGAGCGGCGTGTGCGGGTAGAGGAAGAACATCGCGAGGAAAAACGCGAGGTGAAAAAGCCCGGCGAGCGTCGGGATGATATCCCAGCGCGTGAAGGCGAATACCTTCGAGTCCGTGGTGACGCGGTCGACTTTAATAGAATCGGAGGCCATGGAAGTAACGCGAAATCTCGGTGAGAAGCCTGCGGATTTCAAATCGCTGCGGTGTTTCGCGCTTTCGCTTCAGTCACCGAGAAGCGCGCGCTCTCACGCCTCCTGTAAACTCGACGGGATCCCCTCGACTCCGCTTCGCTCGGGATGACCGATTATCAGCGTGAGGGCTTCGGCGGCTCGCTCGGGCGGAGCGGCGGTCCCATTCCTTTGAGCAGGTTGCCAATCTCGCTGTCGGTCGAGAGGACCGCAGTGGTGCCGTGCGCAAAGGCAGCCGCGGCGACTTCGAGCCGTCGGTTAAACGAATAAAGCTCCTGTGCCTCCGGCGATCCGTAGGCCGCCGTGTAAATCCGCGCCGCCTCGGCGTCAGCTTCGCCTTCGGTCTTGAGCGCGTCACGGGTCGCGGCTGAGTGAATCGAAGCGACGTCGCTCTCTTTTTGGCCGTTGATATTCGCTGCTTCGCCGCGGCCTTCCGAGCGGAACTTCGAGGCGATCTGGTGCCGCTCGCTCGTCATGCGCTCGATGATTTTCTCCTCGACCGCCGGGTTGTATTTGCTGCGTTTGAAGCGCTCGTCGAGCAACTCGATGCCAAAGCCTTCGATCTTCTGCCGAGCGCGCTGGGTGATCTGTTCCTCGATCACGCTGCGGCCGAGCTCGATTTTGGGCAGCTCGCTGGGCAGCACAGTGCCGCTTTTTTCCAGCTCCTTATCGCGCAATGGCTTCCTCCCCTTCGTCACCCGGACGATCTCGACGAGGTCGTGCGACGCGACGGCCGTGCGCGTTTCGCTGCCGAGGATGTCGTCGAGGCGCGAGAGCGCGCTGCGTTCGTCGTTCAAGCGATTGTAATAGAGAAGCGGATCGCTGATCCGCCAGCGCGCGAAACAATCGACGATCAGATACAACTTGTCCTTCGTCGGCGTCTCGGTTGGCGGGCCGTCCCAGGCGAGGATGCGGTTATCGAAGCGATGAACCGAATCGATGAACGGGAGCTTGAATTTTAACCCCGGCGTTTGCTCGACCCGGATCGCCTTTCCGAAACGCGTCACGATCGCGGACTCGTACTGATACACGGTGAAAAGGAGCGCACCCCATTTGAGCGCAGTGAGGAGAAAAATGAGACCGATGATCGCGAGCACGGGGCTCTGCATGAACCCGATGAAACGAGTCGAGAACTGTGGCCGATAAATCGAGTTGGGATGGTCGTTAGGCATCGACGGCTTTTGCGGGATTGTTAGGTGAGTCCGGACAGTTTGTCATCCTGAGCGGAGCGCAGCGGAGTCGAAGGACCTCACAAGCGTCCGTTAGGCATGGTTTGACCGCAGACGCTTGGGAGGTTCTTCTCCGTCTGCGCGGCTCAGGATGATAAGTTATGCGGGTGTGAGTGGTGCTCATCGTTATGGTTGTGGCGCGTTTGCTGCGGGCGCACTCGGCGCCGCTGGTAACAACGGCAGGGTCTGCAAAATTCCCTTCACGCTTTCGTCGATCACAATCTTGCGATCGAGCGCGGGCAGGATTTTCTCCATCGATTCGAAGTAGAGCCGGCGCCGGGTGATCTCCGGCGCCTTCGCATATTCCGTGAGAAGCAGCGTGAACTTCTCCGCATCGCCTTTTGCCTCGTTCACGCGCGTAAAAGCGTAGGCCTCGGCCTGCTTCTGCCGTTCCTTCGCCTTACCGCGCGCGTTCGGGACAGCGTCGTTGTAAACCGCCCACGCCTGGTTGATCGCCGTCTGCTTTTCCTGCTGCGCCTGATTCACTTCGTTGAAGGCTGCTTGCACGGCCGGCGGCGGACGCACGGTCGCAAGTTGCACCTGTTGGATCTGCAAGCCGAGGCCGTACTCCGAGCACGCATTCGCCAGACGATCGAGCGTGGCCGTTTCGATATCGTGGCGGCCGATCGTTAAAACTTCATCG
This sequence comes from Chthoniobacterales bacterium, assembly GCA_039936335.1. GTDB lineage: Bacteria > Verrucomicrobiota > Verrucomicrobiia > Chthoniobacterales > UBA10450 > Palsa-1392. The sequence goes on from JBDTIQ010000110.1 coordinate 4,269, forward strand.
ACCGTGCGGTCGCCGATTACCTCGCGCATCACGCTTTCCGAGAGATCGCGCAAGGTCTGCTCCGGCTCGCGCGCCCCGAAAAGATACTGCTTCGGATCGGTGATCCGGTATTGTACGACCCACGGCACGAGCGCGGTGTTGAGGTCACCTGTGATCATCGTCTCGGTGTCTTCGGGATCGGTATCGCCTTGGAAACCACTCGTGGAGTTCGGGGTGCTGAAGCCGAATTCGAGCTTTAGCAGACGTTGTGTCGGCACGATCGTGATCTCGTCGACGTAAGGAATCGCGTAGGCCAGCCCGGGGCCTTCCGTGCTGTGGTAGGCGCCGAAGCGCAGCTTCACGCCGACCGAGTTCGTTGGGATGGAGACGAATCCAAAGAGCAGCGAGAAGAGCGTCACGATGATTCCGATGACGCCGATCACGCCGAGCACAAAGCGGAACGGATGAAAGTGAAAACCGGGCGGAAAAGGCGAAGCGCCAGAGCCGGATGAGGTAGTGATCTGCATCGGAAAAAATCGAACGGGCCAAAAGGTTAGCACATCACGCAAGTTTGGCCGTGGTCACGCGCACAACTTGCCGGGGCGCCGATCAGAACTTAACTTACTTTCGCGCCCGGCCGCTCTTCCCGCGACGCGTCTATGTAAACTGGAGTCCGCTCATGTCTTTACCGATCAAATCCAAAAACGCGGCGGTCGCCGCACTGCCGAAACACCTGTTGCAATTCGCGGTCGATCAGCGCTACGACGATTACACTTCGGTCGATCACGCGGTCTGGCGTTTCATCATGCGGCAGAACGTTTTTTTCCTGAAGGAATACGCCCACAAACTTTACTTCCAAGGCTTGCTCGATACCGGCATCTCGTTCGATCGCATCCCGCGGATCGAGGAGATGAACGACATCCTCGCGAAGATCGGCTGGGGCTGCGTCGCGGTCGATGGCTTCATTCCGCCGGCGGCGTTCATGGAATTCCAGGCCTATCGCGTGCTCGTGATTGCTTGCGACATGCGCCAGATCAATCACATCGAATACACGCCCGCGCCCGACATCGTGCACGAGGCGGCCGGCCACGCGCCGATCATCGTGGATCAGGAATATGCGGATTACCTGCAGCGTTTCGGCGAAGTTGGCGCGAAAGCGATGTCGTCGAAAAAGGACTTCGAGCTCTACCAAGCGATCCGGCATCTCTCGATCCTGAAGGAGTTGCCGAATCCGGAGCCTAACGAACTTGCCGAGGCGACGAGGCTTGTCGAAGAGCGCCAGCGAAACCTCGGCAAGCCGAGCGAGATGGCGCTCGTTTCGCGGCTTCATTGGTGGACCGTGGAATACGGACTCATCGGTCCGCTGGAGAAGCCGAAGATCTACGGCGCCGGTCTCCTTTCTTCGATTGGCGAATCGGTTTCCTGCCTCGAGCCGCAGGTGAAAAAAATTCCCTATTCGTTAGGCGCGGCGGAAACCGCGTTCGATATCACGACGAAGCAGCCCCAGCTTTTTGTGACGGAGGATTTCCAGCAACTGGCCGACGTGCTCGAGCAGTTCGCGAGCAGAATGGCTTTCCGCGTCGGTGGTCTCGAAGGCATCTGCAAGGCGGTCGACAGTCACAACACCGCGACCTGCGAATATGATTCCGGACTGCAGGTTTCCGGGACGTTCGCCGAAGTCCTGACCGGGCCTAACGACGAGCCGATTTACCTGCGCACAACCGGACCGACCTCACTGGCGGTCGGCGGCAAAGAACTCGCTGGTCACGGAATTGATTATCACAAGGAAGGTTTTGGTTCCCCGATCGGCAACTGGAGGGAAACGGAACTGCGCGAAGGCGAAGCCGCGAGACTCGAATTCGAGAGCGGCGTCACAGTCGAAGGCAAAGTCGAAAAACTCCTCCGTCATGCTGGCAAGTTGCTCGTCGTCACCTTCACGGATTGCACGGCGAAATCCGGCGATCGCGTCCTCTTCGATCCCGCCTGGGGCACCTACGACATGGCGGTCGGCGCGCGCATCGTTTCCGTCTTCAACGGCGCCGCGGACAAAGACGCCTACAACCAGGTCGCGCTCGTCCCGAAAGAACGCACGATCAAAAATCCGTCCGACGCGCAGCGGAAAAAACTCGAGAATCTCTATCAGCAAGTGCGCGACATCCGCACACGCCGCGCCGGCTACGAACGCCTCGGCGAAATCTGGGAAACGCAGCAGGCCGAGCACCCGAACGACTGGCTGCTCTCGATGGAAATCTTCGAGCTTCTCGATGAGATCGAAGCGCAAGAACCGTTAAAGGCAAAGATCGCCAGCTTCCTCAATGATCGGAAAGCCGCCGACAAGGAGATCGCGACGCTGATCGAATGGGGCTTCCGGCTCGTGATCTATCACAAGCAGGAGGCACCAGCCTCGAAAGCGCTGTCATCCCGAGCGTAGCGAGGGACCTCCCCAAGCCACGCTCGGGCGCGATTGTGCTCACGCGTCGCGCAGGGAATCCGGGTCCGGGGAGCACAGGCCGCTGGCCTGTTGTTGGAGGCGGCTCGCCTCCAACCGTCCGCGGGGAAAAGGCCGAACGAGACAGAACCGTCGCGCGCACAGGCTGGCGCTTGCCCGACGCCGTTTCTGCGCCAGGTCTCTTGCTCCCGAATCGAGATCGTTCCTGCGTTCGAAGCGTTCGGCGAGCCGCCGACCGCGACAGGCCAGCGGCCTGTGCTCCCCGGAATTCTGCACCGCGCGTGCGAGGTCCTGCGCTGCGCTCCGCGGGCTCAGGATGCCGCCTAACGACTGCGGTGGCGCTCGTTAGTGCAGGAGCAAAAGCGAGCCGACGTAAAGCACACCGAATACCAGATGTGTCTGCGCCGTTCCTTCAACGCTACCGGTCCGCGCCGCCCTCACCAATAGCGGTGTCGCGAGCAGCGTCACCAGGCTCCAGACCGGCAGCCACCCCACGACGATTCCCGCGAGCACAAAAACCAGCGGGCCAAAGAGCAATACCAGTTGCCACCGCTCACCGATTTTTCGGGGCATTAAATTCGCCAGCGTCCGCACCTTCGAACCGCGATCATCCTGCGCGTCGCGCAAATTGTTCGCGTGCAAAATTGCGTCGACCAGGAGGCAGATCGGCACCGAATAAAGCGCCGCGAGCCAGCACCCGCGCATCGTTAGCTCGCTCACCTGCACGCCATAGGCGCCGATCGTTAGGCCGAGCCCAAACGACAAAATGATCAGCGGCTCACCGAGTGCGAACGATTTCAAGAACGCGGAATAAAACACCGCGCACCCGAGCCCGACCATCACAAGGCTGAAAACGAGCACCGGATGCGTGCGCAGAAGCGCGAGTCCGCAAAGCGCCGCGCCCGCGAGGAGGACGAGCGCGTAGACCAGCGCCTGCCGCGCCGTCATTTGGCCACTGGTGATGACACCGCTGCCGTGCTCCGGCCGCGTGTCGACGCCTTTCATGAAATCGAAGTAATCGTTCAACACATTCGCGCCGACATGCACGAGAACGGCGCCGAGGAGCACGAGCACGAAAATCGCCCAGTCGAATCGCGCCGGGGGCACGCCGCCGACGCCGCGCACCGCCAGCACCGTCCCGAGCAAAACCGGCACCACGCTGGCCGGCAACGAATAGGCGCGCGTCGCGCGCAGAAGAGGTCCGATACGCATAAGTGGCTCACACTATGTCTGGCTCGCGGTGGAAACTCCAGACATCCTCGCGGGTCCAGCCGGACGAATCCTTTCGCGAGAACCCGATGACGTCGAAGTGGCTTTTTCTTCTTCTGCTCGCGACAAATCTTGTCGTGATGACGACGATTTTTGCAGATGACAACGTGCGCGCCGCGCAGAGTCGTTTGCAGGCGGCCGGATTCTACGACGGCAAACTCAGCGGCAACTTCGACAGCGAAACGTCTGCGGCCCTCACGCGCTATCAGATTCGCCATGGCCTCGCGATCAATGGCCGGCTCGATCCTGCGACCGCGCAGGTGCTCGGCGTTCAGCCTAACGAAAAGCCGGCCACGCCGAATGCCGCAGCGTGGCGGCAACTTCGCCAGAGCGATGAAAAGTTTCTGGAACGCTTGAATAACCGCGCGATTCCGCCGCCACCCATCACGCCCACGCCACCGCGAGCGCATGCTGCATCCACCTCGATCCCACGCAGGACCACGAAAAACGCCACGATCGATCCGCATGCTCCACCGCCGCCGCCGCCAGAAAATCCTCCGCCTGCTCCGCCCACCCCCGAGCCCGCGCGGTCGCAGGCGCCCGCGCCGACGACGAAAAATTCTCTCAGCCGCGAACGTCTGCGCGACTACATCGCGGCGTTTGTGCTCGCCGGTCTCGACCCAAAAGTCGGAGCGGAGCTCGAGTTCTTCGCGGATCGCGTGGATTACTTCGGCGAAGGGAACGTTTCACGCGCAAAGATTCGCGACGACCTCATCCGCTACGACCAGCGCTGGCCGGAGCGCCAATTCACGCTCGCGGGTGATCTGGTCATTACGCCGCAACAAAATGGCCGCATCGAAGTGACCTTTCCGCTGCGCTACGAGCTGCGCGGCGACCGCGAACGCGCCTCCGGTCTTGTTCGGAAGACGTTAACCCTACAGCGCACGGGGCGGAACGATCTCGAGATCGTCGCGGTCAGCGAAAAGAAGACGTCGCGCTGAAAATTTGAAACTTCCGGCCGTCCGCGCCATAGAATTCCATGACAAACAACCTGATCGTCCGGCGCCTCGTCCAACTCGGCGCGCTCTTTTTGATCGGCGACGGCGTGATGGGAATCCTGAAGCCGCGCTGGCATTCGCTTCTCTGGCATTTCGGGCCGGAGCTGGCGCGCGCGGCGACGGAAGAACTGGCGGAACATCCCAAAACCGCGCGCAGCATTTACTTTGCGGAGGCCGCCCTCGGCATCGCTGTGGCTTCTCTCCAAACGCCGGAAGTCGATTAGCCACGGAAGGCGGCGGACTGCGCCGAATGACCGTCCCGCGGTATGGCTGCACGCAAGAAACGCATCGTCCTCAAGTTTGGCTCGGGCATTTTAACCGGCGCGAAATCGCCCGGACTCGACCCGAAGCAATTCGCCAAACTCAGCGCGGAGATCGCCGCACTCGTGCAAGCCGGCCACCAGTGCGTCGCCGTGACCAGCGGTGCGGTGGCGGCGGGGATGAGCGCGCTTGGCCTGACGGAACGGCCTAACGAACTCGCGACCGCGCAGGCGAGCGCGGCGATCGGTCAATCGAAGTTGATGCGCGCTTATGAGACCGCCTTCGCGCGTTACAAACTCAACGTCGCGCAACTGCTCCTTACTCATGGCGACTTGGACAGCCGGATGCGGCGCGCCAACGCGCAGAACACGCTCGAGCGTCTCCTCGCCGCCGGCAACGTGGTGCCGATCATCAACGAAAATGATTCCGTCGCGGTCGAGGAGTTGAAGTTTGGGGACAACGACCGGCTCTCCGTCGACGTCGCGGTCCTGGCCGGCGCCGATTTACTGATTCTCCTCACGCAGGTCGATGGACTGCTCGATGCAGACGGCAACATCGTTAGGCGGGTGCGCGATATCGACCGGGTGAAAAACCTCGTCAACAGCGAGAAAGGCCGTTTCGCGGTCGGCGGCATGATTTCCAAACTCGACGCCGTGCAGCGCGCGGTCGACGCCGGGATCGCGACCGCGATCATCAACGGCCGGCAACCGCATCGCATCGCCGCGGTCATCGCGGGCGAGGAAGCCGGCACGTATTTTCTGACGAAGAAACCCGCGCGGCTCGCCAAAGTTAGCAATGTCCCGGGCCGCTAGAGCGAAGACACGGCGGCGGGCTCCGGCCTGTGATCTGTCATCCCGAATCGCCGCAGGGCGGCGAGCGACCTCTCGCTGCAATCCGCACTCATCCTGGCCAGGACGCTGCGCTTTCATTGGAGAGATCCCTCTCCGCGCTTCGCCGGCTCGGGATGACAAATGCAGCGAGCTCCGGCAGTCATGACTCTTCCCGAGCAGATTCTCGATTTCGGTCAGCGTGCTCGCCGGGCGGCGCGCGCTTTGGCGCAGCTCAGCAGCGAAGAAAAGAGCGCCGCGTTGCGCGCAATGGCCGATGAAGTGGTTGCATCCGCCCAGCCCATCCTGGCGGCGAATGAAAAAGATCTGGCCCGCGCCCGAGAGACTGCGCTCGCGCCCGCCATGGTCGATCGGCTGACTTTAAACCACGAGCGCCTCACGAAAATGGCCGAGGGCATACGGCAGGTTGCCTCGCTTCCCGATCCGGTCGGGGAAGTGCTGCGCCAGTGGACCCGCCCTAACG
>JBDTIQ010000111.1:0-11133 GCA_039936335.1 Chthoniobacterales bacterium
CGAGCGCGGTGCCAACATCCTGGCCGATGCGGTGAAAGTCACCCTCGGACCCAAGGGACGTAACGTCGTCCTCGACAAAAAATTCGGTTCCCCGACGATGTTATGATCGGTGGCTTTATTGTTACCGGGACGAACCCGAAGAAGGTGATCGTGCGCGCGATCGGCCCTTCCCTGGCGCTGGCCGGCGAATTGGCTGATCCGACGCTGGAGCTTTTCGATCAAAACGGCATGTCGACCGCGTTCAACGACAACTGGCGGAGCGATCAGGAGGCGGAAATCATCGCGAGCACGGTCGCGCCGAAAAACGACTTCGAGTCCGCCATCGTCGCCACCCTCCCGCCGGGAGCGCACACCGCCATCGTGCGCGGTGAAGGCGGCACTACCGGCATCGCGCTGGTGGAAGTTTTCGCGCTGAACTAGAAGGCAGGTGCGGTTTTGAAATCGCTTCGCCTAACGAAACCAGTTCCTCGTTGAACAATGATCGGCTCGGTTTGTCCGTGACTCTTCCGAGAAGTAATGGCATTTCCTTCTCGCGCTCCATTCCCTAACCCTCCGCTCAGGGCTGATACGCGTGCGTCCCCTCACGACGACGGGCTCTTCCAATTTCTCCGGACGCGAAACGACTGCCGGTTTCGGTTCCCACGATTCGCAAAGACTGCATACGGCTCTCCGGGCCGACCGGAACGATGATTCGCCCGCGCCCGGCGCCAGTTGAGGCTGCCGCAGAGAGCGCGAGAAAGGCTATGACTACCGGGCGGATCGGGGTCCTCATCACTCCGTAAATCTTTACAATCTCTCCGTTGGTCCGAAGCCAAGAGAGGCTGCGTGCATCCATTGGCGCTGACGCCGTCATATCTTCTCGCGCTGCGGCATGAACATCGTGAGGCATTTGCAGGCGCCGCCCGCTTTCAGGTATTCAGTCATCGGCAGTGGATGACAGGTAAACCCGCGGTCGCGCAACGCCTTCATCAGGTTAGGCGCGCCTTCGGGCATCACGATGTCCTTTTCTAGCACGACCGCGTTGCAGGAAAAGTGCGCGGCTTCTTCTTCGACCACATCGATCAAATTCGGGACATGATCACGAATTGTGCGCTGTCCGTATTCATCAAAAGCCGCCGGGAACCAAACCGCGCCGCCGTCGGTCAGCGGACAGAAGCAGGTGTCGATGTGATAAAAGCGCGGGTCGACCAGCTCGACCGAAATGACCAGGCAGCTAAAGATTTCCCCGATGCTACGATGCGCGCTGACGTCAGTGCGGAATTTGTAGCCGCAAAAAAGTGCGTCGCCGGCGAAAAGCGCGTCCCCTTCCCCTTCGAAAAACTGATCCGGCGGCAGCCAGATGATTTCGTAGCCGTGCTCTTCCATCCACTTCGCAAAGAGCGGCGCTTCGGGCGCGCGTTCGGGATGTCGGAAGTTGCTCGGGATGAATTTTTTCCCAACCGTGAGCCCCGCGTTTGCGGTGAAGACCATGTCGGGCAGCCGCGGCACGCCGGGCACGAGATGAATGTCGGCGCCAAGCTCGCGCAATTTGTCGTGGAGCCCTTTCCACTGCGCCTGCGCGAGCGGCGTATCGGCACCGCGCTCACGGCTCATCCAGGGGTTGATCTCGTATTCGATGCCGTAGTAATCCGGCGCGCAAAGAAGTAGTTGTCGCATAAAGTGCTTAACGAGTTGCCTCGATGCAGTCGGTCAACTCGCGCAGGAAGGGCTCGATATCGGTGACCAACCCGATCGCTTGGAAGGTCCCGCGATCGGCCAGCTTCGTGACCACGCCAGGATTGATGTCGACGCAGATCGTCTTCACGCTGGCCGGCAACAGGTTCCCGACCGCGATCGAGTGGAGCATCGTGCCCATCATCACCGCGATCGTGACGCCGTCGAGTTTCGCCCGCATCGCGCGCTGCGCGTCGAGCGCGTCGGTGATCACATCCGGGAGCGGTCCATCGTCGCGGATCGAGCCGGCGAGGACATAATCGACGTTGTTTTTGACGCAGGAATACATGATGCCGCTTTTGAGCAGGCCATTCTTCACCGCGGGTTTGATGCCGCCGGCGCTGCGGATTGCATTGATCGCGCGCATGTGATTCTCGTGGCCAGACTCGGCGAGCGAGCCTTTCTCGAGATCCACACCTAACGAAGTTCCGAAGAGCGCGTTCTCGATGTCGTGGACGGCGAGCGCGTTGCCCGCGAAGAGCAAATTGACGTAGCCCCACGCGATCAACTTCTCGAAATGTTCGACCGCGCCGGTGTGGACGATCGCCGGTCCGCCGACCACGAGGATCTTGCCGTTCTCTTTCCGCGCACGCTGAAATTCCCGCGCCATCTCGCGGATCACAGCTGTCTTCGGTTTTTCGATCGAGACGTTGCTCGCCATGAACTCGAAAGCATCCGTCCGCACGGTCGAACGCTGGAGCGGGACGACGCGGATGCCGTGATGACCTACGACGACGTTCATTCCCTTTTTGCCGCTGTAGAATTTTGTCGCGGTGGCCGTTTTCGCAGCGGGATCGACGACGATCGCGCTGTCCATCAGAGCGGGGTGCACTTCGATCTCGCTGTCATCAAGCCGGACAAAAGTCTGCTGGTTCGTGGTGACGTAAAAATGCTCGGGAAAAACCCCATCAGCCGGCGCGGACGCGAGCTGGACGCTCTTTTTTTCCACTACCTCGGCGCCGTGCTGACGCAGCCGCAGCATCAAATCGTCGAACTCGTCGGCGCTTGGGCCCTCGACCTCGATCCGGGCAAAACTCGGGTCCGCCCGGCCTTCGCCGATCCGGATTTCGCCGATCTTGAAGGTGCCGCCGTGGGTAATGATTTCATCGAGCACCTTCGGCAAAATGAGAGAATCGATAATGTGACCGCGGAGTTCGATCGTTTCGGAAGCCATCGCGGAGTGTAGCTGAGGGACACCCTTCGCGCCAGTCAGCCGCAGGCAAAGGCCACGCCGAAATCCACTTGTCCGCTGGGCCGGGCACGGTATTTATGCAGCGTGCCCCCCCGCGCCCACAGCCATGAACGAGACCGAATACCCGACCGAAAATCCCGCCGCCGCTGGCGAGTTCAGCTTCCGAATTTCCGACCAGCCAGTCGTCGAAACGCGGCGCGCGCCCGAGCAGCCGGACGAGCAGGCTGGCAACGGTTCACGCGATTTAGCTGCGCCGGTCGGCGACGATGCGCTGCACATGCTGGCGCGCGATCCGCGGTCGCTTTTCGTGTATTGGACTCTTGATTGGGACCGGCGTTTCGCGGTCGCGAATCTGGCGGCGCGCCCGGTGCACCTGCGGATTTTCCGCGAGGATGAGAGCGAAGAAACCACCACGGCGATCGATCCGAGGGCCGGATTTACGTTTGTGGACGTGAGCGCGCCCGGTGCGGGTTATCGCTGCGAGATCGGTTGCTGCGAGGGCGAAGATTGGAAAACACTGGCGCGATCTGAGGCGGACGCGACGCCGGCGGCCGCGATGTCCGATGACCTGGCCGCGGATTTTGCGACGCTGCCATTGCACCTCAGCTTCCAGCGTTTGATCGACATCTTCCGCGCCAATCCGGCTGAGAAAACGAAGCTCTCGCAGTCAGTGGCACACATGCAATCGAAGGCGCGAACCCTGCAAGCCTCGATGTCGCCGGAAGATTGGTCGCAGCTGGTCGATTCCGCCGAGGCGGTGGCGAACGGAGAGAAAACGTTCGGCCTGCGCGGCGTGCAAGGGACGGAGCTCGCGGCATTGCTGCGCACGGTGAACGAGGATGGAAAGCGGCAGAACCCGTCGCCGGAAAACCTCGCGCGCTGGCGTCAACTCGGCGAACGCTTCGGCGGGTCGAGTTGGAGCGGCGGAGCGAGCGAACGGAACGGAAGTTTCGGCAGTTCCAGCTTGGGCGGATCGAGCTAAAGGGCCTCACAAGTGTAGCGGCGGGCGTGTCGCCCGCAGGAGCTGGAATCGAAGCTGCCGCGCGGAAGGGGCCATTGCCGGATCTTGCGGCCGACACGGCCGCCTCTACATCGGAGAGCCGGGGCAAGTAGATCTGAGCGCCTGTTGTTGCTAGCCGCCGCCGAGATAGGCGCTCCGCACTTTTTCATTTGTGCGCAGCGCTTCGCAGCGATCGTGCAGAATGATCCGGCCGGTCTCGAGGACGTAGCCGTAGTCTGAGACTTCGAGTGCCAGGTTTGCGTTCTGTTCCACCAGCAGAACGGTGATACCTAACGACTGATTGATCTCGCGGATCTTCTGGAAAATCGTCTTCACCAGGATCGGCGCGATGCCTAACGACGGCTCGTCGAGCATCAGGCAACGTGGCTTGCTCATAAGCGCGCGACCGATCGCGAGCATCTGCTGTTCGCCGCCGGAGAGCGTGCCGGCGATCTGCCGGGAGCGCTCTTTCAAACGCGGGAACATCTCGAAGATGTAGTCGAATTCGGTGCGCAGCTTGTTGCGATCCTTCCGCAGGTAAGCGCCCAACAAGAGGTTTTCGTGCACCGTCAGGTTGGCGAAGATCATCCGACCTTCCGGCACATGGGAGAGACCACGCGCGACGATCTTGTGCGCTGCTTCACCGGCGATCTCCTGGCCTTCGTAGGTGATGCTACCCTGCTCCGGTTTCAGGAGTCCGGAGATGGTGCGCAGCGTGGTTGATTTCCCTGCGCCGTTCGCGCCGATCAAGGTCACGATCGCCCCTTTCTCGACCTGCAACGACAGCTCCTGCAGCGCCACGATCGAGCCGTATTTCACGGTGATATTTTTCAGCTCAAGCATCGCCGTAGCTACTTGCACCTAAACATTAACTTTCACCTACACTCTTCTCCCCAAAACCATCGGGTTCTTCATAAATCCGACCCGGCGCCGCAGACTTAATCAGCCCGACAAGCATGGAAACCATCGGTCGCAGAAGTTCCTTACCGGCAGCGATCTCGTCCTGCGCCGCGATTTTCTTGGCCACGAGCACATCCAGGCAGGCTGCGCATTCTACCGATCCGCGCGCCGTGTCGTAATACCGGCAGCGATCCGGTGGCGTAAATTTCCCCGTGCCCTCGGCAATATTTAGCGGAACCGAAGGAAGCGCGATCGAGCTGACTGTAAACAGCCGCTGATTTCGGGACTCGCTCCAAAAGTTCAGTGACCCAAGCGACGAATTCGAGGGATCTTGAGTAAACGTTGAGTTTCTCGTGGTCGAACAAGATACTGGTGGGCATTGGGAAGTGTAGGTGAAAGTTAAGGTGTAGGTGCAGGTGGGGTGGTTTCCTCGCCGAGATAAGCCTCGATGACCTTCGGGTTCCTCCGGATTTCCTCCGGCGAGCCCTCGGCGATCTTCACTCCGTAATCGAGCACGACGATCCGCTGGCAAATCCCCATCACCACTTTCATGTCGTGCTCCACAAGTAGGACCGCGATCTGGAATTTCTCCTTTACGAACTGGATCAGCTTCATCAGGTCGTCCTTCTCGCTCGGGTTCATGCCGGCGGCCGGTTCGTCGAGGAGCAGAAGCTTCGGCCGGGTCGCGAGCGCACGGACAATTTCGAGCCGGCGTTGATCGCCGTAAGACAAACTTTTGCACGCCACACCGTGCGCTTTTTCCAGCTGGAAGATTGATAAAATCTCGAGCACCTGCGCATTGATCTCGCGCTCTTCTTTCAGAAACGGTTTCCCGCGCCAGAGCGCGTGCGCGATCCCATGGCGCAGGCGCATTGTGAAGGCTGCGCGGACGTTGTCGAAGACGGTGAGCGATTCGAAGAGCCGGATGTTCTGAAAAGTCCGCGCGATCCCGCGCTCGGCGATCGCGCTAGCTTTTCGACCGACGATCGAGCTGCCGGCCAGCGTGATTGTTCCCGAAGTCGGCTTGTAGATGCCGGTGATGATGTTGAATACCGTTGTCTTGCCCGCGCCATTCGGGCCGATCAAGCCGACGAGATCGTTCGGCCCGATCTGCAACGAGAGCGCGTTGACCGCCGTGAGGCCGCCGAACTGCACCGTGCATTCGTGCAGATCAAGCAGCGCTTCCATCTTCCAGCGGGATTTTCTTGCGGCGCAGCCAGCTCGTCGACCGGCGCCAGGTGAGGCCACCAAATAACCCCTGCGGCCGTGTCAGCATGAGAATGATGAGCATGAGCGAGTAAATCACCATGCGGTATTGCTGAACCGGGCGCAGCACCTCAGGCAGAATCGTCAGCAGGATGGCGGCGAAGATGACGCCGACCGTGTTTCCCATTCCACCGAGAATCACCATCACGATGATCTCGATCGATTTCATAAAACCAAAACCTTCCGGCGTGAGGTAGCCGATGAAATGCGCGTAAAGACCGCCCGCGATCCCGGCGAAAAACGACGCGAGCACGAAGGCGACCACTTTGTATTTCGTCGTATTCACGCCGATCGCTTCGGCCGCGATCTCGTCATCGCGGACCGTTAGAAAACCGCGGCCGTAGGCGGAGTGCACGAGATTGACGACGACATAAATCGTGATTGCCGCGACCGAGTAGGTCCAAAAAATCGTCGTGTAAATTCCGGAAACGGAGAAGCCGCGGGAGCCGCCCATGGCGTCGGTATTCTGGATAATCACACGAATGATTTCGCCGAAACCGAGAGTCGCGATGGCAAGGTAATCACCTTTCAAACGAAGCGACGGAACACCTATGACCAAACCCGCGAGCGCCGCGGCGAGACCACCTACAATCAGTGCGACGACAAAAAGCGTCGAGGTCGTGAAAGCGTTAATCCCACCGAGCCAGTCGAACCAGCGCGGCCCGCCGAAACTTGTGATCGCCGCCGAAGTGTAAGCGCCGATCGCCATGAACCCGGCGTGCCCTAATGAGAACTGGCCGGTGTAGCCATTCACCAGATTCAGGCTGACCGCGAGGATGATGTTGATCCCGATGTTCACGACCACAATCGAGAAGTAGGGATCTAAGTGGATGAACTGCGAGACGAGCAGACTAACGAGAATCGCTCCGAGCAACGCGAATTTCGACCAATCGCGCATCAGACTTTCTCCACGGTTCCCTTGCCCAGGATTCCAGATGGCTTGAAAAGCAGGATCCCAATAAGAAGGACAAATGCGACCGCATCGCGATAACTTGGCGGCACATGAATCTTATCGCCGTAACCGACGATCATCGTCTCCGCGACGCCGAGAATAAGTCCGCCCAGAGCCGCGCCTGGAATGTTCCCGATACCACCCAGGACCGCGGCGACAAAAGCCTTGATCCCCGGTAGCAATCCCATCAACGGCGTGATGACCGGATAGTTCAGCGACGAAAGAATCCCCGCAGCCGCGGCCAGGGCCGAGCCGAGCCCAAACGTGAACGAGATGATCACGTTGTTGTTGATTCCCACGAGCGAGCAGGCGGTTGAATTGAAAGAAAGAGCGCGCATCGCCATTCCCATCTTCGTCTTCCGCACGATAAAGGTGAGCCCGATGAGTAAGAAGACAGTGACACAGAGAACAATCAGTTCCTTGTTTGTAAAAGTAAGTCCGCCATAAGTGATCGTTCGGTCAGGTATGAGCGATGGAAACGGCTTCGGATCAGCGCCGAAGAACACTTGGCCGGAGTATTCGAGAAAGAGTGAAACACCGATCGCCGTGATCAGAACCGTAAGTCTCGGACTATTCCGCAGAGGTCGATAAGCCAATCGCTCGATGACTAAACCGGTCAGCGCGCAAATAATCATGGCGCCAACCATGACAACGACCAGGAGCAGAACCGACGACTGCATTCCCATGCTGTTGATCAACCATCCGCCGAGATAGTAACCGCTGAACGCGCCTACCATGTAAACGTCGCCGTGCGCGAAGTTAATAAAGCGCAGGACACCGTAAATCATGGTGTAACCGAGCGCGATGAGCGCGTAGATCGAGCCCAGGGAAAGCCCGTTGATCAACTGCTGGATGAACTCACTCATGCTCGTTAGGCAGCAGGACGTTATGAGCGTGCTTTAAGGGGCGATCGTTTCGACGAAGTGGAACTTGCCGTCTTTAATCGTCAGAATCTTGGCCGATTTCGTCGCGTTCCGTTGGGCGTTGATCGTAATCGTGCCGGTTACGCCTTCGTAGTTCTTGGTCGCCGCGATCGCGTCGCGCAGCTTCTCGTGCTCGGTGGTACCGGCGCGTTTCATGGCATCCAGTAAGACTCCCGCCGCGTCGTAACCTAGAGCCGCCATCGCGTCGGGATCCTTACTGTAGCGTTGGCGGTAGTTTTTCACGAAGCCCTGTACGACCGGCGACTTGTCATCAGTCGAGAAGTGATTCGAAAAGTAATCGCCTTCGATCGCGTGTCCGCCGATCTGGGTAAGGGTCGGTGAGTCCCAGCCGTCGCCGCCCATCAGGGGCACGTTGATTCCAAGTTCCTTCGCCTGGCGCGCAATGAGGCCGACTTCGTTGTAATACCCCGGAACAAAGATCGCCTCGGGATTCGACCCTTTGATCGAGGTGAGTTGCGCTTTGAAATCCTGGTCGCCTGAGCTGTAGCTTTGTTCGGCTACGATCGTGCCGCCGTGTTTCGTGAAATAATCCTTGAAGGCCGCGGCGAGTCCGACGCTGTAGTCCTGTCGCACGTCGGTCAGAACCGCCACTTTGGTTTTATGGAGCGAGTTGAGAGCGAACTTCGCCATCACTTCGCCTTGGAAAGGGTCGATGAAACAAACGCGAAAGATGTAATCGCCAATCGTCGTGACTTTCACGTTGGTCGAACCCGGAGTGATCATGGGAATTTTACTCTGTTGCGCGATCGGCGCGGCTTCGAGCGAACGGGAGGAAGCGATCTCACCGAGCAAGGCCACGACCTGATCGCGTGAGATTAACTTCCTCACCGCGGTGGCGGCTTCGCCGGGCTTCGACTGATCGTCTTCGGTGATGAGGTTGATCTTCTTCCCAAGGACTCCGCCAGCGGTGTTTGCCTTGTCGATCTGCAAGACGACGCCGTTATGCGAAGAAGTCCCGAAGCTGGCAGTCAGGCCGGTGAGGGAAGCGTATTCGCCGACCGGGATGCTGTTGCCGCTCGCGCCGCCGCCCTTCTCGCAGGCGCTGAGCAGAAAAAGCGCGGCGCAGGAAAGGGCACCGAGTTGCCTAACGAGTCTAAGTGAACCAACGGAAGAAATGCGAGGTGCCATAATCGGTTCGCTCCGCATAACGGCTGGCGTGGGGTGAATCAAGCGTTTTCGCCTCGTGGCGAGCGTGCTATTCTCGCGCGTGAAAACCTCCAGCACCGGCGCTCAAGCGCGATGTTGCCTGCCGGTGCTCGCGATTTTCCTCGCGGCGCTCTCGGCCGTGGGCGCGACGGTGCCGCGGGAGTTGCAATACCAGGCGCTCCAGCTCGAGCGCTCCCGCCAAAATCACCTGCTCGTGCACGTGCACATCAACGGCAAGCCGGCCCTCTTTGGGGTGGACACCGGCGCGCCCGTGAGCGCGGTTGCGTTGAAACGCCGGAAGCATTTCGGCCTCGCGCCGTTGCCGAAAGGCTCCGACCTGCCGGCGGAGCTGCGGATCAATGGCGGCTACAATCGCGTCGCGATCGCGCACCACCTCCGGATCGGCGCCCTTACGCTGGTCGATGAACCTGTCGTCATGATCGACTTGAGCGGCCCGGCCCGCGCGGCGCAGGAATACGAGGAGGAGGAACTCGATGGCATCCTCGGCGCGGACATTCTTTTTCCCACCGAAGCGGTCCTCGATTGCGGGAAAGGGATCCTCTTCATGAAAGTCGATCCTGACGCGAAGGAGTCGGTCCCCGGGATCGGCGAAGGTGGCGCTTGGACGCGGGTGCCGATCCGCGTGACGCGCGGCGGGAATCTCTATGTCGACTGCAAGTTGAACAGCAAATCCGCGCAGCTCATGCTCGATACCGGCGCGTTCACGACCTTGATCCAGAGTTCGTTTCTGGCCGACATGCACCTGAAGATGCGCGAGACGCCGTTCACATCCGGCGCGGTGAATCTCGACGATCGCAATGTGCAGCTCACGACGATCAGGCGTTTCGCAGTAGGTCACCTCGTGGCCGGGCAGTTCCTGTTCGGCAACTTCACCGTGAGAGATAAAGAGGTCGGCGTGATGGACCTAACTGGGCTGATCCAAGGCGAATTGCTGAAGGGTGTTCCGCCGGTCGCGGGATTGTTAGGCTCGGAATTCCTGCGGCGGAATCACGCGGTCATCGATTTCGGGAATGCGGCGCTTTACTTGAGAAGGTAGCGACGCCGTTCGGCGGAAAAATCGAATGCGAGCGCGGAGAATCGTGTCACTTGTTTCCCTATGAAACGGATCTTCTTCTGCAGCTTTCTCTGCGCCCTTAGCCTAACGAGTTTGCACGGCCAGGAGGCCGAGAAAATCGCCACCCAGGCCAGACCCGACACTGGCACGCACGGGCTTGCTACGCCCTCGGTCCAGACGATTCCAGCCGCCTCCCCCACGCCGAAACTGGAAGAAGCCGCCAAACCGGACGAAGCTAAGAACATGGATAAAGATCAAAAGGAAGTGGCCGTCCTCAAAACCAGCGACGGCGAAATGGTGGTGGAATTTTGGCCCGAAGTTGCGCCGAAGACCGTCGAGAATTTCAAGAAACTGGCACGCGAAGGCTTCTACGATGGCACCGCTTTCCATCGCATCATCAAGGGCTTCATGATCCAGGGCGGCGATCCAAACACGAAGGATCTCACCAACGAAAGCCGCTACGGCACGGGCGGTCCTGGCTATAGCATTCCGGCGGAATTCAACGAGCGTCCGCACGTCCGCGGCGTCCTCTCGATGGCGCGCTCGCAGGACCCGAATTCGGCTGGGAGCCAGTTCTTCATCTGCCTCGGCACCGCGAAATCGCTCGATCGCCAGTACACTGCCTTCGGCCATCTCATCAAAGGCCTCGACGTTCTCGATAAAATCGGCGACACGCCCGTGACTGGCAGCGCGATGGGCGAACGGAGCAAACCAACGAGCCGCGTCGCGCTCGAGAGCGTGACGATCGTGCCAGCGGATTCGATCAAGGCCGACGACAAATAGCTGTCATCCCGAGCGGAATGAAGCGCAGCGGAATGCAGTCGAAGGATCCCGTGGAATGACCGGGAAGCCCGCGAGCGAGAGCTCCGAGGAAACCCAACGGGATTCCTCGACTCCGCTGCGCTCCGCTCGGGATGACCGCGCGACGACGCGTGTCGCCGCGAT
>JBDTIQ010000112.1:0-8082 GCA_039936335.1 Chthoniobacterales bacterium
AGCTGCGAAGCGATGTCCTGAGCGGCCTGGACGGCTTCCTGCATCTTCTGCGTGAATTTGTCGGTGCGCATACGGCAACTTATGAAACGCCGCTTCGGTCGCAATTGGCCGGTACGGAACACGCGACGGCATTCTGACCGCTGACCTTTACTTCTGTGATGCCGGCGCTAAAGCGAAAGCTGATGGCTGAGCTTCCTCTCAACTTTCTCTCTCGCAACCTCTTCTTCGTCATGTGGATCGGCTGGGCGCTCTACTGGTGGGTGACGGCGCGGAATGTGAAGGCCAACACATGGCGCGAGCCAGTCGCTTCCCGGCTCGCTCATGTCGGCGCGCTCGGGCTCGCGGGCTACCTTCTTTGGCAACCGCGCATCCCGGTCCCGTGGCTCGATAAGCCGCTCTGGTCTTTTGGACCCACGTCATATTGGATCGGCGCGAGTCTCACTGCAGCCGGCCTGCTGTTTAGCGTCTGGGCGCGTGTGCACATCGGCCGGAACTGGAGTGGAACGGTGACTTTGAAAGAGGGCACGAATTGATAACCACCGGTCCCTATTCGCTGGTGCGTCACCCGATTTACACGGGAATGCTGCTCGCGTTCGCGGGCACGGCGATCGCACGCGGCGACGGGCAGGGCGTCCTCGCATTTGTGATCGCGGCATTGACCTTGTGGCTCAAGCTGCGCCTTCGAGGAGCGCGGGATGCGGCGGCAGTTTGGCGAGCGCTACGAAGTCTACGCGCGCAAGGTCCGGACGCTGATTCCCTTTTTTCTGTAACCGGGAGTGGCTCGCGGCCGTCTCGTTGGACACGAGCGCCGCATTGTTCCAGGGTCGCGCTCTTACGGCTGCCGGCAGAGCTTGCGCGACATGACTGCTGGCTGTACCAATACCATGGTCCGCCAGATACGCTCTCTAGACGAGAAGCACTGGGCAGTCGTCTATAAGCGCGACTGCGGCGCAACTACAGGATGGTACATCGAGATTGCGATCGTTGATCCCCCTGATCCTTCGCCGTCCGAGCTGGCACCGAGCGCATTCCGGTGCGAAACGCATGATGCAACTGCGGTTCAGGTGAGTTGGCCCCACCCTGGGCAACTGCTGATCGTGACCAACTCTCAAATCGCTATCGATTCGAAGCAGCAGTTCGTCGGGCCTATCAGGGTCCAACTGGAAATACACTGCCCTTGATCTCCGAGGAAGGAATAGGGGGCAGAGTGGGCTTGCATCGATTTTTCGGACAGTGACTGTCATTCAATTTGTCTTCGACGTTCTGATGGTTTGGCTGCTAATCGCTCTCTATTTACACGGGGAGCCGGTGAACAAGGGGTTGGTGCATTTTGACTCTTACATCCTCGTGGGCTTTGGCGGAACGCTGCTTTGCGCCCGTCTTTTCATCAGGAAGCTGCCGGCCTTTCTCGCCTTAAGGGCGGCATCGTCCTAAATAGGGTCGGCACCCAGCCCGCCGAGCGACACATCTTGGGGCGCGGTCTTTGGCGCTGCTCGGGGAAGTCTGCTCAGGAAGGCGCTGCTCGGGGAGGTTCGTTCGGCGAAACGCCCGAACCAGCGGGCGGGACACCCACCCTACCCGAAACTGCAGATCCGGCTGCGCCTTTAGGCGGAACCTCCTACCCATCCTTTGTTCGTTGGGCGCGTGCCGTTCATCTTTCTGCTCGACAACCGGCGAGCAACTCGCGAGTCTCTGCGCATGAGTTGGATGAACGAGGTTGCTAACGTCTTGCAAAACTATTCCCAGAGTGGCACGCCGGCTTCCGAAGAAGCTGTCGGTGACCACTTTCACCAAGTCGCCCAGGCCGCGCCCACTTCCGAGTTGGCCAGCGGGCTCAGCGCGATGTTTCATTCCGATAAGACTCCGCCGTTTCCGCAGATGATTGGCCAGTTGTTCAGTAACTCGAATGGAACTCAGCGCGCGAGCTTACTCAATGCGCTGCTCTCCGGTGGCGCGGCGAGCGGGATTCTCTCACAACTGTCCCAGACGACCGGTCTTTCCCTTCCGGCCGGTCTTGGTTCGACGGCGCCGGTCACGCCGCAGGTCGCCGAGAAAGTCACTCCGGAGATGGCGCAGCAAGCCGCCGCCCAGGCCGCGCAGCATGATCCTTCGATCGTGGACCGGATCAGCGAGATCTGCGCACAACATCCAACGCTCGTTCGGACCTTGGGCGCGGCGGCCATGTCGATCGCGTTAGCGCACCTCGCGCGCCGTCGCAGTTAGGCTATAAGCTGATAGGTGGGCCGGCACCGGCTAGGGTTCGCTCCGGCCGGTTCACAAAACTGGAGGGCGGAGTTCATGCGACGCCGGGACGAGAAGCGTTTTCATCGTATCGAACGCTGGACGACGCTCTGGATTCGCGGAGCTCATCCCTCCAGCAGCGCGGGGTAGGGCGGCTCTATAGATACTCTATTATCCTTCGGTTTTCGACGCTTCCTTTTTTGGGACGGCTGTAGCCTGCCAGGCGACGGCTTGCCACTTGCCATCGCGCTTCACGAACGTTCCAGTGTTGAGATAGTTACTGACACTCTTCTTCCCTTTGTTGTCACTCGTCGCGATCAGGCGAAACGCGACCACCGCAGTATCGCCATATTGATGAATCTGAATGTCTTCCGCCGAATAAGTAGGGTTATCCACGTCGGGCTTGGCGGAGGCATTCTCCTCTTTCACCTCGCGCAGGATATCAGCTTTCCCGATGCGCCGTCCGGCGGAGGCGGTGTAGATCAGGTCGTCGGCCCAGAAGCGCTCATGCATCGCGGCATCGTTGCGGCTCGCGCCGGCGAGGAACTCTTGCAAGAGTTTTGTTAACTCAGGAGCGGCGGGCGCTGGCTCGGCCTGAAGACCAGCTGAGAGAGTTACGAGTAGGAGTCCGACCAGCAGGATTCTTTGCATCTCAGAAGTAAATCAGGGCCGGCTAAACACCGAAAGCGAAAAGTGAGTGCTGTTGAAGCTACTTACTTAACTCGAGCATCCTCAAGATGGGAGCTTCTGCACGCTTCCGGAGTGGCTCGGGCAGGATAATCTCCGGCTGGAGATTGAGTAGCGCGGCGTGTGCCTTTTCGAGGGTGTTCATTTTCATGAAACGACACTCGGCGCAGGCGCAACGATCAGTCGGCCCGGCGATGAAAAGCTTGTCCGGTATCTCTTTGCGGAGCCGGTGTAACATGCCGGCTTCCGTGACCACGATGATCTCGCGCGCCGGCGATTCCCTGCAATAAGTGACCATCTTCTCGGTCGAACAAACTTCATCGGCCAAGAGTCGGACGGCGTAGGTACACTCGGGATGCGCGACGACCGGCGCGCCGGGATGCTCGGCGTGAATCGCACCAATGCTCCGCGCCGTGAACTCGACGTGCACATAACAGTTACCCTGCCAAAGATCCATCTTGCGGCCGGTGTGCTCGATGACCCATGCGCCCAGGTTTTGATCCGGCACGAAGAGAATGTTCCGATTGGCCGGCGCCGCACGGACGATTTTCTCCGCGTTACCGCTCGTGCAGATGACATCGGAGAGCGCCTTCACGCCGGCGCTGCAATTGATGTAGGCGATGACGTAGTAGTTCTTCTCGGCGTGCTGTTGCAGAAATTGCGCGAGTTTCTCCGGCGGGCAGGATTCGGAAAGCGAGCAGCCCGCATCAAGGTCGGGAATGAGGACCTTCTTCGTCGGGTTGAGGATTTTCGCCGTCTCGGCCATGAAGTGAACGCCGCAAAAAAGGATGACGTCGGCGTCGGTTTTAGCCGCCTGAAAACTCAAGCCTAACGAGTCGCCCACGTAATCCGCGACGTCCTGCAACTCCGGCACCTGATAGTTATGCGCGAGGATGACCGCGTTGCGTTCGCGCTTCAGCTCCTTTATTTCCGCGACAAGATCGAGACCGAAATTTACACCGGCGCTTACCATCGTTTACTATCCGTGCATCCCATGAGTTTACAATCCAACGACCTGCGGTATCGGCTCGGTTTCATCGGCGGCGGCAAGCTCGCGGGCTCAGTTCTGCGCGGGCTCGTGCGGGCCGGGTTCTGTGCGCCGGAAGAGATCATCGTGAGCGAGCCTAACGAGTTCGCGCGGGACTCGTTAGGCACGGGCCTGGGAGTCAAGGTCACCGCGGTGAACGCAGAGGTCGCAGAGGATGCAGAGATTATTCTCATCGGCGTAAAGCCGGGCGTGGTGCTCGACGTGGTCGAGTCGATCGCCGGTGGCGGTGCTGATAAACAAGTGATCTCGCTCGCAGCCGGCGTGGGCGTGGCGAGCATGGAAGCGAAAGGCGCCGCGCGTTTCATGCGCGCGATGACAAATACGCCCGCGGCGGTTTGTCAGGCGGCCACGGCGATCACGCGCGGCAGCCGCACGACTGACACCGATATCGCCCGGGCGCGCGCGATCTTCTCCGCCGTTGGGAGTGTGGTGGAAGTCCCCGAGAGCATGATCGATGCGGTCACCGCCCTCGGGGGAAGCGGTCCGGCTTTTGTTTACACCGTGATCGAGGCGCTCGCAGCCGGCGCCACGAAGTGCGGGTTGTC
Source organism: Chthoniobacterales bacterium (assembly GCA_039936335.1). GTDB lineage: Bacteria > Verrucomicrobiota > Verrucomicrobiia > Chthoniobacterales > UBA10450 > Palsa-1392. The sequence goes on from JBDTIQ010000112.1 coordinate 4,522, forward strand.
GCCCGAAGTGTCGTTAGGCCTGGCCACTCAGACCGTGAGAGGCGCCGCGCAACTAGCGCTCGAGAGCCAGCTTTCGCCGGAGGAGTTGCGCCGGATGGTGATCACTCCCGGCGGCACGACTGCGGCGGGATTGCAGGTGATGGAGGAACACGACAGTGCCGGAGGGATCAGCGCTGCGGTTGTCGCAGCGGCCGCACGCGCGAAGGAACTTGCGCCGAAGTCGTAGCTACTGCGGCGCCGCACTCATGTCGTAAACTTCAATCAGGCCGATGCCGGTCGCGCCGTTCACGCCACTCACGATCGCGGTGTAATTTCCGGGACTCAGCGTTGCCTGAAGCGCGGATTCCCTGGCATTTGTCGGAGCGAATCCTTCGGCTTTGATCGCGTTCGCGTCCGGACTTTGACCCCAGTTGTCATTCGATTCGAGCAGGTTCCCGTTGCCATCGTGCAGCTCGAGAAGTGGATCGCCTAACGGATTGTGGACACCCGCGCTGCCTAACGACGGCCCAATTGCGCGCACCACGACCGGTTTAGCCTCGCTTCCGCCAATGATGAATCCACCGATCAGGACATTATCGCCGCCGAGCACCTGGCCGCGCGTCGAGAGATTTCCGGCCCGGCCGCCGGTGGTGTGTAGGTCGTAGAGTTCGAAGAGTCCGATCCCCGGCTTCTGCGAAAACCGCTCCCAGGTAATTGGCGCTGGATGGGACGCATCGCTGTAACCCGAAACCACCGCCGTGTATGCGCCCGGCGGCAACGTCAAAAGCAAAGCCGATTCAATGCTGTTCGGCGGATCGAGATGATAGCTCGCGATCTGGCCTGCATCGGGGCCGCTGATCCAATCGTCATTCTTCGCGACCTGCTGCTGGTTTTCGTCGTAAACCGTGATGACCGGATCGGGCAGCGAATTCGCGAGCCCGTGAGCGCTGAGTGAAAAACCGATCGCGCGCAAGATGACGGTGGCCGGTTTCGTGCCCTCGACAATGAATCCGCCGATGAGCACATTGTCGCCGCTGCCGACCTGACCGCGCGTCGAGATGTTGGCGAGAATTGACCCGTCGATAGGCAACTTGATCGCCGGACCGTCGCCGTAAAGATCGGCCGCCCCAGCGATGTCGTCGGCCTGCGGCTTGGCGACGTCACTAACGTGCGAATTCATGATCGCGACCACGGTTTGCCCGGCTTCGTCGGGATGATCCAGGCCCACGGTGTGTCCGAATTCGTGGAGCGCGATGCGGTGAAAATCGTAGAGACCCGGACGCAGCGGACCGGTGTAGCTATCCCATTGGTAGGCGGTATTGAAGAGCGTGTCCGATTCCGACGTCACGCCATCGCGATTGGAAATCAGCGTGACCGCAAGCGTGCCCTGACCGAAGGGATCGCCGAAGACGGTCGAGGAAAAGGCCGCCGACATTTCGTAGTCGTTGCTGCTCGGCACGACCGGCGAGTTCAGCACCGGAGCGAAAGTCATGTGCGCCAGGTGCGTGTTCCAGATTTCGAGCGCATCGGCGGCAGAATCGTTGAACGACGCAAATCCGTCGATCAACGGATGCGGACCGCCCAAGGAGAGCTGCATTTCAACCGTGCGATTCTTCGTCCAGGCGACGCCTTCGAGCGCGAACCCGAAGAGCGGCTGCGCGCCGACGAAACAGAGAAGAGAAAGCAGAAATGCCTTGAGCATAAGTGGAGGAAAGCCGGCGAATTTAACGCGAACCCCGGGGAAATCCAGCGTGCCCTTTCAAAGCCCAAGAGCCGCTCGCATCGCCGCGATCGGCGCGTCTCGCTCGAACCAGAACTCGAACGCGAGCGCGCCCTGATGGAGCAGCATCGTGAGGCCGGACGCCGTGCGCGCGCCGGCTTCCGCGGCGGCGGCGAGCAGAGCGGTAGGGCGATAATTCAGGTCATAAACCAAATGCTGCGCGCCGAGGAGATGAGCGGGCAGGGGAGAGAGATGGTTAGGGTGCAAACCGAGCGGCGTCGCGTTCACAATCAGGTCGACTTCCCGGAGCGCTTTGCCTGACGAAATCTCCCGCCACGGTACGGCGAAGATTCCCGGTCGATTCCAGCGCTCCGCGAGCGCCTGCGCCTTCTCGAAAGTCCGGTTCGCGAGCGCAAGTCTTGCGCAACCCGTCAGCACACATTGCGCCGCGAGCGCTCGACCCGCGCCGCCGCCCGCACCGAGCACGAGGACGCGCAGATCGCGCAGTTCCGTGCGAAAACTCTCCCTTATTCCACCCTCAAAACCGGGACCGTCCGTATTCGCCGCCCGCATCCTGCCAGCGACAAATCGAATGGTGTTAATTGCCCCAACTTGCTGAGCAAAGGCATCGCACTCGTTGACGAGCGAGAAGCCCGCGACCTTGTGCGGCACGGTTAAGTTAACGCCGGCAAAATCGAGAGCCGCGCATCGATCCAATGCTCTGGCCAATTCGTTAGGCGAAATCTCGAAGCGCGCGTATCGCATCGTCAGATCAGCCTCCTTCAGCGCCGCATTCTGCAGCGGCGGCGAAAGCGAGTGCGCCACCGGTTGTCCCAAGACCCCCAGCCGGATTTCCTCCGGCGGCTCCGTCCACGACTCGAGGTCGCTCAGCTTATAGAAATTTTTCACGAGCGAAAACCAGCCGCGGTTGGCCGCGGCACGCGCGCTCTGCTAAAGTCGCGCGACATCCGCATGACGCCATCGCCTAACGAACCGCCATCCGATTTCATTCGCGACATCGTCGCAGAAGATCTCCGCACCGGAAAGCACACGAAAATCCAAACCCGTTTCCCGCCGGAACCGAACGGTTATCTGCACATCGGGCACACCAAGGCGATCTGCCTCAACTTCGGCATCGCGCACGAATTTGGCGGCCGCTGCAACGTCCGGATGGACGACACCAATCCCGAAAAGGAAGAGGTCGAGTACGTCAACTCGATCATGGCCGACGTGCATTGGTTGATCGATGGCTGGGCCGACAAGAATCTCGCGTTGAAAGCCCCCGGCGAGCCGTTTTTCGCGTCGGATTATTTCGAACCGCTCTACGAGTTCGCTTTGCAACTCGTTAGGGCGGGAAAGGCTTACGTCTGCGACATGAGCGTGGAGCAGACCGACGAATATCGCCGCATCGGCAAGGAGAGTCTCCACCGCGATCGCTCGGTCGAAGAAAATCTCGATCTGGTCACGCGCATGAAAGCCGGCGAGTTTCCCGACGGCACGCGTACGCTCCGCGCGAAGATTGATATGCAGGCGCCGAACATGTGGATGCGCGACCCGGTGCTTTATCGCATTCGCCACGCCGTCCATCACAACACCGGCGACACCTGGTGCATCTATCCACTCTACGATTTCGCGCATTGCCTGAGCGACTATCTCGAAGGGATCACGCACTCGCTCTGCACGCTCGAATTCGAGGTGCACCGGCCGCTTTACGACTGGATTTTGCTCGCGCTCGACTTGCCTAACGAGCTCCCGCGGCAGATCGAATTCGCCCGCCTCAACCTCACCTACACCGTGCTGAGCAAGCGCAAACTCAAGCAACTGGTCGACGATGGTCTCGTGAAAGGTTGGGACGATCCACG
>JBDTIQ010000113.1:0-9877 GCA_039936335.1 Chthoniobacterales bacterium
CCCGCGTAGGAAAGGAAACGCTCGGCACTCCTTGGGTCGGAAACGACCGCGCCTAGTTTCCCGAGCGCCTGATAAGTGCTTGCCGGGATCACATCCGCGGCTTTCACGACCGAGCCTAACGAGCCTAACTCGAGCGAGTTCTTCAGCTTCGCGAGGGAAGCAACGAGCGGGGGCGGCTCGACTGGCTTCGTTTCGCTGACCGGTCGCGTGTGGGCCAGTTCGAACGAGGGCGGAGGGGTTCCGCTTTTCACCTCGGCGCTCGCGATCGCGCCGACCGAGCGGACGCCGACGACGATCAGCCAGACGCTAAGGAGTCCGAAAAAGATGCCGAGGAGCGCGCCGCTGAGACCGTAGAGGAAACGAACCGTGCCGACCTTCTGCTGGCCGGTGCGTTTGAAAAGGATCGCGCCGACACCCGTGATCAACGCGTAAATGAGCAGCGCCAGAATCGCGCCGGAAATAATTGAGATTAGGACGTCCGGTGCGCGGATCAGGTTGCGCAGGATGGGCAGAAGCAGTCGGCCGCCGAAGAGTCCGGCCGCGTAAGCAGCCAGGACTGCGACCACGCGGACCAGTTGCCTAACGAGTCCAAGTCTCCAGCCGCGCACGATCTCGAACGCGATCAGAACAAGCGCGAAGGAAACGAAGATCGTCTGCCAGAGCGAGGAACCCGAGGTCATGAGATCGATCTAGCGGCGAGGTGGTAGCCAGCAAGGGGAAAAGGCTGTCGGCCAGCCTGGAGGGCGGAGCTCTGCGACGCCGGGTGGGAGGAGGTTCCCCGCCGCGTCGTGTGAGGATTCGCGGAGCTCATCCCTCCAGATTTAGCGCGCGCTGGCGCAGCGCGTGATCGCAGAGCACGAACGCGGCCATCGCCTCGACTATCGGCACCGCACGAGGGAGAACACAAGGATCGTGGCGTCCGCTTGCCGCGAGCGTCGTTTCGGTTTTACTCGTGGTCACGGTCTGCTGCGGGCGCGCGATCGTCGCCGTCGGTTTAAAGGCGACGCGAAAGATGATGTTCTCGCCGTTGCTGATGCCGCCCTGGATGCCGCCGGAGCGGTTTGTGATCGTGCGGACTTCCTCGCCGCGCATTTCGAAAGGGTCGTTGTGCTCCGAGCCTTTCATCGTGGCCGCGGCGAAGCCGCTGCCGATTTCGAAACCTTTCGTCGCTGGCAGACTTAGCATCGCCTTCGCCAGGTCGGCTTCGAGTTTGTCGAAAACCGGTTCACCTAATCCCGCTGGCGGTTGGCGCACGACGCATTCAATTACTCCGCCTAACGAGTCGCCTTCGCTGCGGGTTTGTTCGATCAGCTCGATCATTTGCGCCGCGGCCGCCCGATCGGGACAGCGCGTGGGGTTCGCTTCTACCTCTTCCCGCGCCACCGTGGCGGAATCGATCGTGGCGACCAGCTCGTGGATGCGCGTGACGTAAGCGAGCACTTCGAGCTTCGGGAAAAGCTGCGCGAGAACTTTACGCGCGACGGCGCCGGCAGCGACACGTCCGATCGTCTCGCGCGCCGAGGCGCGGCCGCCGCCCTGCCAGTTCCGGATGCCGTATTTGGCTTGGTAAGTGTAGTCCGCGTGCGACGGACGATAGGTCTCCTCCATCTCGCGATAAGCTTCTGGACGCGCGTCTTCGTTGCGAATGAGGAGTGCGATCGGGGTTCCGAGCGTTTTGCCTTCGAAAACTCCGGAAAGAATTTCGCAGCGATCGCTCTCCGTGCGCTGGGTCACGATCGCGCTTTGCCCCGGACGGCGGCGGTCGAGTTCCGGTTGAATGTCGTTAGGCGAAAGTTCGAGCCGCGGCGGACAACCGTCGATCACGACACCCACACCGCCGCCATGAGATTCGCCGAAGGTGGTGATGCGGAAAAGTTGTCCGAAGGTGCTGCCCATCGCGGCGCAGCTTAATGGGCGAAGAGACCTGCGACAATCGCATGCGTGGGGTGGGAACTCCTAAGACTTGGAAAGCGGAAGTGGGGGTGGACGCAAGCAAGCGCTGATCTGTCCATGTTGTCATCCGGAGCGGAGCGAAGGATCTCACAAGCGTTGTGCGGCGTTCCTTTTCCTGGCGACATCGAGGAACGCTTGTGAGGTCCTTCGCCGCGCTGCGCCGGCTCAGGATGACAGAATCTCTACCGTTAGATCGCGGCGAGCGCGGTGCGCAGGTCGTCGCGCAGATCTTCGACATCTTCGACGCCGACCGATAGCCTAACGAGTGATTCCGTGATGCCGAGGGCGATCCGCGTTTCCTCCGGGATCGCACCGTGGGTCATGATCGGCGGGTAATTTACCAGGCTCTCGACGCCGCCTAACGATTCTGCGAGCGAGAATAGGTGCGTGTTTTCCAGAAAACGTCGCGTGCCCGTGAGGTCGGTATCAAGGATCACCGTCACCATGCCGCCGAAGTTGCCGTGCATCTGCCGGCGCGCGAGCTCGTGCTGCGGGTGACTCGTTAGGCCAGGATAACTGACGCGGCGGACCTGCGCTTTTTCCTCCAGCCAGTTGGCGAGAACCAGCGCGTTCTCGCAATGGCGTTCCATGCGCAAGGCGAGGGTCTTGAGCCCGCGCATCGCGAGAAAGCTGTCGAACGGTCCCGCGATCGCGCCGACCGAGTTTTGCAGGAACTGCATCTGGTCGCCGAGTTCCTTGTTCTCGCCCACGACCGCGACCCCGCCAACCATGTCGGAGTGGCCGTTGAGATATTTCGTGGCGGAATGGACGACGAGATCAAAGCCGAGCTCGAGCGGCCGCTGAATCCAGGGGCTGGCGAAAGTGTTGTCGGCCACCGCAGTCGCGTTGTGCCGCCGCGCGATCCGCGCGACCGCTTCGAGGTCGATCAACTTCAGGAGCGGGTTGCTCGGCGTTTCCACCCAGACCATCCGCGTGTTTGGCCGCATCGCTTTTTCCAGGTCTTCCGCATTCGTCAGGTCAACGAAGGTGAAATCGAGATTTGCCGAGCGACGCCGCACTTTCTCGAAAAGCCGATAAGTGCCTCCGTAGAGATCGTCACTCGCGACCACGTGCGAGCCGCTGTCGATTGTCTCAAGGATCGTCGCGATCGCGGCGGAACCAGAGGCAAAGGCCCAGCCGCGCGTGCCGCTCTCGAGATCGGCAACGCAACGTTCGTAGGCGCAGCGCGTTGGGTTGATCGAGCGCGCGTAATCGTAGCCTTTGTGCCGGCCGGGGCTTTCCTGCACGTAGGTGGAGGTTTGGTAAATCGGAGTCATGACGGCGCCGGTCGTGGGATCGGGTTCTTGGCCGGCGTGGATCACGCGCGTCGCGAGGTGCTGTTTCTTTTTCATGGTCAGGTCAGGCCATCTGCAACCGCAGATAGGAAAGCAGATCCGTTCGGGTGATGAGGCCGAGAAACTTGTCGCCGTCCATCACGATCGCGACCCGGCCGCGCTCGAAGACGTGTAACAAGTCGTCGATTTTCGCTGCGGGCGAGAGCGTCTCGAGTCGGTCGGTCATCGCGCTGCTGACCAGCTCGTTAAAGCACGCCGGGTCGCGATGGACTTTCACGAGCAGATCTGATTCGTCGAGAATTCCGACGGCGCGCCCGTCGCCATTGAGGACCGGAACTTGCGAGACGTCGGCGGAACGCATGCGCTTGAACGCGGTCAGCAAAGTGTCGTTAGGCCCGACGGAAATGACTTCGCCTTTATCGTGACGATGCGAGATCAGGTCGCGTAAGTCCCCCTTGCTCGGGCGCTCGGCGAAGCCTTGCTCCGCCATCCAAAAATCATTGAACATCTTCGAGAGATACTTGTTTCCGGTGTCGCAGATGAAGGTCACGACGCGCTTCGGCTCGGTCTGCTGTCGGCAGTAACGGAGCGCGCCGGCGAGCAAAGTTCCGGTCGATGAGCCGCCGAGAATTCCTTCCTTGCGCAGCAGTTCACGCACGACCGCAAAACTCTCGGCATCATCGATTTCGAAGGCTTCGCGGACGAGCGACATGTCGGCAATATCGGGAATAAAATCTTCGCCGATGCCTTCCACGGCCCAACTGCCAGCTTTCTCCAGCTTCCCGGTCTTGACCCATTCGTAGAGAATCGAGCCGGTCGGGTCGGCTAGGATCATCTCCACATTCGGTGCGACTTTTTTGAAGAAATTCCCGAGACCGGTGAGCGTCCCGCCGGAGCCGACGCCGACGACAACGGCATCGAGGTCGTGCTCCATCTGGTCCCAGATCTCGGGGCCGGTGCTGGTCTCGTGCGCGAGCGGGTTTGTAGGATTGCCAAACTGATTCGCGTAAAACGCACCCGGAATCTCGTTCGTCAGGCGGGCGGCGATGTCCTGGTAATATTCCGGATGCCCGCGCATCACGTCGCTTCTCGTTAGGCGGACTTCCGCTCCGAGGGCGCGGATGTGCGCGATTTTTTCCTGTGACATCTTATCGGGGATCACGAGGATGATGCGGTAGCCTTTGGCGCCGGCGATGAGCGCAAGGCCGAGACCGGTGTTGCCCGCGGTCGCCTCGATGACCGTGCCGCCGGGTTTCAGTTTTCCCTCGCGTTCCGCCGCTTCGATCATCGCCAGTGCGACGCGATCTTTGATCGAACCGGTCGGGTTCATGTTCTCGAGCTTCACGAAGAGCCGGCAGGGGCCGGTATCCATCTTTGTGATCTCGACCAGCGGCGTGTGACCGATGAGCGAGAGGATGGCAGGTGGGTCGTGCGGCGAGATCGGCGTGGCAGGCTGCGAGGTAGTCATGAGAAGCGCGCCAACGAGGCGCCGGCGCATCGCTACGCGACCATCGTCGCCGCCTGGCGTCAAGCTGCGGGCGGGGGCGCTTTGCGGTTCGACCTTCGGGTGCGGTTGCGCTAGGAATGGCGCTTGCACCGCGTGCTGGGGAAACTTGTTATTGCCGTTTGCATTCTCGGCGCGCCCACGCAGCTGGCGCAGGCGGAGGAGCCGCTCCACGCGCGGAGCGAGCAGTTTTTTCCACTGCCGCTCGATGGCAAACTGAACATCGAGAACCTCGATGGATCGATCCACGTTTTCGGCTGGTATGAGCCGCGGGTGCGCCTCGCTGCAGTGTGCAACGCCTACACTGCGCCGCGCCTGAAACAGATCCGAGTCGACACGAAGGCAACGCCGGACTCGCTGACGGTGCGCACGATTATCCGGCCAACGCACGGGCTCTTCGCGGATCGTTCCGGCACGGTCGATTACATCTTGAACGTTCCCGAGCAGGCGCAGCTCACGCTCCACGTCGCGAACGGCGAAATCCTCGTGCAAGGCCTCCGCGGCGGAAGTGCGCGGATCGAGCTGGGGAACGGCCGGGTCTTTCTCCGCAACTGCTTCGCGCGCATCGAAGCGCATGCGGTTCACGGCGCGATGGATGTCTTCTACGAGTGGTGGGAAAATGCGCCCGCTGTTTTCCATCTCGTGCTCGATCACGGCCGGATCGGCGCTCTGCTTCCGGTCGCGGCCCGGATAAGAGTGGACGCCGCGACCGCGAACGGCCAGGTCGGTAATGGCTTCGGGATTGCGATTTTCCACACAGCCGGCCCCGGCCACATGATGCGGGGCGCGAATGCTCCTGACCCGCCCGTTTCTTTCCACCTCCGGACCGGCGGCGGCAACATCAGCATCGACAGTTGGCATTAGGCAGGGAAAATCACGCCATGCCTTCTTTCGACATCGTCTCCGAGATCGACAAACAAGAAATCGACAATGCGCTCAACCAGGCGCGTAAAGAACTCGCCACCCGCTTCGATTTCAAAGGCGTCAAAGCCGAGATTGAACACGAGAAAGACAAGATCGTGCTCACGGCGGAAGATGCTTCGCGGCTCCGCGGTTTGCGCGAGATCGTCATAGGGAAGCTCTCGAAACGCGGCGTCGATCTGCGCAATCTCGATCAGGAGGAGCCCGCTGTTTCGTCGATGGGACACGCCCGCCAGGAGATAAAGATCCAGCAAGGGCTCGAAGGCGACAAAGCCAAGGAGATCATTCAGGCGATCAAAGGCGGCGGGTTCAAGACGCAGAACGCGTTACAGGACCGGCAAATTCGTGTCACCGGAAAGAAGCGCGACGAACTCCAGGAAGTCATCGCCTTTGTGAAGAGCAAAGACTTCGGTGTGACGACAAACTTTAAGAATTTTCGGGATTGAGTGGGGACCATCTCGTCTTACTGGGTGGTGCCGTGGTCTTTGAATTCCTTCTCTCCGTTCTCTACAGTTAAGGATTTATGAAAAAAGTGAACCTGAGTGAAATCGAAGAATCCGAGCGGCGCTCGCCGAAAGGGAAATACGGTAAGTTTGTTAAAGATATCTCGATCGCCTTGGGACGTAATCGGGATACTCTCGACTTGTCGAAGCGCCATCCCTTCGATCTGGCGCTCGTCCGCGTCCCTTCGGGTAAGAGTTTTTGTCCATATCACTCCCATAGCGCGGAGACCGAGTTATATCTCGTGGTCTCGGGCCGCGGAACGATTCGTGACCGGGCGGGCACCACCGAGGTGGACGCAGGTGACGCCTTCTATTTCGCTCCGGGCGAAGCCCATCAGCTTACGAACTCCGGAAGTGACGACTTTGTCTATTATGTAATCGCGGATAATCCGCGTGGCGACTCGTGTTACTATCCTGATAGTAACAAGTACGCCGTGGAAAAAGAAGGTGACGAAAGCATCGTGACGCGCGGGTCCGAGACTAATTACTACGAAGACGAAGAATAACTCTCATGATCAAACTCATCGTAGCTATCAAACGTAACCCGGCCATGACTCCGGCTGAGTTTCATGATTACTGGCGGACGCACCATGCAGCGAAAGTTCGTGCGCTTGCCGCCAGCAGGTTAATTCGTCGCTATGTGCAGGCACATACGCTGGAGTCAGAATACGTCACCGGCGAACCCGCCTTTGATGGGACAGCGGAGCTTTGGTTCGACACGGTGGCCGACAAGGACGCCTTTTATAGCGATCTGGAATACCTCGCCAAGGTCGCGCCGGACGAGAAGGTCTTCGCTGACATGACGCGCACCCTCTTCTTCCTGACCGCGGAAGAAGAAGTGATTGGTTGAGACGCGATGCCAGACCCATTCAACCTCGAGAGGTTTATTACGGCGCAAGAAGGAATCTTCGAAACGGCACTTCAGGAGCTAACTCGCGGCCGGAAAGAGAGTCACTGGATGTGGTTCATCTTTCCGCAGATTGCTGGACTGGGAAGCAGCACGATGGCGCAGCGTTACGCCATCCAATCGCGCCCGGGAGCGGAGGCTTACCTCAGCCACCCAATCCTTTCGCGACGGCTTCTCCAATGTACGGAAACGTTGCTCGCGGTGGATGGGAAGTCGGCGTCTGAGATTATGGGTTATCTCGACGACATGAAGCTGCGATCGAGCATGACTCTTTTCGCCGACGCATCAGGTCAGAGTGAGAGTGTCTTCCACCGCGTCTTGAATAAGTATTACGGAGGAGAGGCGGATAAAAAAACGCTAAGCATTATTTCATAGTTAAGCGTTGTCATCCTGAGCCGGCGGAGCGCGGCGAAGGACCTCGCAAGCGTCCGGCGACGTCCCACTCGAAAATCGCACTTGGAAACGCTTGTGAGGTGCCTCGCCTCACTCGGGAAGGCAACTCCGTCGCGCGAGAGCTACCGAGTTGTCGGGTTTATTCGGCTCGAAGAAACTGGTGCAGTCATGGCTGGGTTATCAATTCGTCTAAAACGAAATACGGATGATTCCGCGACGCTGACTTGCACTCGGACGGACGGCTCGGTGACCTGGCAGCGGCAGAAGGGCCGGCACGGGCTGGTTTTTCCCGGGCACGATCTCACGCACTACCGTTCTGAGCTATGGGCAAGGCTTCTACGGCTTGATCGCTGCCGGCTGGGAGCTGGGTGATTTCGCGGGGCCGTGGCGGCGCGGTCCCATCCGAGCGGATGCGAGGGAGGTGGAGTTACTCGTCGGGTTGTTCGATTCCGAGCGGCGGATCGGCGATTACCTGACGGCGCAGGAATTTTGCGAGCGCGGAGAGACCTATGTCGCCGCACGTCGTTCCGCTGGCAAAGCGGCCGAGGGGCCGGCTCTGAGCGAGGAGGATTTGGCGCGGGTTCGTTCGTTGCGCGATGAACTTCTCGCACGCTGGGCGACGACGCGTCCGGGTGAAACTCTTGAACTGACTTTCCACGTTCCAGTGCCGGGCTGAAATTGCCCGGTTTCCGGAGCGATGGTAGCTAGTCGGATGCATTCCCTGCGTCGCCTTGCGCCTTTGCTTCTGCTGGCTGGCCTGCTGATGTCGCCTCCCGCCACGCGTGCGCAGAAATTCGAAGGACGGCAGCTGGTGGAAACGAGTCTGATCGCGGACACGACGACGATTGTGCCGGGCAAAGCCTTCACCGCAGGTCTGCTGCTCAAGGCGGCGCCGGGCTGGCACACTTACTGGCAATATCCCGGCGACGCGGGTATCCCGACGGAAATTAACTGGCACCTGCCCCCCGACTGGAAAACCGGGCCGATCCAGTGGCCCATCCCGCAGAAACTGAGCGAGCCCGGAGGCATCGAAATCTACGGCTACCATGGCGAAGTGCTGCTCATGATGCAGCTCATCCCGCCCGCCACGATCGCGGAAAAATCGGTCCATCTCGCCGGCGATATGGATTGGCTGGTCTGCGAGAAAGTTTGCATTCCGGGCAGCGGCAAAGTGGCGCTCGATCTCCCGGTGGGCGACAAGACTACGCCGGCGAATGCGGCGTTGTTTGCGAAAACCCGCGCGGAACTGCCGCGCGCGTTGCCGAAGGAGGCGGGTGCAGTCTTGCACTGGAGCCGCGATGCGAAGGCCTTCCACCTAACGATCGCGGATAAGAGCCTGGCGCAGGATCCGTCGCTCGATTTCTTCCCGTTGCCGGCGAGCGCGACGGTGATCGGTCATCCCAAACGCGAGCTGACCAAGGACGGTTTGGCCACTTTCACGATCCCGATCGAGTCGGCCGATCAGAAGCTGCAATCGCTCGATGGGTTGCTCGTCTTCGATCATCAGGCGTGGTCGTTAGGCGGCGCGAACACGAACGAGGCGGCGCTCGCTCCTCCCGCGACGACATCGATGGCGCCTGCTGACGCCGGCGGACTGCTGAAGTTTCTCCTCTTCGGTTTCATTGGCGGTTTTATTTTGAATCTGATGCCGTGCGTGCTGCCGGTGATCTCGCTGAAAATTTTCGGGTTCATCCAGCACGCGGGCGATCGGCGCGGGAAGATTTTCGGGAACGGGCTCGCGTTCTCGTTAGGCATTTTCGCCTGGTTCCTCGCGCTCGCGCTCCTCCTGATCGGGCTGAAGGCGGCGGGTCACCAGATCACGTGGGCGTTTCAGTTCACAAATCCGCTTTTCGTCGTCGTGATGAGTGCGGTCGTGCTCGTCTTTGCGCTCAATCTTTTCGGCGTGTTCGAGATCACGCTCCCGGCCGCGGCGACGACCGGGATGCTTGGCTGGAGCGCGCGCGAAGGGTACGCCGGCTCTTTTTTCCAAGGTGTCTTCGCCACCGTCCTTGCGACGCCCTGCACCGCGCCGTTTCTCGGGAGCGCGCTCGGGTTCGCGTTCGCGGCTTCGGCGGGGATCATCCTGCTCATGTTCGCCGCGATCGCAGCGGGCATGAGCGCGCCTTATCTGCTCCTGACCGCGCAACCGGCGTGGATGCGTTTCCTGCCGCGGCCCGGCGCCTGGATGGTGCGGGTGAAGCAATTCATGGGCTTCCTCCTGATCGCGACGCTGCTCTTTCTCCTCTGGGTGCTTGGCGCAGAACGCGGCCCCGAAGCGATCGTCTGGACGTCTGCGTTTCTGCTCGCCCTCAGCATCGCCTGCTGGATGCAAGGCTCGTTCTCGACGCCGCTCGCCTCTGTGCGGCAGCGCGCCGTCGTGCTCGTGCTCATGCTCATGCTC
>JBDTIQ010000114.1:0-6591 GCA_039936335.1 Chthoniobacterales bacterium
AGCTGTAGCAGGCGGAGATGAAGATCGCGTCGTGGAATATCAACTCGCTGCGGAAACGGCTCGATCGACTGGTTGCGTGGCTCGGCGATTTCGCTCCCGACATCGTCTGCCTGCAGGAAACGAAGTGCACCGACGAGCAATTCCCCGTCGCGGCGATCCGGGCGTCTGGTTATCACGTGGTTTTCCACGGCCAGAAGTCCTACAACGGCGTCGCGATTCTCGCGAAGGATGAGCTGCGCGACGAGCGCGCCGGGTTGTGCGACGAGGCGGATGATCCGCAGGCGCGGGTCATTGCGGCAACGGTCGGCGACGTGCGTGTTTACTCGATTTACGCCCCAAATGGTCAGGCCGTCGGCGCGCCGGCTTACACCTACAAAATGGATTGGTATGAGCGGCTCGTTCGTTGGCTCCGTGAGAACGAGCCAGCACTCGACCGCGTCGCGGTTTGCGGCGATTTCAACGTCGCACCGGACGACGACGACGTGCACGACCCGGCGCTCTGGGCCGACTCGATCATGTGCAGCGACGGCGAGCGGGCGGCGTTCCGCGGGCTCTGCGAGGTAGGCCTCGCCGACAGTCTGCGGCTCGTGCATCCGGAGCCGGGGCTCTATAGCTGGTGGGATTATCGCATGCTGGCGTTCCCGAAAAACCGTGGCCTTCGGATCGACGCCATCCTCGCCGGCCGCGACCTCGCCGCCCAGATCGCCGGCGCCGGAATCGACCGCGAGATGCGCAAAGGCAAAGAGCCATCCGATCACGCGCCGGTCTGGGCGGAGTTTACTCTTCCAGGCTAGCGCCCGCCGCGCCGGGTCGCCTGCGCGTCAGTGCAGCACTTTTTCGGTGTCCACGATCTGCACGTCGTGCATCTGGTTCAAATAGGCTTCGAGGTAGCCTTTGTGCGAAGCGCCGACGATCACGAGCGCCCGGACGCCCGGCTGTGCGGCGAGCACATCGCGAATGTTGGAAGCCATCCGCAAGTTACGGGCTTCCCAGAAGCCGACATACTTGCGGCCGAATTGCTGGGGCGATGACTCATTCAGCGCCGCGCCGAGATCGCTCTTGAAAACGAGCATTTCCGCGGCCGGGGTATTGTAGGCGCGGTAGAGATCGAGGAGCCCGTCCGGCGAGTCGAGTTTTGCGTGCAGCGCTTTGTCGATCGCTTTGCGCTTGTCTGTCGCGGGATTATCCCAGGCTTTGGTAATCGCAGCGCCATAGGCTTTCTCGTCCCCCATGCTCACGGAGTCGGCAAGATGGTCGTCGACCGGGTAGACTCGCTCCAGGCCTAGGCGAGCAGCCAGCGGCGCCGCGAGGAGGAGATTTTCGCTCTGCGTAGTGATCCGATTATTCAGCCGCGCGACCAAGGTAGCGTCCAGCCCTTCTCCGGAATGGCGCTCGGCTTCGGGCAAGCGCAGCCACTGGACGAGGGCCGACGCCTGATCGCCGCTCGCGAGGAGCACCGCGGCAAGGTGACGCCGTTGCGCAGCCGTCGGCTTCGCGGGCCAATGCGCGAGCAACCGCTCCGCTTCGGCCGTCGCCGCGGGGACATTCAATCCGGTCGCTGCTAAGGCCGGCGCGGGATCCCAGCAATAAGTCTTGATCGCATCGCCGTAACGATCGGGATAATGCCGCATGAAATCGCATTCCAAACCCGGCAGCGCCTCGATCGTGATGACGCCCGGTTTCCAGGCGGCGAGTCGATCGAGCAGCGGTTTCAGCTCGTCGACCTTGAAGGAGGACGCCAGCTCGTAAAGATGCGGTCCGCCAAGAACCAAAAGCTGAGTGAGCTTGCCGGTCGCCGGGCCCTTGAGATGGCTGGGATCGAAGGCGGGTTTGTAAGTCTGCGCGAATCCAACAACGCTCGGCTCGAGCAAAACCGCGATCAGAAGACTTAGGAATCTATATTTCATACGCAATTCTTTGGTGACGCTGACATGCCTTAGTCATACATCACCGCGGGTTTATTTCGAGTGACGCAGACGCGGGTCGATTTCACAGGGGCGTCTCGCGCGGCGCCATCTTCCCGCTCGACCTTTTCCAGCGCGCGCGGAACGTTGCCGCTGTGCCCAGATTACCCGATCACGTCGCGCCTCCGCGGAAACCGCTGCTGGTTTACGATGGCGACTGCGGCTTCTGCAAACTCTGGATCGCGCGCTGGCGCGAGCGAACCGGAGATCGAATTGATTACGCACCGTTCCAGCAGGTTGCCGAGAACTATCCGGAAGTGCCGCGCGAGGAGTTCGGGCGGGCGGTAAAGTTCATCGCGAGCGACGGGCGAGTCTCAAGCGGCGCGGCGGCCGTCTTTCGTTCGTTAGGCTCGGGCCGGCGCTTCTCGTTAGGGGAATGGAGTTACGAGCATCTGCCGGGATCCGCCGCGCTTTCGGAATTCCTTTACGCGTTCGTTGCCACGCACCGCGACTTCGCGGGGCGGATGACTTGGCTGCTCTGGGGCAACGACGTGCGCCGGCCGACTTATTTCGCGGCGCGGCGCTGGTTTCTCCGCGCGCTGGGTGTGATTTACCTGATCGCGTTCGTCTCCTTCTGGGCGCAGGCGGATGGGCTCGTCGGCGCGCACGGGATTCTGCCGCTGCCGCAGTTTCTCGCCGCAGCGCACACCCAGGTTGGCGACACGGCCTATGGCTATCTGCCGACTCTGTGCTGGTTTAATTCCAGCAACGCCTTCCTCCATTTCCTCTGCGGTGCCGGTGCGGTGATCTCGGCGCTGCTGGTCGTCGGGTTTGCGCCGATCCTTTGTCTGGCGCTACTCTTCATTCTCTACCTCTCGCTCACAATCGCGGGGCAGACGTTCTTCAGTTTCCAATGGGACATCCTCCTGCTCGAGACTGGCTTTCTCGCCATCTTCCTGGCGCCGTGGCGCTGGCGGATGCGGCCTAACGACCCCGCGCCGCTCAATCCCGTCGCGCTTTTCCTCCTCCAGTTTCTCCTCTTCAAACTGATGTTCATGTCCGGCGTCGTGAAATTGACCAGCGGCGATCCCTTGTGGTGGAACCTGAGTGCGCTCGACTATCACTACTGGACGCAGCCGCTCCCGACGGTCCTCGGGTGGTGGGCCGATAAGTCGCCCGAGGGGGTGAAACACTTCTCGGTCGCGGCCACGCTTGTCATCGAGGTTGTCCTGCCGTTCTTCATCTGGCTGCCGCGCCGACTGCGGTTGTTTGCGGCCGGCGCTATCGTGCTGCTGCAGGTAGTGATCGGCCTGACGGGGAACTACGCGTTCTTCAACCTCCTCACGATCGCGCTCTGCTTTCTGCTGATCGACGATTACGTCTGGAATGCAAAGCGCCTAACGAGCCCCAGCACCGGCGCGCGCTGGCCGGTGTGGGTGCCGGCGCTGGTTCTCGTCGGGACGCTGCCGATCAACGCGATGCTGCTCTATTCCGGCTGCAGACCGGAAGCGACCTGGCCGCGTCCGCTCACCTTTCTCTACGGGAAGCTGGCGCCTTTCCGGATTGTGAATGGCTACGGCCTCTTCCGCGTGATGACGAAGGAGCGGCCGGAAATCATCATCGAGGGGAGCAACGACGGCGCGGATTGGCAGCCTTACCTCTTCAAGTGGAAAGCCGGCCCGCTCGACCGGATGCCGGGCTTTGTCGAGCCGCACCAGCCACGGCTCGATTGGCAGATGTGGTTCGCCGCTCTGAGCGATGCGCGGCAGAATCCCTGGTTCGTCCGGCTGATCGTGCAGTTGCTGCACGGCGAGCCGGCGGTCGTGCAGCTCCTCGAGAAGAACCCGTTCCCCGACAAGCCGCCGCGTTATCTCCGCGCGGATATCTACCAATACCACTTCGCGACCGCGGCGGAACACCGCGCGACCGGCGCCTGGTGGACGCGGGGTTACCCGCAGACCTATCTCCCGTCGGTTTCGCTGGGCGAGTAGTTGTAGGGCGCCCCGACTACCCAGTTCCTCGGACGGATGAAGGTCGGAAGATAGGCGTCTCGCCTGTCTCGGCCGACAACCTTCCAGCCTGTCGGCAAGGAGCCAGCGGGCAAGATGCCTGCGGGCCGAGTCAGGCTGGAACCCTAACTTCCGGGCTAGATGCAGTCTCGGGAATTTGCGAACCTAACGAGCCTGCCGAATAATGACACCGTGCCGAAAGAGGAACAAATCGTAACCGAAGGAATTGTCACCCAAGTCTTACCGGGCACGATGTTCCGCGTCGATCTGACCGGGCAAGGGCAGCGCAAAGTCCTCGCGCACATCTCGGGCAAGATGCGGAAACATTTCATCCGCATCGTGCCGGTCGACAAAGTCGAGATCGAGCTCTCCCCCTACGACCTGACGAAGGCGCGGATCGTCTTCCGGGTGAAGTAACTGGCCCGCGCGAGCGGCGCCTGAGCGCTAATTCGGTAAGCGCGGAGCGCGGCTCAGTTGCGTATCCTTTTTGGACATCCCACTGCGGCCACGAATCGCGCTCGATGAGCGGCGGCCGCTGGCACAGTTTCACTGAAGAAAGGCAAACAAATGGCAAACGAAAGCACACCAAACCCCGACGAGAACCCGCTCCCACCGCAGGCCCAGGAGGACGTAGAGAGCAGCGCGACTCATGCGCGCAAAGCCGGCGACGACCTCAAGTCGGCCGCCAGCGCGGTCGCGGGCGAGTATCGCGGCCGGGCGGAAGAGGCTTGGAACGACGCGCGCTATCGCGTGCGCGGCTTCCAAGAAGATAGCGAGCAGTATGTGCGGGAGAATCCGACCAAGGCGATCTGCACCGCGCTCGGCATCGGTTTCGTGCTCGGGTTGATCTTCCGTCGTTAGGCGAGAGGTGATGGCAGGTTCGATGCGTTTTCGCAATCCCGCGGGTTACTCGGGATTGGGCGCCAATCTCAAGGCATTTCTCGGCTCGGGATCGCGTTTCATCGAGAGCCGTCTCTCGCTCGCGACGAAGGAAGCGAAGGGGGCGGTGCTTCGTCTGGTTACGCTGTTAGCGTGCGTGATCGTCGCGGCGGTGCTGGTGCTGCTCGCCTACCTGTTACTGGCGGCTTTTGCGATCGCCGGGATCGCCCATCTGCTGGGCGTCTGGTGGATCTGGGTCGCGCTCGTGGTGGCGCTGCTGCACTTCTTGGGCGCCTTCCTTTGTCTCGTGATCGCGCGCGGGCAGCTCAAGCACCCGATGTTTCACGAGACGAGGGGAGTGTTGAAAGAGGATACCGAATGGCTGAAAAATCTGGATCAGGAAAAAGCAAAACGGAGCTGAGACGGGAGATCGCCGACTCGCGAGGAGCGGTCGCGCGCGATCTCGGCGGCCTGAGCTACGAGCTGAACTTCCCGCTCAAGGTCCGGAAGTCTTTTCAGCGCAACACGGTTTACTGGGTGGGCGGCGCGCTCGCTTTCGGCTTATTCCTCGCGCTGCTCCGGGCGCGGACGCAGAAGGTTTACCTGAGCGCGGCCGGGAACAAGGTGAAGAGCCCGAACAAGAAATTGCTCGATGCCGGCCTCCTGCTCGGGCTGGTCAGGCTCGCGAGCCCGCTGATTCAGCCGGTCGTCATGGGTTATTTCGCGAAGAAGATGTCGAAGAAAGCCGGCAGTCAGCAGCGCCGGTAGGAAATCCCATTTACCTTCCGCGGGCGGCTGTCTAGTCTCCAGGGCAACCGCTCGCCCATGACGCCCGACACCTCGACCGCCTCCGCCTCGGAAGAGCGCGCCGCTCACGTCGACGACTACCTCGCGGCCGGCCAGGAAGGCGGCGCGTCCGACATTCACCTGGGCGTCAACGCCCCGCCGCTCTGGCGCCTGCACGGCACGCTCCAACCGATCTGGCCCGACATGCCGAAGCTCACAGCCGAGAACACCCACGCGCTCGCCCTCGGCTTCCTGAACGACCAGCAACTCGAGCAGCTCCGCGAGCGCGGCGATGTCGATTTCGCCTACGCCACGACGTTTGGCCGATTCCGCACCAGCGTCGTGCGCCAGCGGCTCGGGCTCGACCTCGTCTTTCGGGTCGTCAGCACCGAGGTGCGCACGATGGATGAGCTCGGGCTGCCGGAGAGCCTGAAGTTGCTCACGCGTTTCCAGAACGGCCTCATCCTCGTCACCGGGTCGGTCGGGAGCGGGAAATCGACCACGCTCGCCGCGCTCGTCGAGCAGGTGAACATCGAGCGCCGCGAGCACATCATCACCCTGGAGGATCCGATCGAGTATGTCTTCCAGCCGAAGGGTTGCCACATCACCCAGCGCGAGGTGCACACTCACACGAAGTCCTTCGGGGCGGCGCTGCGCGGCTCGCTCCGGGAAGATCCCGACGTCATCATGGTCGGCGAGATGCGCGACCTCGAGACGATCTCGCTCGCGATCACCGCCTCCGAGACGGGCCACCTGGTTCTCGGAACCCTGCACACCGGGAACGCCTCGCGCACCCTAGATCGGTTGCTCGACGTCTTCCCGGTCGACCAGCAGGACCAGATCCGCGTGATGGTGAGCGAGTCTCTCCGCGGTGTGATCAGCCAGCAACTGATTCCGCGGCTCGACGGCGAGGGCCGGGTCCTCGCGCTCGAGATTCTCACCAACACTCCCGCCGTCGCGAACGTGATCCGCGAGGCCAAGACTTACATGCTCCCGGGAATCATCCAGACCGG
>JBDTIQ010000115.1:0-4933 GCA_039936335.1 Chthoniobacterales bacterium
TGCTGCTGGCGACGGCGCTGTTGCCAATGTTGGCGTTGATTTTGACGAGGAAATTGCGGCCGATGATCATCGGCTCGAGCTCGGGGTGGTTGATGTTGGCCGGGATGATGGCGCGGCCGCGGGCGACTTCCGACCGAACAAACTCTGGTGTTATCTCCTTGGGAATGGACGCTCCGAAGGACTCGCCGGGGTGCTGGTGTTGGAGGGAATTTGTTGGGCAAGCTTCTAACTTGCCATTCCCTTGGGATCGCAAGTTGGAAACTTGCGCCACTTTTGCGTTCTCTCGGATCGCGATAAACTCCATCTCGGGTGTGATGATACCCTGGCGCGCATACCAGAGTTGCGTGACGGGATGATCAGCGCTGGCGCGCAACGGGCGGCGTTTTGTGCCTTGGAAATGGTCGAGGCGGCTCTTGCGCTCGGCCTGGCTGGCGAATTCTTCGTGGCCGCGCGTCAGGTAGCCGTTGTCTTCCGGTTTGATCTCGCGGCCGGCGTACTCCGCGACGTCCCCTCGCCCGCTGATCCATTTCTCGCGCAAGGCTGGGATGCCTTCACGCACGTCGCCAGAAAATTCAATGTCGCCCCAGGGGCCGCTGCAATCGTAAACGCGCACGGGCTCGTTTGGTTCGAGGTTGCCGCCGAAATCCTTCGTCGCCGCGAGGCTGATCTCGCGCATCGGGACGCGGACGTCAGGATGGATTTCGCCTTCGACGTAAACGCGCCGCGAATTCGGCATGACGTAGTCAGAGGATTTTGGTTCGAGTGAGTCTTTGGATGCGATCATATGAAGAGTTCTGGGACAGGATTTACAGGATTTTCAGGACCGTTTAAGAGGCCTCTTTCCCAATCCTGTTTAATCCTGTCTAAAATAAAAAAGCCATGCGCGGATAACGCATGGCTGAAAATCTCGAACTCCTCGCTCCCTACGGCGGCATGACCCGCATCAGGTTTAAGGGGTCTCCCGAGATGCGCTACGCAAGTTACAAACTTGCGCCACACCCGGAACTCTCAGCCAGTGGCTCCCCCGCAAAACTACGCAGTCAGCCTAGCGGCCGCGGCCGCGAAGTCAACGCACGGCGGCCCGAGAGCAGGGCGCCCCGAACGAGCACGCCGCTCCGGAAAACTACCCGCCGAAAGCAAACGAGCCGCTATTCCTTCTTCTGCGCGTTGGTGTGAAAGATGGCCAGCCATTGGCCGTTCTCCATCTTCCAGACGGAGCCAGCGTAATAGGTGCCGGAGGCATCTTTCCCGTCGACCGTGCCGACGACGGCAATCTTGTAGCTGGTGACGCAAACGTCCTTCTCATCCGAGTGGCTTTTGAAGTCGCTGATCTTGAACGATTTCATGTTCCACTTTTTCATCCCGTCCAACTCGCCCTGCATCCCGCTGATGCCATCGGAGTAAACCCCGACCACGTCGTGGTCGACGACTTTCTGGAAGCCGGCGGCGTCCTTGTCTTTGAAAGCGTGCCAGGCAGCTTTCTCTTTCGCCATCATCCCCGCCTCGCTCGGCGCAGCGGTGGAAACGGTGATCGTCGTCAGCAACGCGATCGTGATACAGCTCAATAGTTTCTTCATTTTTTCCTTTGGTTAGTGAATCGCGAGCAGGCTGAGCAGCCGGCGTAAACTGGTCAAGCCCATTCGGATGCAAACGCCGCGCACATTGCAGCCTCCGGACCAGAGAAAAGTACGCGGGAGCGCCGCGCGTTAGTTACTCGTCGGAATGACTGCGGGTGCGGGCGAGGAATCGGGCTTGGCCGGCGCGGTCGCGTCCTTCAAGACGAGCACGCCTTCAAGTTCGCGCCGGTAATCCGCCACCATCATCGGCCGCGTCCTGTTATCGACGAGCGCCTTGTAGTTGATGATGCCTGTTGCGATGGCCTGCGCATACTGGGCGCGCCAGGCGCTTTTCGCGATCTGCTGGCTGTCGCCGCGCTCCGTCAGAAAGCCGCCCTCGATGAGAATCGCTGGGATTTTCGTCAAGCGCAGCACGGCGAAACGCGCGCGTTTGATCCCGCGATCGAACTCCGAGAAATGCCCAACAACCGAGTGAAACACGCTCATCGAGAGCGCGAGGCTGGGCGCGTCGACCGGGCTGCCCGCCTGCATGTTCATAAACCGAAGCGCGAGCGCGTCATCCGCAGTGGATGGCGCGCCGCGCGGGGTGAGTGAGAAAATTTCGAACCCGTTGGCGGCGCGGTTGGCGTCGCTGGCGTTGAAGTGAATGCTGACGAAGATCGAATCCTTGGTCGAGTTGGCGATGCGAGCGCGTAATTCCAGCGGGACGAAGACATCGCTAGTGCGCGTCATCTTGACGTTGAGCCCTTTGGCTTCGAGCAGCGGCTTCAGATCGCGCGCCACGTCGAGCGCAAAATCCTTTTCGCAACCGTAGGGACTGATCGCGCCTTTATCGTAGCCGCCGTGGCCGGGATCGAGCACGACGGTTTTGAAATGACCGAGATTCGGAATCATCTGCGGACGCAGTTGCGGCTCGAGCGTTTTGGACAGATCGACGCGCGAGACGAGAAACTCGCCATCCTTTTGCTCAACCGGGAAGCAGAGCCAGTTGCGCACGCCATTGATCATCACCTCGCGGCTGCCGAGCTGCAGCTCGAGGGAGTTCGTGCCGTTCGCGAGCCGGAGATGTTTCTCGATCGGCGCGATGCCGGTCGGGAGTCCGTAAAACTTCGCGACGTTATCGGCGGAGAGATATTCGCGGCCGCCGATCTTCACGATCTTCCAGTCGGCGCCTGCGAAGGCCGCGCGGCTCAGCGCGCAGAGCAGAAGAAGGCAAAGGAGGGACTTAGCGCGGTTCCACATGAACCCCGATTATTCGCTATTGCGGCAAAAAGAGCAATAAAAACATTCCAGTAATTATAGCTCCCGATGGAGAAAACCGGTTGCGCGGCGAGAAACGTAAGTAGTCGTATGCCAGCAAAATCGAAGAATCAACAGATGGCCGCCGGTGCCGCCCTCGCGGCGAAACGCGGGGACAAGAAGAAATCGTCGCTCAAGGGCGCATCGAAGAGCATGGAGAAATCGATGACGAAAAAAGAGCTGAAGGATATCGCCGGAACAAAGCGCAAAGGTCTGCCGAAGAAGAAGTCGAGCGGGAAGAAAAAGTAGTCGCCAAGCTGCCGCTCTCGGACTTTCGCGAGGATTCCTTCCGCAGGGACAAGCTTCCGCTTGCCCAGTTTCTCCTTTCGATGATCGGTCGAAGTTTACGGCCGTTGCCGACACGCACACCCTGGACGAGAGGGGAAGCTCATCCCTGAATGGCGCGCGGACGGTGTTCGAATCTAGTAGTCGTGCAACCACCCGGCACGCCGGAGCAGCTGTTTGAAAGCGGGATTACTTTCGTCGAGCGGCGGAAGCCAGAGCCCGAGCTTTTCCCGCTTCCACCAGCGTCCCTCCGGATTCGGCCTAACGAACTCGTAACGATACAAAACGGCGCGGATGTAGTGCGGCGGCTTTCGCGGGAAAGGATTTGCGAGAAAAAGCCCGACGGCGCCCCGGTCATTGTGGAGCAGTTTCCAGACGAGGTTGAGCGTAAACGGGTAGTCGTTAGGCGAGCCCATCGCGGCAAACCACATCTGCCAGTCGAGCCGCAAATGATAGGGTGCGATCTGCGGCGGCCGCTCATCGAGCGCGACCGGGAGGCCTTTGTAGGGATATGGCTTCCAGATTGCATTGTCGTTAGGCACAGCGTCATCAGTGCCTTCGAAGATGACGTTGTAGCGCTCCTTCCCGACCGAGCCGAAGGCGCCGTAGGTGTTCACGAGATCGAGCGGATCGAATGAGGTATTCATGATCTGCTGCGGCGAGAGAATGTTGATGATCGGCTGGATGTTGAGGAGCGCGAGGAGCGCGGCGACGGCCCAAACCGTGCGAAGCATCGGGCGCGAAACAACGGCGGACGCTTGTGCAGCTTCCGCGCGTTTCGTTAGGCTACGAGGCAGGACTTTGACCCAAAAGCGATCATCGAGGCAGGCGAGCGCGGGAATGACGGTGAGCCAGTTGAGAAACGAGAGGTTGCCGCTCAAGGCGATCGCGATTTGGAAGGCGATGATGACAATCCCGGCGACCGTTCGGCCGATCCGCGGCCAAAAGACAAACCACGGCGCGAGCAACTCGGCGACATGATTGAAGATCACTCCGCCGCGCAGCACCGCGCGCGGCAGGAAGTGAAACCAGCGGCTCAACCCGTTGGGCATCGGCTGCGTCTCGAAGTGATAGAAGAGCGCGCTGAGGTTCCGCCAACTCGCGTCGCCGCGGATTTTGATCAGGCCCGAGCCGAGCATGATGCGGAAGATGAGAAGACGAAAGAGCCAGATGATCGCGAGCGGTGGAGGTCGCCGCGGAAAAGGCCGGCCGTCGAGCAACGGGCAGAGGAAAATGCCGAGGAAACCGGTCTCGAGAAGCTGCGCCTCCCAGCCGTAGCCATACCAGACCTGCCCGACGTGCACGAACGACATGTAGAGCGCCCAAAGAATGGCGAGCAAAATGGCATTGGCGTAGCCGCAGAGGACGACACAGGAAAGCACGAATCCAACCCAGGCGGTGACGACCAGCGCGGTGTCGGAGTGATTGATCCAAAAAAGAGACGGCAGCCGGAGGAATCTGCCTAACGAACCACCGAGCGCGGCGGACACCTGCGTGAGAAAGTTGCCAACCGGCAGCAGTCCATCCGAGCCGACCAGCGGGAGGATTTGATTCGCCGCGACCAAAAACGCAATCGCGTAGATGAGCCCGAGCAATCGCAGAATGACGAAGCGGGTGAGCCAGTAACTCTCGCGATCGCGCAGAACGCGCTCCCAGTGATCGAGCTGCACGTAGAGGGAATCGTTTGTGCGGTCGCGGAAGGTTTTTGGTGAATGACGTTGCACCTCTCATCCTGAGCCGGCGGAGCGCGACGAAGGACCTCGCAGGCGTTG
>JBDTIQ010000116.1:0-41275 GCA_039936335.1 Chthoniobacterales bacterium
CGAGCGCATAAAGGACTGCGGCTATCAGCGAGGCGAACCAGACCACCCACCCGACCGCAAAAGCGATGCGAACATTGAGCACCTTCTTCGCGAAGGTGTAAGTGCCACCCGATTCCGGGAAGGCCGCCGCCATTTCCGAAAAGCTCAACGCGGTCAGCAGAGCGATGATTCCGTTCAGCGCGAAGGCCAGGACTGCACTGGGACCTGTGGCCGAGAAAGCCGCACCCGCCAGAGCCAAAATACCGCCGCCGACAATCGCTCCGACGCCACACCCGTTGCGGCGGTCAGCCCCATTGTCCGCTGAATTCCGCTCTCTCTTCCCATGGCCGCGGCGATTATACGCTGGTCGTTACCCGTTCAAGGGACCTTTCGGCAGACTCAAGCAACATCCGTCAAGGAATGAGACTTCCAGATTCCTCCTTTCCTGATCGGGATTTCGGGTTCTCTTGAGTCGGCATGGCTTTTGAAGACAACGAGTTGCTTTTCGGCGCCGACCCGGCCCCGCGGATCGTTGCGGTCGAGCTGGGCGAGACGGGGACGGTCAAAGTCTATCGGCGGGAGAAGGATGGCGCGACCGCCTGCGAGATCGAGGAGTTCCATCCCTTCGTCTGGGCTGATAGCGACATTGCCGATCTCGGCCTGGCGAACGCGGAAAAGCTAAGCGGCGACCTGAAATACGGCTGGCTGGTGACGACAGATAGCTGGAAAGAACTCATCGCGCTCCGCAACGGGTTGAAGAAAGCAGGTCGCAACTTTTTCGCGCTAAGTGACCCGGTCCAACACTACCTGACCCATACGGGACGGACGCTTTTCAAGAAGCTACCCTTCGACGAGCTGAAACGGATTCAGCTTGAAGTGTTGTCTTTCGCTGGCGGCGACCTCGAAGCCTCCACCGAAGACCATATTACCAGTATCGCGGTTTCCGATAACTCCGGTTGGGAGGAGCTGATCGAGGTAAACCCAGACGCGATCGAAGAGTCCGAGCATGCTGCGATCAAACGTCTGACCGGTCTCATTAAGGAACGCGATCCAGACGTGATCGAAGGTCATAACCTCTTCAAGTTTGACCTGCCATTTCTGGTCGCCCGTGCCCGGAGGGCAAAGACGAAACTCGACTGGGGTCGAAGTGGCGGTTTCCTCCGCTCGCGTCCGTCGCGCCTCCAGATCGCGGAGAAGACGATCGATTACCCCAAGTTCACGATCGACGGCCGCCATTTCGTCGACACGTTCCTGCTCGCCCAGTTCTACGACGTGGGCATGCGCACGCTGAGTGGTTTCGAGCGCAGCGATGTTGCCCAGCATTTCGACCTAACGAACATAGCGTCTGTCTCACAGCTATCCGGCAAAGAGTTACAGCGGGCGTGGCTGGACGATCCGGAGCGCTATCGCGAGCGTGCGCTCTGCGCGGTGCGGGAAACGCGGGCCGTCGCCGACTTGCTTAGCCCCAGCTATTTCATCCAGGCGCGGATTTTCCCTTACAATTATCAGGACGTGATCGTGCGTGGAAACGCGACCAGGATTAACGCGCTTTTTCTTCGCGAATATTTCCGCCAACGCCAAAGCATTCCGGAGATGCCGATGGCGCGCGGGTTCGAAGGCGGCTACACCGACATCTTTTTCACCGGCGTGGCGCGGAACGTGTGGCATTGCGACGTCGCTTCGCTCTACCCATCGATCATGTTGCAGTTCGATTGCCTGCCGCTGAACGATCAGCTCCAGATCTTTCGACACTTACTGACTGACCTGCGGTCTTTTCGTCTGGAGGCGAAGGCGGACATGCGCGAAGCGAGGGACGAAGCCACGCGGCGCTATTACCACGCGCTGCAAAATACCTTCAAAATCCTGATCAACAGCTTCTACGGCTATCTCGGTTTCGCGCAGGGAAGCTTTGCTGATTTCGAAGCCGCCGCGCGAGTCACTCAGATCGGGCGCGATCTCCTCAAACAGATGATCGCATGGCTGCAGGCACAGGGGGCACAAGTGATCGAAGTCGACACGGACGGGATCTACTTTGTTCCACCTAACGACGCCAGCGTCGAAAACTTGCGGGATGGGCTGGCGAAAGAGTTGCCAGCAGGGATCGAAGTGGAATTCGACGAACAATTCGAAGCCATGTTCAGCTATAAGGCGAAGAACTATGCCCTGCTCGACCAGGAAGGTGAAGTGACTCTCAAAGGCGGCGCCCTGAAGTCGCGCGGATTAGAGAAGTTCCAGCGGGTTTTTCTCGAGGAAATGATCAAGCTGCTCATGCAGGAGAAGCCAGACGCGATCCAGGATTTACGCGATGACTTCGAGCGAAAGATCCGCGAGCGAGCCTGGCCAATCGAGATGCTGATGAAAACCGATACCCTGCAGGATTCGCTGGAGAAATATCGTCAGAAAATAGCAGGTTCAGCGCGGAATCGCGCCGCTGCCTATGAGTTGGCGCTAGCCAGTGGTCGCAACTATCGGCCGGGGGACCAGGTAAGCTACTACATCACGGGCACGACGAAGAAAGTGGCCGCTTACGAAAACGCCAAGCTGGTGCCGGATTTCAATCCGAGCGTGCGCGATGAGAATGTCGATTATTACGCGGCTAAGTTGGATGACTTGATGAAGAAATTCGCCGACTTCACCAAAACGAAAGCAGCCGCGACAGATCCCGCGCAGGGAGACCTTCTTCTCTAACCTGCGATGCTGGTGCGGCACGAGTAGCCGTTGGTTTCCTGCTTCTCATCGGACCGCCGCAGAAGGCGGAATGATCCACGACCGGCGCAATGGCCGTTCGATCAGTTATCGCTCATTTCTGCTTTTCCGAGTGCGCGACCTTTAAGAGTTTCACGTCTCTTGTCAGCAGTGGGGTCCCATCGATATCCAAGCCGGCGGTGCTGTCGGTCGCATCCCCGAAGTAGCGAAAAATCCGATCCGGCTTCTGCTTGCTCACGTAAAGGCCACCCGCGACCGCTTTGTTCTGACTGAAGAAGCTATGCAACCCATTCGTCGCCTGAAAATAATACCCGCGAGCATCCTCGCTCACGGGAATGAATTGTCCGGGCAAGATCCAGAACTCTCCATTCTCACTCCGGGTCAGGAAGGGATGATTCACGTGGATCGTGCGCAGCAGGACAAACTCTTCGATGTTTCTGCCCTTGAGGATGGCTGGGCCGTGGAGAGGCACGCGCGCCCGATCAGCGGAACTTCCGTAAGCCATAAGCAGACTGCAAAGTGCCGCTAATATCAGACGTCCTCGCCGCATTCGCAGCTGGGAAGAGTTTTGATGCATAAGCTCCATTCGTCGGAAGAGAATATCCTGCTTGACCGGCTGCCTGCAAATCATTCGTACTTCACCCCCAGACTAATCCCCGGCGGCGAGTAGCTTCTATACTCGTTGGGCTTTGTATCTCCTGATGATAGCTCACGTGCCGTTCTTGTTCTTCGCACGCGCGAGAAGGCTGCGAGCCTGGGTCACGAGCTTCACTTCCTCTGGAAGAAGCTTCGCGTTGGCCGAGGCGTCGAGGAACTTCGTCGCTTCAAGGTTATGTCCAGCCGCCGCGAGAAAGATCCCGTAATAGGCCGCGACGGAGGGATCTTTCAGCTGCTCCGGTGTGAGGCTTTGCATGATGTGGAGCGCGCCTTGGACGTCGCCGTTTTGATAAAGCCCGAAAGCGTAAGTGGACGCAAAGGCGGCGTTTTTCGGTTGCTCGCGATGCACGTAGGCCGCGAGGGCGCGCGCGCGAAATGGATCGGCGTGCAGCAGGAGCGAGATCTGCGCGAAGTTGTTTTTCACCAGCGGGTCGTCCGGCAGCACGTCGATGAGCCGCGTGAGGACACGGAACAGTCCCGCGGTATCGCGCTCGCCTGCGAAGTAGTTATAGAGGGCTTGGAGCGCCGCCGTTTGCGACTCGGGGATTTCCGCGAGCAACCACAGGACGTCGACGCCTTTCGCCGGCCAGTGCCATTGGAAGGCGAGCTTCTGCAAAACGTTCAGCCGCTCGCTGTTGTTCTGGGCTCGGGAGACGGCTTCGGCCCACAATTTTTCAAAGCCATCGGGATCGCCGGTTTCCTTCGCGACCTTCGCCTGGAGCGCGAGCCGGAATGACTCGACGCCTTCCCACGAGCCGCGCTGCAGCATTGCCTTCAGCGCCGCCCAATCGCGCAGCGCTATGTAGGCGTCGGCCAGCGCAAACCGAAGCGAAACGCTGCCGAACATTTCCGGCGGGAGACGTTTGCTCCAGTCGATCGCGAGGAGCGCGAGGCCGTGGCTCGTCATCCAACTGATGAGTCGCGCCGCCTGCTCCGCGGACGTGGCCGATTTCGCTTCGGACCGGGTGAGCGCGTCGGTGAAAGCGGGATCGTTGAACTGGCGCAGAATCCCGAGCGCGAGGAGGCGGTCGGCCGCGGGCGCATCGGGGAGCGCGTCGAGCTCCTTCGCGAGTGCGAGCGCTTCGGAATCGTAACGGCGAGCGAGCGCGTCGTTCAGCAAAATGTGGATCGCATCGAGCTGCACCTTCTTGTTGCTCTTCAGGCGGGTGGCGGTGGCGCGGCCGGTGGCTCGCTCGACGGAATCGGCGGAGCGGAGCTGAAATTCCGCCAGCTCGAGCTCGTGTTTGGGATCGTTAGGCGCGAAGCGGACGGCGGCGCGCAGATGTTCGCCGGCGGCGGCGAGGTCATTTTTTGTGAGGGCCACGCGCGCGGCTGCGGCTTGGTATTCGGCATTGTTCCGTTGGGCGCTCGCGACCTGCGCGAGCGTCTCGGCGGCTATTTCTGGCTGGGAAAAACGGAGCGCCGTGTTTGCGAGCGACATGCGATCGGGAAACGAAGTCGGATCGATTGCGAGCGCGCGCCGCCGCCATTCGATCGCCTGGACGCTGTTCTGTTTCTCCGCGATATCGGCGAGAGTGCGGCAGGCGTCGATGCTCTTGTCGTCGAGGCTGTAGGCGCGTTGCGCAGCCATCGCGGCCCAGCGCAGATCGAGTTTATCGTAGGCGACGTGGGCCTGGTGCATGAGCTTGCGCTCCTGCCAGTGCACGTAAAGACGACGGCCACCCCAGCAAACGGCCACGAGCAGGACGAGCCCCAGAATGATGCCTAACGACAGGCGGATATAGACCCGCTCGGTCTTTTGCAGCGTGATTTCGCGTTCGTCAGTTGGGAGCGCCATGTCGAGTCTGCCGGGTCCGCGCCGGGTGGCGTCGCGGCGCACAAGCTGCTAGAAAACTAGCATGTCCCATTCCACCGCGGAAGCTCGCGCGCTCCCGTCGCCTGCGCTCGCCGGAGTGGGGTCGCTCGGGATTTGCGGGCTCGCTTTTGGGTTTCTTTGGCTGGAGATCATCCACCAGCTCGGGAGCGAGTGGTCGCTCAATCCGCAATACGGCTATGGTTGGACGGTGCCGTTTTTGGCCGCGTTTCTTCTCTGGCAACGCTGGTCGGCGCGACCGGACAGCAGTGCGCCGGATTTTCCTGGCCTAACGATTTGCCTGACGGTTATCGCCGCGCTGATTTTATTTCCGGCGCGCCTCGTTGCGGTCGCAAATCCCGACTGGCGTTTGCTCGATTGGATCATGGCGCTGGCGGTCGTCGCGATCTCGTTAGGCGGAATCTACCTTACCGGCGGCGTGGGCTGGCTCCGGCATTTTGCTTTCCCGATTTTGTTCTTCCTCGTCGCGGTGCCGTGGCCGGTGCAGCTCGAGCAACTTGTCGTGCAACACCTGATGCGTGCCGACGCCGCGATCACGATCGGCCTGCTTAACTTTATCGGCACGCTCGCGCTCCAGCACGGCAACGTGATCGAACTCAGCACCGGCCAGGTCGGGATCGACGACGCCTGCACCGGTGTGCGTTCTCTCCAGGCGACGTTCATGGTCGCGCTGTTTCTTGGCGCCTTTTATCGCATGACGCCGCGGCGACGCGTGCTCCTTGTCGTGGCCGGCGCGTGTCTCGCGTTTGTCTGCAATATCGGGCGCACGTTTTTGCTTTGCGAGGTCGCGGCGAACGACGGGATCGCGGCGATCCAGCGTTGGCACGATCCGGCCGGGTTCACGATTCTCGGGATCTGTCTTTTCGTGCTCTGGGGGATGAGCCTCTGGTTGCAGCCAAAGGCGGCGCCATCCCGCCGGAGAATTGCGGCGCCATTTCACCTGCGCAGCTTCGGCTGGCCGCTCGCCTTGCTCGTTTGGCTTTGCCTGACGGAAAGCGTTGTCGCGTTTTGGTATGCGCCCAAATCCGCGGAAACTTCCCAGCCGTGGTCGGTGAGCTGGCCGACGAGCGAACCCGGTTATCAAACGCAACCCATCGCGGCCGCGGCCGAGGAATTGTTGCGCTACAACGAAGGCGGCGCGGCGACCTGGCGCTCGGCCGATGATCGGCCTTGGTTGATGTATTCCTTCCACTGGCTGCCGGGGCGAACCGCGGCGCTCTTCGTGAAAAATCATCGGCCGGACATCTGTCTGCCGGCGAGCGGCCTAACGATGCAGAAAGAGAGCGGTGTCCATCTCGTGCGGGCGAATGGCGTTAGTCTGCCGATTCGCGCCTATCGCTTCGACGACAACGGCCGGCCGCTCCACATTTTCTACTGCTACTGGGATGGTCGCTCCAGTTACGAGAATGACGCCGCGGCCGCGGCCGAAGACTGGACGGCGCGCGGTCGTTTACGCTCCGCTTGGGAAGGCAAACGCGAACGCGACGCACGGATGTTTGAGCTCGCGGTTTGGGGTCACGAAAATGACGCGGAAGCGAACGCTGCGCTGCAACGCGAGCTGGAGAAAATCGTCACACCGTCATCCTGAGCGAAGCGCAGCGTAGTCGAAGGATCCCGCGGACTTTTCCTGAAGCACCGGCAGTAAATCGCCGCTTCTCAGTCGCACCACGAGATCGCTCGACTCCGCTGCGCTTCGCTCGGGATGACACTGTTTTTCGGTCGTTTGTAATGCGGAGAGTTTGCGCTTTTCGCGCGAGGAAACGATTGTCGTCGGTGGCTTCCACCAACGGCAAGAAACCCTGCGAGACCGCGCCTCCGGACCCGCCTCAGGCGGGTTGCATCGCCATCCGCGGGGCGCGGCAGAACAATCTCAA
Organism: Chthoniobacterales bacterium; assembly: GCA_039936335.1. Lineage (GTDB taxonomy): Bacteria > Verrucomicrobiota > Verrucomicrobiia > Chthoniobacterales > UBA10450 > Palsa-1392. Next base: position 7,051 of record JBDTIQ010000116.1, read on the forward strand.
GGGCTTCGATCTCGATCTCCCGCTGGGCGAATTAACCGTCGTCACTGGCCCGAGTGGGAGCGGTAAATCGTCGCTCGCCTTCGACACGATCTACGCGGAAGGCCAGCGCCGCTACGTCGAGACGTTTTCGCCTTACACACGGCAATTTCTCGACCGGATGGACAAGCCGCGGGTCGATGAAATTCGCGGTATCCCGCCCGCGATCGCGATCGCGCAATCGAACCCGGTGAAAAGCTCGCGCTCAACCGTCGGCACGATGACGGAGATCAACGACTACCTGAAACTGCTCATGCCGCGGGTGGCGCACGCCTTTTGTCCCAGCTGCGGCCGGGAGATTCGGCCGGAAAGCGCAAAGTCGATCGCGGATGAAATCTTCGCGAAATTCGGAACGCCTAACGCCATTTGTCATCCTGAGCGGAGTGGAGCGGAGCGGAACGGAGTCGAAGGACCTCACAAGCTTTCTGAGGACGTCGATAACCAAAGCGACGTCGAGCAACGCTTGCGGGGTCCTTCGACTGCGCTGCGCTCCGCTCGGGATGACAAGGAAAAGAGCGCTCCTCCTCAAACTGGCCTGATCACCTTTTGGATCACCGTCCCGCCGAAGACCGATCCCGCGGACTTCTTCGCCTTCCTCCAACAGCAAGGTTATCTGCGCATCTGGCTCGATGGCGAAGTCATCCGTGCCGACACCGACCTCAAAAACATCCGGCTCGGCGCGCGTGTCCAGGTCATCCAGGATCGCCTGACGATCAACGAAGGATCGCGCGCGCGGCTCGTCGAATCGCTCGAGACTGCGCTCCGTTTCGGAAAAGATCGGATCAACTTCATCGACCTCGAAACGAAGGAGGCGCATCCATTTTCGACCGGCTGGCATTGCGCGCATTGCGATCTCGATATTCGCCCGCCGACGCCAGGTTTGTTCAGCTTTAACAATCCGTTAGGCGCGTGTCCGGAATGTCGCGGCTTCGGACGCACCATCGGCGTCGATTACAACCGCGCCATCCCGGATCGCTCCTACTCGATCGCTCAAGGCGCGGTCCGAGTTTTCCGCGGGCAGGAGATGGGCGAATCGCAAAAGGACCTGCTCCGCGCCTGCACCCGTGAGGAGATCGACGTCAATACGCCCTTCGAGGAATTGCCGCAGTGCGATCAGGATTTCATCATCAATGGTGAGAAGGGCGTGGGCGAATACAGCGAGGAAGATTACGAAACCGATCGCTGGTATGGCGTGCGCGGATTCTTCAAATGGCTCGAGAGTAAGTCCTACAAAATGCACGTGCGCGTGCTCCTCAGCCGCTACCGCGCCTACACGAACTGCCCAAGCTGTCGCGGCGGACGTTTCCAGCCGGAGACGTTGAATTTTCGATTCGTCACTTCCTCTTCCAGGATGCCTGGAGAGCTGAGTTCCCGCGAAGCCGCGCCGGATGCTATTGCCTTCACGCTCCCGGAATTTGCCGCGCTTCCGATTTCGGAAGCGCGCGATTTCCTAACTAACCTGACGCTTCCGCCTAACGATTCTGCTGCAGCCATGTTGTGCGCTGAGATCGTGACGCGGCTCAATTATCTCTGCGAAGTCGGCGTCGGCTACCTCACGCTCGATCGCTCCACCCGCACCTTGAGCGGCGGCGAAGTGCAACGCGTTAACCTCACCACTTGCCTCGGCGCCTCGCTCGTGAACACGCTTTTCGTGATGGACGAACCGAGCGTCGGCCTCCATCCGCGCGATGTCGGGAGACTCGTTAGGGTGATGCATAACCTGCGCGACAAAGGCAATACGTTGCTCGTCGTCGAGCACGAGGAAGCGATCATCCGCGCGGCGGATCATCTGCTCGATATTGGCCCCGGCCGCGGCGAGCAGGGGGGCGAGCTTGTCTTCCAAGGAACGCTGAACGAGATGCTGGGTAGCGCGCCCGTCCCGGGTGCTGGCGAAGGCGTCCCGCCTTCGCGAACTTCCGAAAACACGAACGGTTCTCGCCGATCGAAACCGGATCGAAAAAGTTCGTTGCCGCGAGACGCGTCAACCAGCACGCGAGACGCGCGCGCTACCCCGGCATTCTCGCTCACCGCCGAATATCTATCCGGCCGTAAGAGCATCCCGATTCCGAAGGCACGCCGCGAATTCAAGCACACGCTCAAGATCAAAGGCGGAAGCGAACACAACCTCCAGAACCTCGACGTCGAGATTCCGTTAGGCATTTTCACTTGCGTGACCGGCGTTTCCGGTTCCGGAAAATCGACCCTCGTGCACGACGTTCTCTACAAGAACCTCCTCCGAGAACGCGGCGAGCAGGGCGAGGAAGCCGGCGCCTGCAAGAGCGTGACCGGCGCGCATCGCGTCGGGCAGATTGTGATGGTCGATCAATCGTCGCTCTCCCGCACCCCGCGCTCGACGCCGATTCTCTATCTCGGCGTTTACGACCGGGTGCGCGAGCTCTTCGCCGCGCTCCCGGAAGCGATGGCGCAGGGCCTGACGGCGAGCGCGTTTTCCTTCAACTCCGGGAGCGGCCGTTGCGAGCGTTGCGGCGGGACCGGCTTCGAAAAAGTAGAGATGCAATTCCTGAGCGACCTCTACGTGCGCTGCGCCGAATGCGAGGGCAAACGCTTTCAGCCGCACGTGCTCCGGGTGAAGCTCGAAGGCCGCTCGATTCACGACCTGCTCGAGCTGACGGTGAGCGAGGCGGTGGAATTTTTCGCGTCGTTAGGCGAAGCGGAGAAGCTGGCGCAACCTCTGGCGATCCTCGAGGAGGTCGGGCTCGGCTACGTGCGGCTCGGGCAGCCGCTGAACACGCTTTCCGGCGGCGAATCACAGCGGCTTAAGCTCGTTAGGCACCTGGCCGAGAGCGGTGCCGACCGGACGCACCGCGGCGATCTTTTCATCTTCGACGAACCGACGACCGGATTGCATTTCGACGACGTCGCGCTGCTCGTTAGGCTCTTCCAGCGGCTCGTGGAAGCAGGAAACTCGATCGTCGTGATCGAGCACAATCTCGAGGTGATGAAATGCGCCGACTGGATCATCGATCTCGGGCCGGAAGGCGGAGAAGAAGGCGGGAAGCTGGTCGCCGCGGGCACGCCGGAGGATGTGGCGGAGGTCGAAGACTCGTTCACTGGCCGCTATCTGCGCAAGCTGCTGCTGCCGGGGAGCAGAGGCCGCTGGCCTGTCGTTCGCGGCGGCTCGCCGCGAACCGAGAACGGGCACTACGAAGATTTCGACGACGAACCCGCCTTGCGCGCCGCCGAAGAATCGCCCGGCCAGCGGCCTGCGCTCCGCGGAAAGAACTCTCACGCCATCTCAATCCACGGCGCGCGCGAGCACAACCTCAAAAACATCAGCCTAACGATCCCGCGCGACCAGATGGTCGTCATCACCGGCCTGAGCGGCTCCGGGAAATCCACCGTCGCGTTCGATCTCCTCTTCGCGGAAGGCCAGCGTCGTTTTCTCGATAGCATGTCGCCCTACGCGCGGCAGTTCGTCGATCAGCTCGAGAAGCCGGACGTCGACCTGATCGAGGGTCTCCCGCCGAGCGTCGCGATCGAGCAGCGGGTCACGCGCGGCGGCGGCAAATCGACGGTCGCCACTGTCACGGAAGTTTATCATTTTCTCCGGCTCCTCTTCGCGAAAACCGGCACGCAGTTTTGCCCGGATTGCGATCTGCCGGTGGAAAAGCAGACGCTCGGCGCGATCGTTAGACAGGTAGAAGCGGCGGCGCGGCGTGGCCCGCTCAAGGTCCTCGCCCCGCTCGTGAAAGCGAGAAAAGGTTTCCACACCGAAGTCGCGCGCTGGGCCGAACGGCAGGGTTTTGACACGCTCTATGTCGATCGCCAGCTCATCCCACTGAAGCAGTTTCAAAAGCTTGAGCGTTTCAAGGAACACACGATCGATGCGGTGGTGGGCGCGATCGATGCAAAGCGGATCCTGAAAGCGCGCAACCTCGTGCAGCGCGCGCTCCAGATCGGCCGCGGAACGGCGCATCTGCTCGACGCGAAAAACCGACTCACGGTCATGAGCACGGAGATGAGTTGCTCGGGTTGCGGCCGCGCTTTCGAGGAGCTCGATCCGCGACTGTTTTCGTTTAACTCGCCGCACGGCTGGTGTGAGACCTGCAACGGCTTCGGTGAAATCTGGAACGAAAAAGTCCAGCGCGGCGAAGAAGAGACGGGCGACTCCGCGCTCGAAAACGAGCTCGCGGCAGAGCGGCAATTTGAGTCGATCGGTGAAGGTGAGGCGCAGCCGTGCCCCGATTGCCATGGCTCACGCCTGAACGCGGTCGCGCGCCACGTGCGGCTCCAAGGGAAAACGATCGACGAATTCAGCGCGCGCTCGGCTGCGGAAGCGCTCGCGCTCATCGGCAAATTGCGTTTCCGCGGCACGCCCAAGGTCATCGCCGCCGACCTTGTGCCGGAGATCGAACAGCGGCTCCGCTTCATGGAAAATGTTGGGCTCGGTTATCTCGCGCTCGGGCGTTCCGCGAAGACGTTGAGCGGTGGCGAATCGCAGCGCATTCGCCTCGCGGCGCAGCTCGGCTCGAATCTGCGCGGCGTGCTTTACGTGCTCGATGAGCCGACGATCGGATTGCACGCGCGTGACAACGTGCGCCTCCTCGAAACGCTTGCGGCCTTACGCGAAAAAGGGAACTCGCTCGTGATCGTCGAGCACGACGAGGAGACGATGCGGCGCGCCGATCACATCATCGATCTTGGCCCCGGCGCGGGCGTGCATGGCGGCGAAGTCGTCGCGCAGGGAACGCTCCGCGACATCAAGGAGATCAGTGAATCGCAGACCGGTCGCTGCCTGCGCGAGCCGCTTTGTCATCCGGTGCGGAAAACGCGACGATCGTTAGGCGAAGTGGAGCAGTGGCTCGAAGTCGAGGACGCGCACGCGAATAATCTAAAGCACATCGACGCGAAGTTTCCGATCGGCCGACTCTCGGTCATCACGGGAATCTCCGGATCGGGGAAGTCAACGTTGATGCGCTCGGTCCTGCTGCCGTCGGTGAAGGAAGCGCTGGGTAGCGCGCGCGTCTCGTCCGGCAGCTGCCGGAGCGAAGGCGTCTCGCCTTCGCGAACTTCCACCAGCGGCAAAAGTTCGTTGCCGCGAGACGCGTCAACCAGCACGCGAGACGCGCGCGCTACCCAGATCAAAGGAGCGGAGTTTCTGGAAGCGATCTACGAAGTCGATCAATCGCCGATAGGCAAAACCTCGCGCTCGACCCCGGCGACTTACATCAAGGTCTTCGACGAGATTCGGAATTTGTTCGCGCAGTTGCCGGTCTCACGCGTCCGCGGTTACAGCGCGAGCCGGTTTTCGTTCAACACCGAAGGCGGCCGCTGCGAAACCTGCAGTGGCCAGGGCGTGCTCAAGCTCGAGATGAGCTTCCTCCCAAGCAGCTACATGCCTTGCGAAGATTGCGGCGGGAAACGCTACAACGCGCAGACCCTCGAAGTGCTCTACCACGACAAAAGCATCGGCGACGTGATGGAAATGACGATCGCGCAGGCCGCGGAATTTTTCGCCGCGAACCAGAAGATCGCGCGCCCGCTCGGACTGCTCGTCGACACGGGTTTGGGTTACCTAAAACTCGGGCAGCCGAGCCCGACCTTGAGCGGCGGCGAAGCGCAACGGCTCAAGCTCGCGACCAAACTAACGCGCGGAGTCAGTCGCGCGACGAACGAGCGGATTCGCAAAATGCGGAAGCCGAAGTCGACGCTCTACCTTTTGGAAGAACCAACGATCGGGCTGCACATGGCCGACGTGGAGTTGTTGCTGAACGTCCTCCATCGCCTCGTCGACGATGGAAACACGGTGATCGTGATCGAGCACAACCTGAGCGTGATTGCGGAAGCTGATTACGTTGTCGATATCGGGCCGGAAGCGGGTTCGTTAGGCGGCGAAATCGTGGCCGCGGGCACGCCGGAGGAAGTCGCGAAAAGCCGAATGAGCCGGACCGCGCCGTTCCTGCGCGAAGTCCTCGCGCAAGGCCGCGAAGTGACCGGCACGACAGAAGCACCTGCCACAAAACCGCGCCGCAAGAAAGCGCGAGCCAAAGCCGTGTTGTCATCCTGAGCGAAGCGCAGCGGAGTCGAAGGACCTCACAAGCGTCTGGCGACGTCGTTAGGCAAAACGGGCTCCGCACGACGCTTGCGAGATCCCGCACCGCGCTGCGCCGGTTCGGGATGACAACAGGTGAGGAGGGAAGTCATGGGAAAACCCAAAGCAGGACAGGCGAAGCCGCGCGCAACTAAAAGGCGGAGCAACCAGTGTCATCCTGAGCGAAGCGCAGCGAAGTCGAAGGATCCCGTTGGGCTGCCGTGAAGACCTAGCGCAATTTTCCCGCAGCGGAGCTTCACGATCGCTCCACGGGATCCCTCGGCTGCGCTAACGCTCCGCTCGGGATGACGGCTTGCTGCGTTTCGCAAAATCGCGGAAGCTCGCGCCCCGATGCTCGCTTATTTCCTCGACGATTTCGATCCGTTCATCTTCCACCTCTGGGGCAACATCGGACCGCGCTGGTATGGTTTCGCCTACGTTATGGCGTTCGCGTTGGGCTTTCTGCTCCTGCGCCAGCTCGCGCAAAAAGGTTATACCGAGCTGCGCGTCGACCAGGTCGGCGACTTCATCACCTGGGCCGCGCTCTTCGGCGTCATGCTCGGTGGGCGCGTCGGCTACGTGCTGTTTTACCGACCGGAAATGTTGCGCGATCCGCTCTCGATCTTTCGCGTCTGGGAAGGCGGGATGTCGAGTCACGGCGGCATGCTCGGCGTGCTCATCTTCACGTTTTACTACGCGTGGCGGCACAAAATCTCGTGGACGAATCTCGGCGACAACCTCGTGGTCGTGGCGCCGATCGGACTCTTCTGCGGGCGCTGCGCGAACTTCATCAATGGCGAGCTTTACGGCCGGCCGACGACCGTGCCGTGGGCGATGCTTTTCCCGAAGGAAATCCTCGATCCGGCAAATGGCGCGGTCGCCGATCGCGCGCTCCTCGCCGCGCAAACGGTCGCACCCAGCCTAACGACCCCGGAAGCAATCGTGAGCGGCTTGCAGACCCATCCACTCCTGCGCGAGAAGTTGCATTTCATCCTCACGCCGCGCCATCCGTCGCAGCTTTATGAGGCGCTCCTCGAAGGCGTCGCGCTCTTCACCATCCTCTGGCTCGTGCGCACGCGGACGCGTCAACCCAATGGCGTGCTCACCGGTTTGTTCTTCGTCTGCTACGCGATCTTCCGGATCGTGGTGGAATATTTTCGCGAACCGGACGCGTCGCTTATCGCGGGTTTTACGCGAGGGCAGTTCTTCTCCTTCTTCCTCATCGCGATCGGGCTCGCCTTCATCATCGTCGGCAAGATTCGCAACGAGCAATCGGCGCCGCGCTTCCGCGCGCAAAAGCTGGAGGGATGAGCTCTGCGAATCCGCGTGCGTAGCTCCTGTGCGCCCTCCGCAATAGACGTCTCTCCCCCGGCTTCGTAGGAACCCAGACCTCCAGACTTGTCGAGTTGTTCGTCGCCCCCGGAGACATCTCCGGCTTTCGCATCACGCGACTTCCGCTATAAAGTGGAGCCCGCATGACGGAACTTTTTTCTCCCGGGTTTCTTGCGGCCGGCGGGCTCGTTTTCTCGTTCGAGCATGCCACCGTCGCCGGCAAAGTGGTGCTCGGATTTCTCTGCATCGGCTCGGTTTTTAGCTGGTCGGTAATGGTGACGAAAATGCGCGTGATCCAGTTCGCGAGGAAACAAAGCGGGCGTTTCCTCGCGGCCTTCCGGCAGGATCGGCAGCCGCTGCGGTTGTTTGAATCGAGTGTGCGCTTTCCGGGTTCGCCGATCTTTAGCGTTTATCGCGCGGGCTGCGAGGAGCTGACTTTCCATCTGCTCGGCTCGTCCGAGATGGACGAGACTTTTCGCGCGCGGCTCGAGATCGCCGACAAAATTACGCCCGCGCAAATGCACGCGGTCAATGCCGCAATGGAGCGTGCGGTGGGCGAGAACGCGCTCAAGCTCGAGTCGCAAATGATCCTGCTCGCGACTGCGGTGAGCGGCGCGCCGTTTCTGGGATTGTTAGGCACGGTCTGGGGCGTGATGGATACTTTCACCGGCGTGGCGGAAGCGGGGAGCGCAAATCTGGCGGCGATGGCGCCGGGTGTTTCCGGCGCGCTGATTACGACGGTGACGGCGCTCTGCGTCGCGATTCCGGCGATGTTTGGCTACAATTTTCTCGTCACCAGCATCCGCGGGATGGTGGTGGAGATGGATAACTTCGCCGCGGAACTCGCCTCGGAGTTCGAGCACAAATACGTCGAGCACGGCAGTCGCGTATCGGATTTCCGGAGATGAAAGACAATACTTTCCATCGTGAGCGTAGCGAAGGACCTCACGAGCGTCGGTCGTGGTTTGTGAGGTCCTTCGCTATGCTCAGCATGACAACTGAGAAAGCGACAGCCGGAGCCTAACGATGCGCCGCTATTCCAGCCGCACCGGCCTCACGACGCTCTCGGAGATTAATATCACTCCGCTGCTCGATCTCGCGTTCGTTCTCCTGATCATTTTCATGATCACGACGCCGCTGATGGAGAACAGCAAGTCGCTCATCATTCCCTCGAGCGGGACGACGAACGCGCCGATCAATCCGGCCGCGGTGCAGATCCTCTCGATGGATCGCAATGAGGTCGTTAGGCTGAATGAAGAGGTGATTGACGCGGCGTTGCTCCCGGCGCGGCTCGCGAGCTTGAAACAGGCCGATCCAAATGTCGCGGTGGTGATTCGGCCGGACCGCGAGCTGCCGGTGCAGAAACTGGTCAATCTCATGGACGCCCTGCAGCGCGCCGAGATCACGAAAGTCGGCATCGCGACGCAGGAAGAACAGCCGGGCAAATGACCCGCGACGCGCGTTTCTGGCGCAACGTCACGATCGTTGGGCTGGTTCACGTCGTGGTTCTGCTCGGGCTGCTCTGGTGGAGCCGATCGGCGAAGCCGGAGCCGAAGAACATCGTCTGGATGGAAGGCGGTGCGGGCGGAAGCCAGGCCGCAGCCGCGACCGAAAGCGCCGCGGAAACTCCCGAGCCGCCGCCCGAAGAAACGCCGGTCGCCACGCCTAACGAACCAGCCGAAGAAGCGACGCCGGAAGTTCTCCCGACCGCGAAGAGCGAGATAGAAATTCCAGTTAGCCCAACGGCCACCGCGACGCCTACGCCAACTCCGACGCCAACAGAAACTCCAACGCCGAAGCCGACAGAAACTCCGACGCCTACGCCCAAGCGAACTCCGAAACCCACGCCTAAGCCAACGCCGAAACACACTCCGAGAGAGAAGCCTTCACCGACTCCAAGAAAGAAGGCAACGCCGAAGAAAAAGAAGGCGACCCCGAAACCAAAACCGACGCCTGACGAGGAAGAAGAAAAGGAAACCGCCAAGAAAAAAGCGATCGCCAAAGCCGCGCTCGAAAAGAAGAAGGCGAGCGAGAGCGACGAGGATTCTTCCCGTGAAAAATCAGCGAAGAAAGCGACCGCCGCGGGGGACAGCGACACCGGCGACACGAAAGGCGAAGGCGGCTCCGGCGGTCACGGTAAAGGCTCCGGCGGCGCGTCGGAATTCGGCTGGTATGGCGGGATGTTGCACGACCGGTTCTACAGCGAATGGGTCCAGCCGACTTCCGTCGTGCAGAGCGCAAAGCTTTCAGTTCTCCTGCGCATCCGGATTCAAAAAGACGGGCGCATTTCCGACTACTCGATTGCGAAATCCTCCGGCAATCCGGTGGTCGACGACTCCGTCAAAGCCGCCGCGGCACGCGTGAAACAGGTCGATCCGTTGCCGGCGGGGTTGGGCGACGAATATTATGACGTGAACATCAACTTCGAATTAAGTTCCGGACAATGAGACAATTTTTACGAGTAACGGTGGCGGCGATCTTGTGCCTAACGACATCGCAACTAGCGCGCGCGGCGGAAGACGTGCCGACGATCACGGTGAGCAAAGGCGATCGGTTAAACGTGAGCGTCGCCGGCCTCACCGGAGCCGATGGCGCGGCCGCGACGGCGGTCGTGCAGAAGGACCTGACGATCTCCGGCCTTTTCAGTCTCGGCAGCGCCAACGCTTCCTACGCCGTGAGCGGTCGCGCGGGCGGCGGGAGTCTGGAGGGCACGGTGGTCGATCACAGCGGCGGGACGGTGCTTTCGAAAACCTACAACGGCGAAAACCGCGCAAACGCGCATCAGTTTGCGAACGACATCATCGAGACGCTGACCGGCCACAAGGGACTCGCCGGCAGCAAAATCGTATTCATCGCGACCCGGAGCGGGCACAAGGAAGTTTACGTCGCCGACTACGACGGCACGAACGTGCGGCAGATCACGCACGACAACACTATCAGCGTGCATCCGTCGATCAGCGCCGATGGCCGGCGGGTCGCCTACACCGGTTACCAGAGCGGTTACGCCGATGCGTATGTGATCGATCTCGCGAGCGGCGCGCGGAATAAGATCGCGAACTACCCGGGCACGAACAGCGGCGTCGCCTTTTCGCCTAACGGCAGTCGGATCGCCCTAACGATCAGCAAAGATGGTAATCCCGAGCTCTACACGGTGAGCGCGAATGGCGGCGGAGCGGAGCGTTTGACCCACACCCGTGGGGTGGAATCCAGCCCGACCTGGTCGCCCGATGGATCGGAGATTATCTACTCGTTCAGTGGCTCCGGCGGGCCGCAACTTTATCGCATCTCGGCGAGCGGAGGTTCGGGAAGTCCGATCTCGACCGGCTACGGCTACTGCACCGAGCCAAGCTGGTCGCCTGATGGGAAAAAGATCGCGTTCAACGTGCGTTCCGGGGGTGAATTTCAGGTCGTGGTGATGGATTTGAACGGCGGGAATAAACGCATCGTTGGAACCGGCGAAGATCCGGCGTGGGGACCGGATTCGCGGCACCTGATTTACAGCGACGGCGGCACTCTCTACATGGTCGACACGGTAAACAGCCAAAAGACGAAAGTCCTCGGTGGTCTCGGCAAAATCACGGAGCCGAGCTGGTCTCGTTAGGCGCGAGACAAACAGCCAGCATCCCGAGCGCTCCGCTCAGGATGACGGGAGCGCCGGGAATCGCGCTGCGCCCTGGGCTACACTTAGCTTCCGGCCGCGCGCCGCGCGCCTGCGTAATGTCGCGCGAAAAGTGCGATCGTTAGGCCGACGAAGAAGATGTGCGAGCCGAGGTCGCTCCAGGTCGAGAGCGAGGTGTGTTTGAATTTCGGCGCGCGCGAAAGCGGGAGGACGACGAGATTCATGAAGAAATAAATCGCGACGCCATAGGCCGGCCCACAGAGCGCCGCCCAGCGGATGAGGAGCGGAAAGAGGCGGCTCGCTCCGTTGTAAAAAGCCGCCAAACAGAACGCGATCAGGAAGTGCAGTGCGACGCCGAGCGACGCTGTCGTTAGGCCGCCTTGGAACGCGTCGCGTCCGAGCAGGCCGCTCGCGATTGCCTGCGGAACCCGGATGAAAGGGACGCCGCGCCAGTGGTTGAAGAGCAGCGCAAAGCTGAGGTCGAGCACGCCGGCGACCAAACCTCCCCAGAGAATGGCGGCCGGAATCTGCGAGCGATCTCGTTTGTCCGTCATGGCGCGGATGGTTTCCGATTCCGCGAGCCAGTTCAAGGAGAAGCGAGGAGCGCGAGCGATTTGCCTTCGCGATGCTCCACCTGGTCGAGCGTGCATTGCCGCGGCGCTTTGTCTTTGCGCCAGCGGACGATCTTCGTCCCATGCCGAAAACGGCCACCGGTGAAATGATCGTAGGTGACCTCAACAACCACCGTCGGATCGACCGGCTCCCATTCGCCGCTCCGCTCCGTGCTCCAGCGGCTCGGGCCACCCGGCGCGTTGCCGGTAAAGCCGGGCGGCTTCTTCAGCGCCTCGAACTTTTTCGTTAGGGCGGCTTTCTCGCTCGCCTTGAACGCCGACGTAAAGCCGACGTGATTAAGCAACCCTTCGTCATCGTAGAGCCCGAGCAAAAGCGAACCGATTACGCGCCCGCTGCTCGCATAACGGAATCCGCCGACGACGCAATCGACGGTGCGGATCTGCTTGATCTTCACCATCGCGGTTCGCTCTCCGGAGGCGTAGGCGGCATCAGTGCGTTTCGCGATGATGCCGTCGAGATTCCCGCCGACTTTCTCAAACCATTTCTGCGCCTGCCGGAGATCAGTCGTGGCGGGCGAGAGGCGGATTTGCTTTTCGTTAGGGAAAAATTTCCCAGCGAACTTCTCGAGCAAGGCGCGGCGTTTCTCCAGCGGACTCTCCACAAGCGACTTGCCGTCGGTGCCGGCAAGCAGATCGAAGACGATAAACATCGCCGGATGCGCGGCGGCCAGTTTTTGCACGCGACTGGCGGCGGGATGGAGCCGGAGTTCCAGCTCATCGAACGAAAGCGCACCGCCGATCGAGATGACGAGTTCGCCATCGAGGACGAACTGCTTCGCTTTCAGCTCGCACAACGCCCTAACGATATCCGGAAAATAGCGCGCGAGCGGCTGGCCGGCTTTGGATTGCAGGTAAATCTCGTCGCCGTCGCGAAAGGCGAGGCAACGGAAGCCGTCCCATTTCGGCTCGTATTGCCAGCCATCGCCGCTCGGAATCTCGTCGGCCGAGCGCGCTTCCATCGGCGGGAGGGGAGGTTTAACAGGCATCGGCGAACGTAGCACAGCCGTCTCGGCTGCGGGGCGACCCCGCATCTTGCCCGGTCATTGAAACAGCGGGCGAGACGCCCGCTGGCCCACAGGCAAGATGCCTGTGCTACGGCGCATAGCGGCGCGGCTCCAGTTTCGGTGGTCGTTTACCCTTTCGCGTCGCGCCAGCTACGGGGATGTAACTAAGTTCGCTACGATCGACCGCGCAGCGCAGGAGTAACCCACCGCGGCTCATGTCGCCGCGCCCGACGAAGTCCGCCGGGAAACGCAACCGCTCCTGCAGGATCTTGAGCATCACGCCGACATACTTGCCGGTCGCGATGCTGCCGAGCAGCACCACGTCGCACGTCGGCGATAGTTGCCTAACGAGCCTGTGCAGGTCCCGTTCGAGCGGTTTACGATAACGCGGTTCGTCGTCCGCGATGTCGACTTCGGCAAACTCGCGCAGGTCCGCCAGCGTGACAGTGGTCGTCGCCGGCACGAGGCCGCGGGTCGGCGTGATCACGAGCACCCGTTCGAAATCGGTCGCGAACGTATTCGCGTAAGCCAGTTTTCCGCGAAAATAGAGACCGCTGAGAAAGGTAAAAACTTCGCCTAACGACACCGCCTCGCCCGTGCGCAGACGCTGCGCGAGCGCGAACTGCGCGCGATCATTCAGGAGCATCTGCGCGCGGCGGCCGCCGGCGTAGGCGGGCGAGAGGAGAAAGGTCCGCGGCATCAGAGAAGGTAGCGCGAGCACCCAGCTTGCGAGGATTGTAGAAGCACGTAAGCGGAAAGCTCGCGCCACTCATGAAATCCGGTTTTCTCGAAAAATTGATCGAACGCCTCGGCCGCGTCGGGCCGGAGGAAGTGCAGAGTTACCTGCTGCGCCTCGCGCAGGAGAAAGGGTTTCTCGAGACGATTTTCAATTCCATTCAGGAAGGAATCATCGTCACCGACGCGACGGGCCGGATCACTTATTTGAACGACGCCGCCTGCGAGATGTTCGGGCTCGACGGCGACAAATCGATCGGCAAACCGCTCGAGGAACGGGTGCGGGGACTCGATTGGAAGGCGCTCTCGCAATCCGACGCGGTCTTGAGCCGGGACATGGAGATTTTTTATCCCGCAAACCGGTTCATCAATTTCTACGTCGTGCCGCTTATGATTGAACGGCGGACCGACAGCGCCCCGCCTAACGAATCCGTGGCCGAGCGCGTCGGCCACGCCATGATCCTGCGCGACATCACGGAAAGCCGGCGCACGACCGAGCAGACGATCGAGTCAGAGCGGTTTTCCGCGCTCACTTTGCTCGCCGCGGGCGTGGCGCATGAGATCGGGAATCCGCTAAACTCGCTCCACATCCACCTGCAATTAATGGAGCGCAAAGTGCGCAAGCTCAGTGCCGTCGAAGACAAGCGCGAGCTGCAAAACTCGATCGACATCGCGCGAGCGGAAATCAACCGGCTCGACTCGATCGTGACGCAATTTCTGCGCGCTATCCGGCCGTCGAAGCCGCAGCTCCAGCCGGAAAACGTGAACGCGCTCCTCGAGGAGACGCTGCGCTTTTTCGAGCCGGAGATTCACGATCGCGACATCGTGGTCGAGACGGAGCTGCGGGACGATCTGCCGCCGCTCCAGCTCGATCGCGACCAGATGAAGCAGGTCTTTTACAACGCGATCAAGAACAGCTTCGAGGCAATGAAGCGCCGCGGGATTTTGCGCATCCGGACCGACCGGGACGACACGCATGTGAAAATCAGTTTCACGGACACCGGCGGCGGGATTTCACCGGAAGACCTGAGCCGGGTGTTCGAGCCGTATTTCACGACGAAGAGTGGCGGATCGGGGTTGGGTTTGTTGATCGTGAGGCGAATCGTGCGGGAGCACGGGGGAGAGCTGGCGATCGAGAGTGCGGAAGGCAAGGGGCTGACGTTGACGATTCGGCTCCCGTTTTTGGATCAGCGGGTGCGGATGCTGCCGGATAAGGCAGAGGCATGATGTCTTACAGAAGGTAACAAAGGAAACAAAGACGACTCGCCATCCATCCCTTCTTCGTTGTCTTCGTTTCCTTCTGTTCCACTGTTTGCCTGAATGGAACCGACCGTTCTGATTGTCGACGACGAGAAGCACACCCGCGATGGGTTGCGGACATTGTTAGGCGACAACTACGACACCTACGTCGCCGCCGATGTCGCGAGCGCCCTCGAGGTGCTGACGCGCGATGAGATCGACGTGCTCATTACCGATCTCCGGCTCGGCGGCGAGGACGGAATGACGCTGATCGAGCGCGCGCTGAAACTCCCGCACCCGCCGGTTTGCATCATGATGACGGCCTACGGTTCCGTCGATACCGCGGTCGAGGCGATGAAACGCGGCGCCTACGATTTCGTGACGAAGCCGCTCAACCTCGACAAGGTGGAAATGCTCGTGGCCCGCGCGCTCGGCAGCCGCCGCCTCGAACAGGAAAATCGGCAGCTCCGCCAGCAAGTGGATGAACGTTTCGCGCTCGAAAATATTCTCGGTGAATCCGAAACGTTGCGCGAAGTACTCGACACGATTCGGCAGGTGGCGCCGTCGTCGGCCAACGTCCTGATCGAAGGCGAGAGCGGGACCGGCAAGGAGCTTGCAGCCCAGGCGGTCCATAATCTGAGCCGGCGGCACAAGGGCAAATTCGTTACGGTGCATTGCGCGGCGCTCTCGCCGCAGTTGCTCGAGAGCGAACTCTTCGGACACGAGCGCGGCGCATTCACGGGCGCGCACGAGCGCCGGATCGGGCGGTTCGAGCAGGCGAACGGCGGCACGGTTTTCCTCGACGAAATCGGCGAGATCGACGCGAGCACACAGGTGAAATTGCTCCGCGTGATCAGCGAAGAGCGTGCCTTCGAGCGCGTCGGCGGATCGCAAATGCTGCGCGCCGATGTGCGCCTGATCGCGGCGACGAACAGAAATCTCGAGCAGCTGGTGAGCGAAGGAAAATTTCGCGACGATCTCTATTTTCGCCTCAATGTCGTGAAGATCACGATGCCGCCGTTGCGCACGCGGAAGGAAGATATTCCACTTCTCGTTAGGTCGTTTTTGCGGCATTTCTCGAAGGTGAACGAACGGCCGGTGCTCGAGATCACCGCTGACGCAATGAACACGCTGCTCACTTACGATTGGCCGGGAAACGTGCGGGAGTTGCGCACGGCGATCGAGCACGGCGTGGTCATGGCGACCGGGACGAAGGTGACTTTGCGCGACTTGCCGGCAGCGGTCCGCGCGGCCAGTGGCGCGCCGCTCCCAGCCGGGATCACGCGCACGAAGGCCTTCGATGAAAAGGCCAGCCCGCTCGATTTGGCCGCGTCTGAGAAACGCCTGATCATGCAGGCGCTCGCTGCGACGAACGGCAACATCACGGCCGCGGCGAAGAAGCTGGGCATCAGCCGGCGCACGTTGCATCGTAAGATCAACGAAATGGATGAGGACAAATCCGAAGCTCGAAATCCGAAATCCGAAACAAATTCGAATGACTGAAATTCAAAATTCGAAACTGCCGTGCGCCGGCCATACCCTAGTGTCGAGTTTCGATATTCCAATTTCGAGCTTCGGATTTGTTTCGGATTTCGATATTCGGATTTCGGATTTTCTCCCCGATGCCCGGTAGCGCCGATCTCATTCAAAACGCGATCCACGCCCTCGAAGCAGGTGACGCGGCGGCCTGGGTGAAACGCACGCTCGTCGCGCTCGCCCTCATCGGCCTCTCGCTCTTTTATTTGCTCCACGAGTTCAACGGTCTGGCCACTTCGCAGGCGATGGATCAGGCGCAGATCGGGCGTGAAATCATGCGGGGCCACGGCTGGGCGACGAAGTTCGCGCGACCGCTCGCCGCCGGGCAACTGCAGCGTCACGGGAAGGATGTCGCGCTGAGAATCTGGACCGATACATATAACGCGCCGCTCCCACCGCTGCTCGATGCGCTCGCGCTCCTGCCGGTAAAAAATAGCCTCAAGATGAGGCCGCGCGATATCGTGTACGCTGGCGACAGAGCGATCGCGGCGCTTTCGATCCTGTTCTTCATCGCGTCGGTCGCGGTTTTATTTTTGATCGCGCGCCGGCTCTTCGACTCGCAACTCGCGCTGCTCAGTTGCGGTCTCGTTCTGGTCTGCGACACGATCTGGCAGTACTCGCTCTCCGGTTTGCCGCAGATGCTGCTCCTGCTGCTTTTCAACCTGACGATCTACCTGCTGGTGCGCGCAATCGAAGCGCAGACCGAGGGACGCCCGCTCGCTCTCTGGCTCGCGCTCGCCGGCGTGGGCTTCGGTTTGCTGGCGTTGACCCACGCCCTAACGATCTGGATTTTTATCGCCGCGCTGATCTTCTGCGCGATTTATTTTCGGCCGCGCGTCTGGGCGGCGATCCTCGTGCTCGCGCCCTTCGTCCTGCTGTACGCGCCGTGGCTGATTCGAAATTATCTCGTCTGCGGCAATCCGGGCGGCGTCGCGATTTACTCGTTTTTCGATCACATCGGGATGAGCGAAGCCGCGCATATGCGGCATCTCGCGATCGATTATCATGGGTTTTCGATTGGATTCTGGCGGAACAAAATCGCGGGCAATCTCGTCGACCAGATCGGCCGGATTTTTCATTACTTCGGCTGGAACGTGGTCGCGCTCTTCTTTTTCGCGGGGCTGCTGCATCCGTTCCGCCGCACCGAAACGGCGGCGCGCTGGCTTGTCCTCGTGCTGTGGTTTGGCGCCGTCGTAGGGATGGCTGTTTACGGCCTCAACGACGAGCTGGGATTCGCCGCGAATCAATTGCACCTTCTTTTCATGCCGATCATGACCTGCTTCGGGTTGGCCTTTCTCCTCGTGCAATGGAGCCGCTCCGGAATCGAATCCCGGCTCGCCCGCAGCGGGTTTCTCGTGCTGCTGTTCCTCCTCTGCGGAGTGCCGATGCTGGTGACGACGGTTTTTTCTTCATCGAAAGGGAGCATCCGCTGGCCACCGTATGTGCCGCCTTACATCGCGGTAATCGGCGATTGGATGCAGCCTAACGAAATCACCGCAACCGACATGCCCTGGGCTGTGGCCTGGTATGCGGATCGCAAGGCGGTCTGGCTGCCGGATACGATTCGCGCCTACACGGAAGACAACGACTACAACCTCTTCGGCGGGCCGATCAACGCGATCTACCTCACGCCGATCAGCGGCAGCCAGAACACGCTCCGCGACATCCTGAAAGGCGGCTATCGCGACTGGGCGCCGGTGATTTTGCGCAGCGTGGATTTGCAAAAGTTCCCGTTGAAATGGGCGACGCTCCTCGGGCTGGAGAACGAATGTGTTTTTTTCAGCGATCACGATCGGCAGAAGATCAACACCAGCACCGGACCATGAGCGCATCGACGAAGAGAAAGATTTTCGGGACCGACGGGGTCCGCGGCGTGGCCAATGTCGAGCCGGTTACGGCCGAAACCGCGCTCAAACTGGGGCGCGCCGCCGCGCATGTTTTCACGCAGCTGAACCCGCGCGAACATCCCGCCGGGCTGCGCCCGAAGGTCGTGATCGGGAAAGACACGCGCCTTTCCGGTTACATGCTGGAGAACGCGCTCGTCGCTGGGATCACTTCGTTAGGCGTGGATGTGCTCGTGATCGGGCCGTTGCCGAGCCCGGGCGTCGCTTACATCACGCGTTCGCTTCGCGCCGACGCCGGCATTGTGCTCTCCGCGTCGCACAATTCCTACGAGGACAACGGCATCAAATTTTTCCGGCACGACGGCTACAAGCTCGATGACGCGGTCGAGCGACAGATCGAGCAGCTCGTCTTCACCGGGGAGATCGATTCGGTCCGGCCGACTGCCGGAAAAATCGGGCGCGCCACCCGCATCGACGACGCGCTCGGGCGTTACGTGGAGTTCGCGAAAGCCAGTTTCCCGAGAAGACTTTCGCTCGAGAAAATGCGGATCGCGGTCGATGTCGCGAACGGCGCCGGCTACAAGTCGACGCCGTGCATTTTGCGCGAGCTCGGCGCCGATCTGACCGTTGCGCATAACGAACCGAACGGCACCAACATCAACGCCCAATGCGGCAGCACCTATCCCGAGGAAATTCAGCGGCTCGTTAGGCAAAGCGGCGCACAAGTCGGGATCGCGAATGACGGCGACGCCGATCGCGTCCTGCTCTGCGACGAGAATGGCGCAGTGGTCTATGGTGACGAAATTCTCGCGATCGCTTCGGTCGACCTACTGAGCCGCGGGCAGCTCGCCGAGGAGACGCTCGTGGCCACGATCATGAGTAACTTCGGGCTGGACGAAGCGCTCGCCGCGCACGGCGGGAAAGTGGTGCGCACGAAAGTCGGCGATCGTTACGTGATCGAGGAAATGGTGCGCCGGAACCTGAATCTCGGCGGCGAGCAGAGCGGCCACATGATTTTTCGGGATTTCACCACGACCGGCGACGGCATCATCAGCGCGCTCCAGATTTTGCGGATCATGCAGGAGACGGGGAAATCGTTAGGCGAATTGAAAAAGTGCCTGACGAAATATCCGCAGGCGCAGCGCAATCTGCGGGTGAAAGCAAAGCCGCCGCTCGAAGAGTTGCCGACGGTGATGAAGCTGGTGAATGCGGCCGAGAAAGAACTCAGCGGCAAGGGCCGTGTGCTACTGCGTTACTCCGGCACGGAACCGAAAATTCGCCTCCTGATCGAAGGCCGCGACCACGCGCAAATTGATCGTCAGGCTGATCAAATTGCCGAGGAAATTCAACGCGCGCTTGGCCTGCCTTAACGAATGAGCCGCTCTCCTTGTCATCCTGAGCCGCCGCAGGACGGCGAAGGACCTCACAATCGTTTTTGTGCTCTTTTTGCGCAGGACGAGCCGAAAGGCGCTTGCGAGGTCCTTCGCTTCGCTCAGGATGACAACTGTGATGGGCCCTCGTTTTTGGGCCAATGATATACGCATGAACCTCTCGCAAGTCGTCGAAGCGCTTCTTTTCAGCGCGCAAAAACCGCTCACTCCGCGCGAAATCGCGAGCGCGCTCAAAGGCGCCGGCGCGGAAGACGAGCTCGTGCCTAACGAATTCGCGAAGACGGACGAGGCCGAAGTAGCGGCCGCGCTCGAGCAATTGAAAATCGGCTGCATCGAACAGCAGCGCGCGTTTCAGCTCGTCGAAAAAGCGGAAGGCTGGCAGTTCGCGAGCGATCCGCAGTATGCAAACTGGGTGCGGCAACTTTTCCCGGCCGTAAAACCGGCGCGCCTCACGCCACCGTCGCTCGAGACGCTGGCCATCATCGCCTATCGTCAGCCGATCACGCGCGCCGATGTCGAGGCCGTCCGCGGCGTCGCGATCGAGAGTGTGCTCCAGACTTTGATGGAGCGCGGTCTCGTGAAGATCGCCGGCCGCGCCGAGGTCCCGGGCCGGCCGTTGCTTTACGAGACGACGCAGTTTTTTCTCGAACACTTCGGGCTGCGCGACCTCGATGAGCTCCCAAATTCCGATGAGCTGAAACGCCGCGAGCTGCCCACGGCGCCGCTCCCAGTCGAGTCTCAACCTGCGCCCGAACTGGTGATCGCTCCCGTGCCTAACGAAACCGAAACTCCATCCAATCATGTCGAATCCAACTGATCCCGCTGCACCCAACCCGCGCCGTCTGTTCGAGCTGGCCTGGGGTTACGCTCCGCCCATTATCATCAGCGCCGCGATCGAGCATCGCGTCTGCGATCTGCTCGCGAGCGGGCCAAAAACGGTCGAGGAAGTGAGCGCGCAAAATGGCGCGTCGAGGCGCGGTTTGCGCATCCTGATGAATGCGCTCGTCGCGCTGGAGTTGCTGCGAAAAGACGCGGAGGGACGTTATGCGCTCACGCCCGAAAGCGAGACTTTCCTGGTTCGCGGCAAGCCGGGTTATCTTGGCGGCTTCGCGCAGCACGGCGACAAGCTGATTCCAAAATGGGTGCAGCTAAAAGAGATCGTGCGCACCGGGAAGCCGGCCGTCACGGTCGATCAGGAAGGCGATGGGACGGAATTTTTCGAGGCGTTCGTCGAGGATCTTTTTCCGGTTGGTTATCCTGCGGCGCAGGCGCTGGCCGCTGCGCTCCCAGGAAAAAAACGCATTCTCGATCTCGCCGCAGGTTCCGGAGTCTGGAGCATTCCGTTCGCTCAACTGGCGCCCGACGTGCACGTGACCGCAGTTGATTGGCCGGGCGTGTTGCGGACGACTCGGAAAGTGACGGAGCGCTGCGGGGTGGCGTCGCAATACGAATTTCGGCCCGGCGATTTGCGCGAAGCCGGTTTTGGCAGCGGTTACGACGTCGCCGCGCTCGGTCAGATTTTGCACAGTGAAGGAGCGGAACGGAGCCGCGCATTGTTAGGCAAAACGTTCCGCGCGCTCGCGCCGGGAGGGACGATCGCGATCGCGGAGTTCCTCGCAAACGAAGATCGGAGCGGGCCACCAATGGCGATGCTCTTCGCGGTCAACATGTTGGTGAACACCGAGGAAGGCGACTCCTTCACGATGGCAGAAATTTCCGGCTGGCTGACTGAAGCGGGCTTTGTGGAACCGCGCGCTCTCGAGGTGCCGGCGCCATCGCCGCTGATTCTCGCGACCAAGCCGAAATAGCCTGGTCGCGAGCAGCGGTTGCGCGTTTAGCGTGGGCTGACGCTCGGAGAGGGGCTGGCCGTCGCGGTCGGCGAGGTCCCGTAGGTCGATTCCGTCATGGGCGTCGTGCTCGGACTGGGCGAGGCGCTGCTGTTCCCGCCCTCCTGACCGCTGCGGGAGTTGACCTCTTCGGATGTGAGTGTGTCCGGGAACCAGATGATGTCGTAGTAAGTGAAGATCGGCTCTTCCATCGTTCGGTTGGAAAGATTGGAGAGATCGTTCGGATTAAACTTCGGCGCGTTTGCCAATTTTTGTTTCGAGCTGTTCAGCACGAAATGCGGCGCCTGGCCATTGGTGGCGTGCGGTGCCGGATTGAGCGCGTTCCACGGGACTGTCACCTTCTTGCTGCCCGTACTCAGGACCGCATAGCGGATGTGTCCGGTGTTCGTGTTGACGACGATGTTGCTGATCGTGCCGAGGTCTTCACCCTGCTGGCTTTTCACATGGCAGCCCATGATTTTCGAGCCGAGGACGAACTGACTTTCGCCGTTGGCCATGTCATTCATGCTGCTGCTGGCGGCGGGGCTCATGCCAGGGCTGCTTTCAGGTGTGCTTTGCGCAGAGGCCGTCGCGCTTGCGCAGAAGAGGGCGGCGCAGACGCACGCGCTGGAGACGAGAAGTTGAGGTTTGAGTCGTTTTTTCATAATTTGTTTTTTCTTGGTTGCTGTCCCGCTCCGGGCTCGACAGGAGCACCGCGCGGACTTGGCTACACGACTAATTCGCGCTCGCGTCGAGGACTGTTTGTCGATATCCGCCCCATGCTTCCCCTCGGGGAATCTCCTAGGTCGGATCGCTCTCGTTTTGGAAAAGGGCGAGCGGCAGTCGCCGCTTCGCCTAACTACAAAGCGAGAGATGTGCGATTGACTTCCGCGATATTTCCTGAACGCTCAGAATGTTAAAAAAAGATTGCGGCCTTTCGCCTTGCAGGAGAGAACAGGAATGGAAACGACCATGCAGGCCGGGTGAGGATGAGCGCGAAAAAAGACAACTGATCATGAAAAAATTTGCCTTCGGCTGCGGTGGAATCCTGCTCGTGGTTGCGTTCATCGCGGTGATCATCGCGATCGCGGTCGCCGGTAAATACAACGCGCTCGTAAAACTCGATCAAAGCGTGAACCAATCCTGGGCGCAGGTGCAGAACGTTTACCAGCGGCGCGCCGACCTCATCCCGAATCTCGTGCAGACGGTTTCGGGCGCGGCGAACTTTGAGAAGTCGACCTTAATCGCGGTGACGGACGCACGCGCCAGTGTCGGTCGCGTGCAGCTCGATCCGAACAAAGCGCCGACCGATGCCGCACAGCTCCAGAAATTCCAGGCGGCGCAAGGACAACTGAGCAACGCGCTCTCGCGCCTGCTCGTGGTGACCGAAAATTATCCCGACTTGAAGGCAAACCAGAACTTCCTCGCCCTCCAGGCGCAGCTCGAAGGCACGGAAAACCGGATCTCGGTCGAGCGCGGAAATTTCAACACTACGGTGCAGGCCTACAACACGGCGGTGAAGACTTTCCCGACGAATATTTTTGCCGGCATGCTCGGCTTCCCCGTGCGGCCGTTCTTCAATGCGCAGCCCGGTGCGGAGACCGCCCCGGCGGTGAAGTTTGATTTCAATAACGGCGCGCCTGCGACGGGGCCGGCCGCTGCGACGCCGCTCCCGGTGGCACCCGCCGCCCCGGCGGCGAGCGCGGTGCCCACACCCTAACGAATCGGTCCGCACGACCTGTCATCCTGAGTGGAGTGAAGCGAAGCGCAACGCAGTCGAAGGATCCGGTGGAAAAACGGGGACGCTTCTGCGCGAGCGCTGTAGGACGACTCTACGGGAACCCTCGGCTCCGCTTCGCTCCCCTCGGGATGACGGCGTGGCTGGCCGCGTTCTTCTTCCTCTGTAGCGGATTTAGCTCGCTCATGGCGGAGAAGATTCCGCCTAAGCCTGCCGGTTATTTCAACGACTACGCCAATGTGGTAGACCATCAGACAGCTCTGGGATTCAACGAGCAGCTCGCCCAGTTTGAGCGACAAACTTCCACGCAAATCCTGGTCGCGATCTACCAGACGATGGAGAGCGAATCGTCGGTCGCCGATTACACCCAACGCGTCGCGCAGACCTGGGGCGTCGGGCAGAAAGGGCACAGCAACGGCGCGGTCCTGTTCGTTTTTGTCGAGAACCATCAGATGTTCATCCAGACCGGCTATGGACTGGAGGGCGCGCTGCCGGACGCGACCTGTTTCGACATCACGCACAACGTCATCGCGCCGCTTTTCAAGCAGGGCGACTACGCGGCCGGCCTGAAGGCTGGGATCACGGCGATGATGCAGGCGGTGCGCGGAGAATACAAAGGCACCGGCAAGACCGATCTCGAAAAGTCCAAGGGTGGCGCGAGTGGATTCCCGATCGGAATGATTATTTTTGTTCTCATTCTGATTTTCATCATTTACTCACGCTTCTCGCGCACCGGTCGGCGCGGCTACGGCTACAGCGGCTGGGGCGGCCCGTTCATCGGCGGGTTCGGGGGCGGCGGCGGTGGGTCGTCGGGGGGTGGCGGCGGATTTAGCGGATTCAGCGGCGGCGGCGGCAGCTTCGGCGGCGGCGGCGCCGGCTCAGGCTGGTAAAATCGGATGCGCACGAAACATTTTCTCGGGCAACTGGATCACGCGCGGATCGTCAAGGCGATCGGCGATGCGGAGCAAGCGACCTCCGGTGAGGTCCGCGTCTTTGTGCAGCGTGGCGAGGTCGAAGATCCGGTCGCGGCCGCGCGCACGCAGTTTGAAAAACTCGGCATGACAGCGACGCGCCAGCGCAACGGCGTGCTCATTTTCGTCGCGCCGCGCTCGCAGAAATTTGCCGTGATTGGCGACGAAGGAATCCACCAGCGTTGCGGCGACGGCTTCTGGCAGCATCTGGTCGATGCGATGGCGCTGCATTTTCGCGCGGAGAATTTCACCGATGCGGTCGTGCACGCGATCGAGCGGATTGGCGAGTTGCTCTCCGAGCATTTCCCACGTTTGCCGGACGACAAGAACGAACTCCCCGACGCCGTCGAGGAAGGCTGAGCGCACCAGTCCGCTCCTTGCACCTACACTTTAACTTTCACTACACTCCCAGGGCGCAGACGTGCAGGTGAAAGTTAAGGTGTAAGTGCAGGTCCGCCGCAGAGTGACTTGCAAACTCTGCATGATCGTGTTCATTCCCCGTCCCGCTGCGAGTTTTTAAATCGTTGCGCCGTTGGTCCCTGGGTTTCCGTCGCTTGACTCGAAACCGCGCTCGCCAGGGGGAACCCGGTGCTTTAGGAGTTTCGGATTTCGGTCTTCGAGTTTCGGATTTTTCAACCATCCGCCGCTTCGTCTCCGTGGTCCGTATTTTAAGTTATGCCAGTTCGTTACGGTCGTTTTGAAATGCCCAAGACCCTCACCAAAGATGAGGCGTCATCCACAGATACCTACGGCAAGTTTGTCGCCGAGCCCTTCGAGGCCGGCTACGGTCACACCGTAGGAAATTCCCTCCGCCGCGTCCTGCTTTCCTCACTGGAAGGCGCCGCCATCACCGCCGTGAAAATCACCGGCGCGCAGCATGAATTCGGCACGCTTCCGGGCGTCGTCGAGGATGTCACCGACATCGTGCTCAACCTCAAGCGCATCAAATTTAAATCCGCCGACCACGAAGCGCGCCAGCTCCAGCTGAACGTGAACAAAGAAGGCGAAGTCACCGCCGGCGACATCTCGCTCGTCCAGGGCTACGAAGTTTTGAATCCGAAGCAGGTCATCTGCACACTCGATAAGAAGCACAAATTCGAAGCCGAGTTCGACGTGCGCGTCGGCCGCGGTTTCGCGACGGGCGACGAGAACAAACGCCCCGACCAGCCGATCGGCCTCATCCCGATCGACTCAATCTTTTCGCCGGTCACCCGCGTGAAATACGCGGTCGAAAACACCCGCGTCGGTCAGCGGACCGATTACGACAAGCTCATCCTTGAGGTCTGGACCGACGGTCGCCTCGCGCCTGACGAAGCCTTGCTCCAAGCTTCCGCGATCATGCGGCATCACCTCGATGTATTCGTGAACTTCAACGAAGACGTGATCGAGTTCGACGAGACGCCAGCTGGTGTTTCCGAGGAAAACGTGAAGCTGAAGAAGCTTCTGAACATGAGCGTGAACGAGATCGAGCTCAGCGTGCGCGCGGCAAATTGCCTGAACAACGCCAACATCACCACCGTCGGCCAGCTCGCGCAGAAGTCGGAAGCCGAGATGTTGAAGTATCGCAACTTCGGCAAGAAATCGCTCAACGAAATCAAAGACAAACTCCAGCAGCTCGGCCTCGGTCTCGGTCAGAAATTCGATCCGGGTCTGGTCGAGATCCCGATCAGCGTCGAGGGCGCAGATGGGGCAGATGGGGCGAACGAAGAGAAGTAGTCGTTAGGCATTTTAGTCGGAGAAGCAGCTATGAGGCACCAAAAGAAAACCGTTAAACTGGGAGTGACCGCCGCGCATCGCAAGTCGTTGCTCGCGAATCAGGTCTGCAGCCTGATCGAGCATCAACGGATCAAAACCACGCTGGCAAAAGCGAAAGCCGTGCGGCCGCTTGCGGAAAAAATGGTGACGCTCGGTAAAAACGGTTCGCTCCACGCGCGCCGGACAGCTCTTGCAGTGCTTCGGCAAAAGGACGCGGTGAAGAAGTTGTTCGACGACATCGCGCCGCGTAGCGCCGATCGCAAAGGCGGCTACACCCGCATTATCAAGCTCGGCCAACGCAAGAGCGACGCTGCCGCGGTCGCCTTCATCGAATGGGTGGATGCGCCGCAGGTAGTGGAAGAAGAGGCAAAACCCGAGGCGAAAGGCAAGAAGCGCGCGAGCAAATCTCCGAAGGCCGCAGCGAGCAGCGAAGCCGGTTCCAAACCGGTGAAGAAGGCGAAGAAACCGCCGCGGCGAAAGAGAAAAAAGAAGACGCCGAGAAGTAGCCTAACGAGTCCGAGTCAGACTCCAGGTTAACTTCCCATCGGCTGCGATTTTGAGGGTTGCGACGCTCGCGGGCGCGCCGCGATTTGGTCGGGTCACGCAGCCGGGATTAAGAAATCGCACGCCGCCGATGCGCTCATCGCGCGGAACGTGTGTGTGACCGTGCAAGAGCACGTCGGCCTCGCCTTCCGGCGGCCGCGATGGCGGGATGTGGACGAGACGGAACCGCACGCCATGGCGCTTCAAATCGACCACGAGCGGCCAATCATAATTCGCGTCGCAGTTCCCGCGCACGATCGTGACCGGCAGCCCGAGGCTTTCGATCTCGAGAAGTAAATGCGGCGCGCAGACATCGCCGAGATGCCAAATCTCATCCGCGCCTTCCGCGAGCGTCTCAAGATTCGGCGGCAAGTGATTGTGGGTATCGGCGATCACCAGAACGCGCAATGATTTTGGCTCGGCCATTCGTTTTGTCATCCTGACCAAAGGGAAGGACCTCGCAAGCGAGAACAGACGCGACGGAAGCGAAACGCGTCACGCTAAGGGACGCAACTGCCTGTCATCCCGAGCGGAGCCGAAGGCGCAGTCGAGGGATCCCGCTGGTCTTCCTCAAAGCCCGCGCTCCGAGTTTGCCAGCTCTTCCACGGGATCCTTCGACTTCGTTCCGCTGCGCTCAGGATGGCAAAATTGCCTAACGAAACCTCCGTCCGCCGTTGCTTCTGCGCCTAACCGATCTACTGTGGAGACCTGTGTCTTTCAACAACTTCGGGCTTTCCCAGGAAGTCGTGCGGGGAACCCAGGCGATGGGCTTTACGGAGCCTACGCCAATCCAGCTCCGCGCTTTTCCCATCGTTCTCGGCGGCAGAGATCTCATCGGGACCGCGCAAACCGGCACCGGTAAAACCGCCGCCTTCGCGCTGCCGATTCTCACCCTGCTGGCGCAGCACGGCGCGTTTCGTTGTTTAATCCTTGAGCCGACGCGCGAGCTCGCGGCGCAAGTCGAGACGGCTTTTCGCGATTACGGGCGCTACACGGATCTGCGCGTCTCGGTCGTGCACGGTGGCGTCGGCTACGGCAAGCAAAAGGAAGAAGCCGCCGCGGGAACAGACATTGTCTGCGCGACGCCCGGGCGCTTGCTCGATCTGCTCGAGCAAGGTGCGATGAACTTTCGGAACGTGAACATTCTCGTGCTCGATGAAGTCGATCGGATGCTCGACATGGGATTCCTCCCCGACGTGCGCCGGATCGTCGAGCAGATTTCGACCGATCGGCAAACGCTCCTCTTCTCGGCCACTTTACCGCCGGAGATTGAGCGGCTCGCGGCATGGGTTTTACGCGATCCGGAAGTGGTGGAAATCGGAGCGCAACGTTCGCCGGCTGAAACGGTGACTCACGCCGTTTATCCCGTAGCTGCCGAGCAGAAATTCGACCTGCTCATGGCGCTCCTCGAGCGCACCAACTACGACAGCGCGCTGATTTTCTCCCGCACGAAACACGGCGCCGATCGAATCGCGTCCCAGCTCAAGCAAGGCAAACACGCCGTCGCGGTTCTGCATTCCAATCGCACCCAGCGCGAGCGCGTCGAAGCGCTCGAAGGTTTCAAGAGCGGCAAATACGAAGTCATGGTCGCGACCGATATCGCCGCGCGCGGGATCGACATTGCGGGGGTCACGCACGTCATCAACTACGACGTTCCGGAGCATCCGGAAGATTACGTGCACCGCATCGGTCGGACCGGCCGCGCGCAGAAGGTCGGCGACGCTTTCACTCTCATGAACGGCGAAGAGCTGCCGTCTCTCCAGGCGATCGAGCGCTTCATCGGGCAGAAAATTCCACGGCTGAAACTCGATAATTTCCCCTACATCTACACCGTCCTCTTCGAGCCGGAATCGGCCAGCGGCGGCAAGCGCGCGATCGGCGGTGGCCGCACGCATCGGGGCTATTCCTTCGGCCGGCGGCGTCGTTAGGCCCTAACGACACTACTGCGCCGCGCACTCGTAGCACGGGCATCCGACCTGTGGGGCCTGCGGGCGTCTCGCCCGGTGCCTCTGCCGCGACTACTCTGGTCGACCGGGCAAGATGCCCGGTTGCCCCACAGGCAGGATGCCTGTGCTACGGCTTCGTCCAACGATCGACCCAGTCGTTCACGGTTTTATACCAGAGCTCGCTGTTCTGCGGCTTCAGAACCCAGTGGCCTTCATCGGGAAAATAGAGCATCTCCGACGGCACGCCGAGGCGCTGGAGAGTCGTGAAGAGATCGAACCCCTGCGAAACATCGAGCCGGTAATCGAGCTGCCCGTGCACGACTAGCGTCGGCGTTTTAAAATTCTCCGCCGAGAGCGCGGGTGACCACTTGCGATACATCTCCCGGTTTTTCCAAGGCGGCCCGCCGAATTCCTTCTCTGGAAACCAGAGTTCTTCCGTCGTGCCGTAAGCGGATTCGGTGTTGAAAATGCCGTCGTGCGTCACGAGACATTTGAAGCGGTCGGTGTGCCCGAGAATCCAATCGATCATGTAACCGCCGTAGCTCGCGCCGAGCGCGGCTTCGCGATTTTTGTCGATGAACGGGAAGGCCTTCTCTGCGTAATCGAGCCCTTGCATGAGATCGTGAAACGGCGTGCCGCCCCATTGGTTGATCACGCCTTCGGTAAACTTCTGGCCATAACCGGTCGAGCCGCGCGGATTCACCATCACCACGACGTAGCCGTTCGCGGCAAAGAGTTCCGGGTTCCAGCGGAACGACCAATCATCGCCCCACGCGCCCTCCGGCCCGCCGTGGATAAGGAATTTCACGGGATACTTTTTGCTCGCGTCGAAATCGGGCGGCTTTACGAGAAAGCCCTGAATCTCCACGCCGTCGGAAGCCTTGAACTGGAACGGCTCGAGTGGCTGCAGCGCCACTTGCGCGAGCGTTGCGTCATTCACGCGCGTGACGGCGACGGGCTCGCTCTTTGCTGACACGTCGAGGCGCCAGATTTCGTTAGGCGCCTTGATCGAGTTGCGGCTGAAGTAGAGAAACTTCCCAGCCGGTCCGAAGACGAGGTCGTCCGCGTGCAGGCGCGTGAGTTCGTTAGGCTGCTTTGCGTTCAGAGGCAGCTGATAGATCGGCGCCTCGCCGTGATCTTCCGCGCTGAAGTAGATCGACTGCGAATCGTTCGCCCAAACAAAGCTGCCGACCCAGCGATCGAAATCCTGCGTTGCGATCCGAATCTTTCCCGAGCTCCGATCGTAGATCGCGAGGGTAAAGCGATCGCTTTCGTAACCGGCTCGCGCCTGCGAGAGCCACGCGATCGACTTGCTATCCGGAGAGTAGCGTGGCGTCGAGTCGCTGCCGGGACTGGTCGAAATTTTCTTCGGCGCACTGCCAGCGAGCGGGACGAGAAAGATGTCGTTGTTCGTGCTCGTCGCGCCGACTTTGTCGGTGTTGCAGGTGTAGGCGAGTTGCTGGCCGTCGGGTGAAATGGCATACATGTCCGAGCCGCCTAACGAGAAAGGCGGAACATCGTGATCGCCCGGGGTGAGGTCGCGCGGTGTTGCGGGCGACACGCCGGCCTCTACGCCGACGACAAAGAGATGGCTGCGCTTGAAATCCGTGTACTCCGTCCAATGCCGGAAAAGCAGGTGCTTGAAGATCTTCGCCTTCACCTTGCTCTTCTTCAGTTCCTCGTCGCGCTGCTGGTTGCAGGCGTCGTCTTTGCAGTCAGGATAAACGCGCGAGATGAAGACGATATTCTTCCCATCGGGCGACCAGATCGCGCCGTCCGCGCCGGTTGAGAGCGAGGTCACTTGGTGCGCCGTCCCATTTAATTTCCCGGCGGCCGGATCGAAGTCGACCATCCAGACCTGAGTGGGATCAGTCGCTTTCGAAGTGAAGATCAATCGCTGGCCGTCAGGTGAAAATCGTGGGCGTTCCTCCTCGTTAGGCGAATCGTTCAGGCGGCGCGCCTCGCCACCTTCGGCCGGGACGATCCAGAGATGTGATTTCCGCGTGTTTTCCGCCAGCCTTACCTCCGTCGCCGAGAAGACGACCCATTTGCCGTCAGGCGACGGGATTGGTTCGCCGAGACGTTTCAGTTTCATCATCGTCTCGAAGTCGAACGGCTTTTTGCCGGCGCCTTGTTCGTTAGGCGCAGCGGAGAGTGGCAACGCGGAAGCGATGAGCGCGAGGGTCATAAGGAGTTTTTTCATAGATGCTTCGATTTCACTAATCAGCGAATAGCTCGACCGCGTCGATTAATGAATCCGCGATCGATTCCTTCGAGATCCAGCGCTGGATTCCGGCCGCCGGATCGTCTTTCGGCCCGGGCGCAACAAGGAAAACCTCCGTGCCGTTCAGCCGCAGTTTGGCCAGAATCTCGAAGACGGAGGTGTCGCCGCTGATTACTGCATAATTCTCTGAAAGGATCTCCGCCAACGTCGTCTCGGCCCGCGGCCGATGGATCGCCTGCAAGGCCATGCTCATCGTGATGACACCCGTGATTTTGTTCTCCTCCATCACCGCGAAACAAGCGTCCGTCGGATACGACGGCAGCGTGATCGCGAGCTCCGGCAGTGTCATCGCGGCCGGTAGCCTAACGACTCCCGCATGCGTCAACTCGCGCGCCGGTTTCATGTATTGAATGTTGGCCTGCATCGCGTTCGGCATCCGATGTCCGCGGCGCGCGAGCTTGAGCGTGTAGATGCTCTCGTTCGAAAGCATCTTCCGCACGCCATAGGCGATCGCGACCGTGATCGTCATCGGCACGACCACGCCGTAATCGAGCGTCATCTCAAAAATCATGACGATCGCGGTAATGGCGGCGCCGGTTGTGCCGCCGACGGTGCCGGCCATTCCGACAACCGCGAAGGCCGCTGGGCTGATTTCCATCCCCGGAAAAATCGCCTGAAGCAGAATGCCATAGGCGCTGCCTAACGTGGCCCCGAGGAAGAGTGCCGGCGAAAAGACGCCGCCCGAAGCGCCCGAGCCAAGCGTGAGCGAGGTCGCGAAAAGTTTGAGCGCGAAAAGCAAGAGCAGGAACCAAAAGGAGTGCATCGTTCCGGAGAGAACCTGTTGAATGGTCGCATAACCGACACCCTCAATGTGATACGCACCCGTCTCGCGCATCAGCAGGTAGATCACAATCCCGAGAAGCAACATGCCGCTCGTGTGGCGCAGGTAGGGATTACGAATCCGCGCCTCGAAAAAGTCCTCGAAAGCGTAGATCGAGCGAATGTAGAGCACCGAGACGAGACCGATGAGCAGACCCAGTCCGACATACGCGAGGAGCAGAAGCGGATGGGTGAGGTGGAAATAATCCATCCTTAAATCTGGGATGGCGAAGGCCGGGTTCGGCCCAAAAAAGTAGCGCCCGACATAGCTCGCGCTCGCCGTCGAGATCACGACTGGGACGAGCGTCCAGACGCTGATCTCGTGCAGCAAAAGCTCCGCGGCGAAAAGCACGCCACCGATCGGCGTATTGAAGGTCGCGGCGATGCCCGCACCGGCGCCGGCGGCGATCAAGGTGGTGCGTTGCCAAGCCGGGATGCGCAGCCATTGACCCACGCTCGAGCCAAAGGCCGCGCCGATCTGAATGATCGGTCCTTCGCGCCCAACCGAGCCGCCGCTGCCGATCGAGAGCGCGGACGCGAGCGACTTAATAACCGCCACAACCGGCCGAATCACGCTCTTGTTGTAATAGATCGCGTCCATCACTTCCGGCACGCCGTGCCCGCGCGCTTCCGGCGCGAAAGTCTGGACCAGCCAGGTCACGCCGATCGCGCCGAGCACCGGGACGAAGATGATGAGCGCGCCCCACGGACTCGGCGGGGTGTGGACATTCGACGCGTAAAAGAACGAAAATTTTCCGAGAAAAAAGAAGTTGTGGAAACCAGCGATCATCCCGCGGAAGACGACCGCGCCGAGACCGCCGACGAGGCCGATCACGACTGCAAGCAACCAGAACAGGAGCGGCTTGAGCGGAACTTTTTTGCGCACGCGCGAACCGGTCGGTCCGCGGCCGGTGGGCGAAATTTCCGCCGCCTGCTCAACCACGGCGGGAAATTTCCATCGCCGAAAATCGGCCGCTGCGGGAGAAGCGCAACCGAATCGGTGGATTGACTCCAGAGCGCGCGATGCACGAGACTCGCACGATGGAATGCCCGATGAACTCCGAGCGCGTGGCGCAATACTACCCCGATTATCTCGGGCTCAAGGGACTGCTCGAATTGCAAAAACCCCTCAGCTTGCGCGAGGGGAAGCTGATCGCGCACGATGAGATGCTCTTCATCATCATCCACCAGGCCTACGAGCTTTGGTTCAAGCAAATCCTGCACGAGGTCACCGCCTGCAAGGAAGTCATGAGCAAACCGGAAGCCGATGACAACGGAGCCGATATGAACCTTGTGGTGCATCGGCTCGATCGCGTCGTCGAAATCTGGAAGCTGCTCAACCACCAGGTCGACGTTCTCGAGACCATGACGCCGCTCGATTTTCTTGAGTTCCGCGAGCTGCTCCACGGCGCCTCGGGTTTTCAGAGCCGGCAATTCCGCCAGATCGAGGCGTCGTTAGGCTTGAAGGTCGAGAGCCGGTTTCGGCCCGACTATTACAAGCACACGCGCTTCGGCGGCTTCAACGAAGCGGACATGGCGGAGATCACCGCGTTTGAAGAACAGGAGACGCTCCTCGGGTTGGTCGAGAAATGGCTCGAACGGATGCCGTTTTTCGGTGCGGAGTTCTGGCGCGATTGGGAGGAAGCGCCGGCCGATGCCAGCCAAAGTGAATACGCGCCTTTCTGGACTCGCTACCGTGGCCTTTACGAGCGGAGCCTCTCCGAGCGCGACGAGAAAGCCGTTCTGCTCGACCAGTTCGACGACATCTTCTTCCGCACCGGCTGGGGCGCGTTCCGGCCCGGCGCCCTGCGCGCCGCGCTCTTCATCATGCTCTATCGCGACGAGCCGATCTTCCGTCTTCCGTTCGCGCTCCTGAACTCGCTCATCGAGATCGACGAACACCTGGGCAACTTCCGCTATCGGCACCTGCAAATGGTCCGGCGCATGATCGGCTCACGCGTTGGCACCGGCGGCAGCAGCGGTCAGGAATACCTGCAGGGCGCGGTCAATAAGAATTATATCTTCAAAGAGCTGACCGGCATCACCACTTACCTGATCGAGCGCTGCCATCTGCCCACGCTCCCGCCACGGCTCCGGCACGCTCTGCGCTTTAGCTTTTCTGGTCGTTAGGCCGCCATTCCTGATTGCCGAACCCCCGAAAGCGGTGGAACCAAAAAACATTGACTGTTTTCTTCGATTGTGAGCAATCTCGCTTTCGTCGCGGATTTAACATTAGGTAAAAATCTGACGACACGAACCTCAAAGACCTCATAAAATGAAAAATAAAAGAATCAGTTTGGGAATAGCGATCGTCGTTGCGGTCATCTCGACGATCTCCGCAAAAGCCAGTGTCCTTTACAGCACCCTCGGACCAAATGACGAATTTGATTCGACCAACGGTTACTTCGTCGACGGCTCGAACTTCAATAATCAGGTGATCGCCAGTCCCTTCACCGTCAGCTCCACGGCATCGCTTGCTGACGTGATGGTGGGATTGAATAACTTCGGGGGAAACAATAGCCCGATTAACCTGTTCATCGCCTCCAATGCCAGCGGAATGCCGGGAAGCATCCTGGGCTCGCTCACACAGGCGGGGACGATTCCTCCATTCGGTAGCGAGACCCTAACCATGTTCACACCCGACAGCAGTCTGACCCTGTTGTCCGGCACGACCTATTGGCTGGTGGCGCAGGAGACCGATTCTGGCACCGAGCAAACTTGGGATTTCGCTTTTAACGACGCGGTCAACGGTATCGCCTTTAATCAATTAGGTAGTACCACCGGA
Organism: Chthoniobacterales bacterium; assembly: GCA_039936335.1. GTDB lineage: Bacteria > Verrucomicrobiota > Verrucomicrobiia > Chthoniobacterales > UBA10450 > Palsa-1392. The sequence goes on from JBDTIQ010000116.1 coordinate 41,138, forward strand.
CCATGGACCACCTTTACAGGGACCGACGTCGCCTTTCGGATCGACGGGCAAATGGGAGTCCCTGAAACCGGCAGCTCGTTCTTGCTTTTGGGAATCGGCGGTCTGGGATTGGCGGGGTTTGCCCGGCGGCGGTCTCGT
>JBDTIQ010000117.1:0-4800 GCA_039936335.1 Chthoniobacterales bacterium
GCAGTGGCACCACCCGTTCCCATTCCGAACACGGAAGTGAAACGCTGCAGCCCCGATGGTAGTGCATCTATAGGTTGTGCGAGAGTAGGACGTTGCCAGAACTTATGCCCGGCATCTTGGAAACAAGGTGCCGGGCTTTTTCTTTCCGATCAATCCAGGCCCGGAGAATCAGTCCAGCCGGTGATAGGGTTAGTTATCCTTCACGCCGTTTCAAAATGATCCGGCGGATTCGCCTCCAGCAATGCCTCGAAAACGAACTGCGGCACGTTAAAAGTATCGATAATTGTTTCCTTCGCGAAACTCCCGATCCAGCGTTCGGCCTCGAGATCGTAGGTTACAGCGGCGATCGCTGAGGAATCGAGCTGCACCCACTTTTTCCTGGCGCCTCACTGTTATGGCTTGTCCTCCAGAATAACACGCTGGCATTTCTCCGCCGCCAACTAGATGTTTCCAGCGATGGGCGATCGCGTGACTCCAATGATGCAGCAATATCAGCGGCTCCGCGGGAGTGTGCCGTCGGACACGTTGCTGCTCTTTCGCTTGGGCGATTTTTACGAGCTCTTCTTTGAAGATGCCAAAGCCGCCTCCGCCCTGTTGAATCTCGCGCTCACAAAACGCAACGACGTCCCCATGTGCGGGATGCCCTATCACGCCGCGCAAGGTTATATCGCCAAACTCATCAAAGCCGGCCGGCGCGTCGCGATTTGCGATCAAACGAGCGAGCCGCAGCCCGGCAAGATCGTGACGCGGGATATCACGCAGATCATCAGTGCCGGCACGGTCAGCGATCTCGATCTTCTTGAATCGAAGCGCGCCAATTACCTGGGAGCGGTTTTCGCAGAGGCAGGCGTGTTCGGCTTCGCCTACGCCGACCTGACCACGGGGGAATTTCGTCTCATGCAGTTGTCGCGCGAAGTCGCCGTCTTCGACGCCCTCGCGCGCGTGGCTCCTTCCGAGTTACTCGTGAGCGAAAAACAGGAGCGCGAATTTGATCAAGTGCCCGGGACGCTGCCCTACGATCACTACGCATTCCTGCCTGAGAACGCGAGGTTCACCCTCTGTGAACACTTCAAAGTGAAATCGCTCGACGGCTTCGGCTGCAGCGATCTGCCGCAAGCGATCGGCGCAGCCGGCGCAATCGTTCATTATCTGAAGCACCAGCTCCGGCGCAAAATCGGTCACCTCTCCTCGCTTCGTTGCGAAGCCGCGGGTGATTACGTCGTGCTGGATGCCGCGACACAGGCGAATCTCGATCTCGTCGTCTCGCGTGGCGCGCGCGATACCAATCTGCTAGCGGCGCTCGATCGCACTGTCACGCCGATGGGTGGACGGCGTTTACGCAGCTGGATTCTTCAGCCGATCCGCGATCTTTCCGAGTTGGAGAAACGCCAGCAACTGATCGCGGACCTGCTCCACGAGTCGGATCTTCTCGCATCCTTGCGCGACGCCTTGCGATCAATCCGCGATCTCGAGCGCGCGTGCGGCCGCCTCAGCCAGGCTTCCGGCAATCCGCGCGACTTGGTCGCCTTGAAGATTTCGTTAGGCCAAATCCCCGAGCTGAAGCGCGAGCTCCAGAAACTTCTCGACCGGGTCAACTTTGGCGTGACTCAACCCAATGGCCATGCGAGCTCGGAACCGCTTGCGCAGGAGCTTCGCGACAATCTCCGAGAAATGCCGGAACTGACCGCAAAGCTCTCCGACGCGCTCGCGGATGATCCTCCTCTCGCCCTCAAGGAATGCGGCATTTTCCGCGACGGGTTCGACACGCAACTCGACGAGCTACGCCAGGCATCTCGTGACGGCAAGAACTGGATCACTGAATTGCAGGAGCGCGAGATCGTGAGCACCGGCATTAAGTCGCTCAAAATCCGCTTTAACTCCGTCTTCGGCTACTTCGTCGAGATCACGAAATCGAATCTCGCGAATGTGCCGGAGCACTATACGCGTAAGCAAACGACAGTCGGCGGCGAGCGTTTTATCACCCCCGAGTTGAAAGAGATGGAGGCGAAAATCCTCGGCGCCGACGAGCGCGCGCGGCATCTCGAATATCAGCTTTTCCAGACTTTGCGCGAAGAGACCCTGGGCGAACTCGCTCCGATTCAGCAGACCGCGAGCGCGATCGCGACCTTGGACGTGCTTTGCTCTTTAGGCGAAACCGCGCGGCTTTTTCATTACTGCCGGCCGAAGTTGAACGGCTCACTTCGCCTCTGCCTGAGAGACGCGCGCCATCCCGTGCTCGATCAAAATCTCGCGGAGGAAAAATTCGTGCCTAACGACACCGAGCTGGACGGCGAGAAGCTGCGGCTCGCCATTATCACTGGGCCGAACATGGCTGGTAAATCCACCTATATCCGGCAGGTCGCGCTCATCGTCCTGATGGCGCAGATTGGCAGCTTCGTCCCGGCGGCGAGCGCGGAGATCGGCCTCGTCGATCGCATCTTTACCCGCGTCGGCGCGAACGACGATCTCTCGCGCGGCCAATCGACCTTCATGGTCGAGATGAACGAAACCGCGAACATCGTGAACAACGCGACCGAGCGCAGCCTGATCATCCTGGACGAAATCGGCCGCGGCACCTCGACCTTCGACGGACTCTCCATCGCCTGGAGTGTCGCCGAGTTTCTCCACGACAAAATCAAAGCCCGCACGCTTTTCGCGACGCATTATCATGAGCTGACGAAGCTCGCCGAGCAGCGCGGCGGTGTCGTCAACTTCAACGTCGCGGTGCGCGAATGGAACGAGCAGATCATCTTCCTGCGTAAAATCATCCCAGGGGGCGCGGATAAAAGTTACGGGATCCAGGTTGCCCGACTCGCCGGTTTGCCGCGGGAAATTCTCGAGCGTGCGAAGGACATCCTGGCGCATCTGGAAAACCCGAACACCGAAGAGAAGAAGCCGACTCGAGGCAAAGCGCGCCACGGTCGCAACGCTGCGCCCCACGCCGAGAAGCCGCAGCTCGACCTGCTTTAGCGCGATCACCTGTGGGCAAAATTCGCCAATTATTTCGATGACTCCGCCGCTACGGGCAGATAATTTCGGAGTTCCCCTCCCCACGCATGCCCGTTAAAACCGAAAAGGATCTCAGCGACCAACTTCGCGGCTACTGGTTAAAAGCCGTCGCTGCGATCGAGTTGCACAACTTCGGATATGCGATCGAGCTGCTCGAGAATCTCCTGAAACAGGAGCCGACGTTTCTCACCGGCCGGCAGATGTTGCGCCGTGCGGCGGTGACGCGGGCGAAGAGCGAGAAGAAGAGCTTTTTCAACATCTCCACCTCACCGCTCGCGACCATGAAAGCGCAGCGCGAGCTAAAAAAAGATCCGAAAAAAACGATCGAACTGGTCGAGATAATCCTCGAAAACGAGCCCTACAGCCTGCGGGCCAACATGCTCCTGAAAGACGCCGCCGTTGCGGCGAAGTATCCGGAGATCGCGATCTTCGCAATGGAGACGCTCTTGGAGAACGACGCCAAGGACCTGAAGGTGCTGCACGAGCTTGGCCGGCTTTATCACCAATACGAGCAGAGCGACAAGGCGGTCGGAATCTACAATCGCATCAGCGAAGCCGATCCGACCGATCTCGCGGCAGTGAAGCTCGGCAAGGACGCTTCCGCGCGCGCGTCGATGAAAACCGGCGGCTGGACCGAAGCCGAGAGCTATCGCGATTTGATCAAGGACAAGGACGTCGCCGTCTCGCTCGAACAGCAGAGCCGGATGCAGCCGACCGGCGAATCGCTCGAGCAACAGATCGGCGAGACCTTCGCGCGTCATGAGACGGACCCGGGAAACGTCGACCTGGCGAAACGTCTCGGCGCGTTGCACGACCAGAAGGAGGACTCCGACGGCGCGATCGCGTGGTATCAATACGCCGTCGACCTAACGAATCGCGCGGATCCCGGATTGGTGCGCAAAGTCACCGACCTGAAAATGCGGCAGCTCGAACGTCGGATTCGCGAGGAGGAGCAATATCTCGCCGCGCACGACAGCAGCGATGAGCGATACGAAGAGAAGATCGCCGCGCTTGAAAACGCAAAGAAACAGCGCGCCGAGATTCTGATCGACGACGCGCGCAAACGGCTTGATCGCAACCCGACAGATTTGCAGCTCCGCTACGAGCTCGGCGAACACCTCACGAATGCCGGCCAGTATCGCGACGCGCTGCCGGAGTTACAGCGCGCCCGGCAAAATCCGAACGCGCGCCTGAAGGCGATGAACTTGCTCGGCCGTTGTTATCGCGAACTCGGGATGCTCGATCTCGCCGCCAAACAACTCAACGACGCCGCCAAGGAAATACTCGTGATGGACGCGGTGAAAAAGGAGATCGTGTACAATCTCGGGCTCGTTTACGAGCAGATGGGCGACACAGAAAAGTATATCGACGCGATGAAAAAAATCTACGAGACCGACTACGGTTACCGCGATGTCGCGGGACGCGTCGAGAGTTCCTACAGCCGCACTTCACAGGAAAGCTAAAGCTTTCCCTCCCCTCGCCCGCCGCAGGTCACACAGAGTGTTGTTGGGAAAACTACGTCCGTTTCCAGCGACGGATGCGAAAGTCCTATGCCCGCCTCCGCGCAAACCACGCAGCATTAAACAAATCAAATCATGAAAAGACTGTTAATCACACAGGCGGCGATCGCCGTCCTTATCGGTCTCTGCTTTATCGCGCCGGCCCGCGCCGCGGAGGACACTTCCTCCTCACCCAGCTCCAAATCGAACCTCAGCATGAACGACAAGAAGTTCGTGAAGAAGGCTTACAAAGGCGGAATGGAAGAAGTCGAAAACGGCAAAATGGCGAAAG
>JBDTIQ010000118.1:0-8597 GCA_039936335.1 Chthoniobacterales bacterium
GTTGAGCGTGATGCGATTAGAAAAGCGAGGTCGAAGGTCTTGGGCGCTCCGGACGGACCTCCTTAATTAGGCAACTGCTCCGCGGGATCCCGCAAGGATATCGGTTCGCGCGCCTGAGATAGCCGTATCGAATGGACCGGAATGAAGCGTGCCACCAAAATGATTCTCTTGACCGCCGGCGGATTGCTTGTGCTCGCGGTGCTTGCGCTCTTGCTCTGGCGAATCGCCGAGCAACATCGGGTCGCGGATCGCATCCGGATCAAGTCGCCCAACGGCATCGACAGCATCGAGAAAGTACGCCTGGGTGGGCTCGAGCAATGGATTCAAATTCGCGGCTGGGATCGGACGAAACCGTTGCTCCTCTTTCTCCATGGCGGACCGGGGTTTCCGCAGATGCCTTTCGCGCATCTCAATGCGGAACTCGAACGACACTTCGTCGTTGTGCAATGGGACCAGCGCGGCGCGGGCAAGTCCTACTCCTGGTCCATTCCCGATGACTCAATGCGCGTCGCGCAGTTCGTGGCCGATGCGCACGAACTGGTGCAATTGCTTCTGGCGCGATTCGGCGCGCGGAAGTGTTATCTGGTCGCGCATTCGTGGGGCTCGCTTTTCGGCGCGCAGCTCGTGGCCCAACATCCCGAGTTATTTTTTGCCTATGTCGGTATTGGTCAAACCGTTGACCTTCCCCAAACCGAACAGGTTCTCTACCAATTCGCCTTGGATTCCGCGCGGCGAGACCACAACCAGAAGGCGATCGGAGACTTGGAGCGAATCGGCCCACCGCCGCACAGCGACGCGAGCCACAAGTTCATGACCAAATGGGTCGATTACTATGCGGAGCGCGAGCATCCTTCGCTCTCTCGCTTATGGATGACACGGCTGGCATTGGAATCGCCCGCCTATTCCTGGATCGACCTCTGCAAAATTCCGTTAGGCGTACGCTATTCGTTCGCCCACCTCTGGAAGGAGATTTTCTACAAGACGAACCTTTTCAAACAAGCGCCGCGCCTCGATGTGCCGGTCTATTTTTTTCTTGGCCGCCACGACAAAGTGGTCACCTCCGAAGTGGCGCAACGCTACTTCGATGCCCTCGACGCGCCGCGCGGTAAACAAATTGTCTGGTTCGAACATTCCGGGCACTGGCCGCACTTCGAGGAGCCGGAGAAATACCGGAAGATCTTGGTCGAACGAGTACTCGGAGAAAGTGGCGCCGCGCGCCAGCCGCAAAGATGAAAATGCCTGTGCAAAATCCGCTGTCGAGAATCTCGGTCCCTTCTTTATCGCGCTCCTCTTCATTCAATGGAAGTGGCCGCTGCGGCGGCAGGATTTTTCCGTGCTCCGCCGTCTCGTCCGAAATGCGATCCTCGCTACACCCGGTCTTTTCGTCTCCGGATTCTTTTCGTAAAAAATCGCCGTTTTGTCCCGTTGTCACGGCACCTTCGGTGCAAAGACGATCTTAAGAGAAGCGGTGGCAACGAGCTACTAAGCCCGATCGGTTCCTTACTAACTTGATTTCGGCCGGACAAATGCGCACGACCACGCTCTCCAACAGCCGAACTTGATCGCGTAACGCTTTTCGACTTTCTTCGATATTGCATCCGCCTCTCTCACCGAGAGCGCTGGATCGACTTCGATGGCCGCATCGCTATAGATTCGGTGGCCAAGCCAGCGAGCACGCACATCGCGCACTCCTGTCACCCCTTCCACGTGTCTTGGAGCATGTTCGCACTGCGCTTGCGCAGCGTGGGGCTGTAACAGCAAGCGTCTTCAGCGCCTACTTTGGTTCAAGCGCCTGGACGAGAGTCGAGAGAGCATCCAGCACCTCAACGCGCTTCGCTTTCGGAACGCCCGTTAACAGTTGATCGAACTTTGCCTTCCGTGCCGTCTCCAGGCGTTTGGCGATCCGCCGTCCCTCCGCTGTCAGGCTGATTAGAACGATGCGTTTGTCTTCCGAGTGGTTCTGACGGCGAATCGAACGGCGCTTTTCTAACTGCCGAACAAGACGACTAACCGTGCTTTTTTCCAGCCGCAGGCGCCGGCCGAGTTCGCCTTGGCTCATAGCGCCGGCCGTCGCCAAATCCATCAAAGCGTGAGCCTCAGCGATGGGTATCGGGCGGCCGCACGGCGTCTCGTGCGCTCGATGCAAACCGAAAGAACGGACCAGTGCCACCATGGCGGCGGCCAGTTCAGCTGAGTTCGTCTCGGATTCAGTCGCCATTTGCATTTAGTTTGATCTTACAACTAATTAGTTGCAGAATACAACTATATGAAATTGCCGCTCCTTCTTCCAGCCTTCTTCACCGCTACGCTGGGGTTCTTCCTGGCCGCGCCCGTCCATGGTCAATCGAGCCCGGGTCCGTCCCCGCATATCAACGATGCGCAAAGCCGTCATCATGAAGGGGTCGATGAGCGCGGCGATAAGGGCATGGGTTTTAGCCATCAGCTGACGGGACATCATTTCTATCTCTATGCTGATGGAGGTGCGATCGCGGTAGCCGCCAACAACCCGGCTGATACGGCCAGCCGCGATGCGATCCGGACACACCTGGCGAGCATTGCCAGGATGTTCAGCGAAGGTAACTTCGCCATCCCAATGTTCGTCCACGACACCGCACCGCCCGGGATTGAGACGATGAAGCAGCTGCGCAAGGACATCAGCTATGTTGCCGAGCCCAACGACTCTGGCGCACGGGTCACCATTCGTACGAGCAATCCAAAAGCAGTTGAAGCCATCCACGATTTTCTTCGCTTTCAGATCACGGAGCATCGAACGGGAGACACGCTCGAGGTAAAGAAATAGGCGCCAATCGCCGCGGCGGGGGAAACTGGATTCGGGTCAGTGTGCAATCTTGACAATTGCTAGCTTGTCGTGCCGCGCGCGCCACGAAAGACGCCAAAGTTTTCGGCACCTTCCCTTTGATCGATCCCGTTCCTACACGCCGCAACTGCTGGCTGACGTTGGCCGCACTCCGCATCGCCAGGCGTTGCGCCAGCCAGACTTGCGAAACCGTCGCGCCCCGTCGTGCCCCGCCACAAGAGCCGGGCCAGAACGACCTTCCTCGGATCGCTCCCGGAAGTGGCCATCAGTTCTTTCTCTTTTAACTCCGCCGCCGCCAACCTCGCTCGCAGCCGCTGCTCAGCCCGTTCCAGTCCATGCGCCTGACGAACAGCGACCCCGCGGAAAGCCCGCGATTTGGTGCGACCCAATGTCTTCTCAGCCAGTTTCAGTATTTTCTCGGCAAAACTCTGGCTAGCCCAGTACCATCCTCGCCGCAGATGGCTGCTGCGCGCATCCATCTCCCCGCTCACCGGCACGCGCGTTTCCTTCGGCCAACGCCCGTCGCTCGAGACGCTCCACCGTCCGCCGCCGGCCTGCCGTCGCCTCAGGAAATCCGAAGACTTCTAGTCCCTCGCTCGCGGCCAGCCAAGTCGCTCGTTTCCTCGACGGCACGGCGCAGCCCATCGTCAGACTGCTCCACCGATAGTCCAAAATGCTCTCCCCCTTGGCCATTCCAGTCGTGCCCGCACCGGGTTGAGACGGATGTAGTCCAGCAGGGTCTCGTAATAGAAGCATTCTCCACCTTCCACCTGCACCGCCTTGCAGCGATCTCCGAAGAACCCGCCCCAGGCCCGATGCCTCACGTTGAAGCGGCGCATGATTCCAATACCCAATCCAATTCCCCGCGCGCGGCTCCCGCGATTTCCCCGGCAAACTCGCGCGTGAATAAATCGGCGTTTCCGAGATGCGAAAATCCGCCTCCCATCCTTCGCTCTGGTTGGCCGCGCGGAGGAGCGATCCGTATTTGCCCTGGATGAACTCGGCGTTGTAGAGCGCGCGCAAAGTTGGCTCCATTGGTCTGTAGAATGGCAGGGAGCGCCTTGCGACAAAGTTTCGGGACAACATCGCGTCCTCCTTGCTCTAACGCGACGGCCAATCGCAAGGTTGCGCTTCAACCGCGCCTGTTTTTCCGCCTAACGACTCCCATTAATCAGACCCATCTCCTTCAGAACGGAGTGCATCTGGGACCAGCGTTGCTCGAGAGTGCCGGTATAGCCGATCGAAATCCTGACCAGCCCCGGAGCGATTCCCGCTTTCTCCAACTCATCGTCCGGCATCTCGCTGCTGGTCGACGAGGCCGAGCAGGACATCAGAGTTTCGTTGAAACCCAGGCTGACCGCCATGAGTCCGAAGCGATGCTCATTTTGCAGTAGTTGCATGAATTCGAAGGCACGTTCGCGCGTTCCCAGATCAAGGGTAAAGATGCCGCCGTAGCCGAAGTCGGGATTCGCCAATTGGGCAAGCAACCCATGGTCGGGATGCGAAAGAAGGCCCGGATAACCGACCTTCAGTTTCAATTCGCTCAGCCGCTCGGCGAAGGCCTGCGCGCGGCGGCTGTGCTCCGCGATGCGGAGGGGAAGATGCGGCAGACGCAGGCTGATATCGAATGCGACCTGCGGATCCATGGTGGGGCCGAGCAGCATGAGCGAGCCCGTGTGCAGGTCCATCAGCTGCGTGATGAACTCGGTCGTCCCCACCACCGCTCCTGCGATGTGATCGCTCGCACCATTCACGAACTTGGTCAGGCTGTGGACCACCACGTCCGCGCCGTGCTGGAGAGGTGAAACGATCAGCGGAGTGAAAGTATTGTCCACCACGAGCACAGCTCCATGACGATGCGCGATCTCTGACAAGCGTGGCAGATCGGCGACCTGGAGAGTGGGGTTCATCACCGTCTCGCAGTACAAGACCTTGGTCTGCGGAGAGAACGCTCGCTCCACTTCATCGAGGTTCGACAGGTCGACAAAGCTGGTATGAACGCCCGCCTTCTGCGGCAGATATTCGCTCAGAAGTGCGAAGGTGCCGCCATAGATGGTCCGGCACGACACCACATGATCGCCGGTGCCGCAGATCTGCATGATGGTCGAGGCGATGGCGGCCATTCCGCTCGCGGTGCAATAACCTGCGCTCGCCCCTTCATAGGCGGCGATTTGCCGGCCCAGAACATAGACGGTCGGGTTGAAATGGCGCCCGTAGAGGTAGCAACCGTCGGATTCCGGCCCCATGCGCCCCTGAAAAATTTCCGGCATCGTCGTTGGATCGATGACGGTGAAGGTCGTGCTTTTCTCGACCGACATGTTCACCCCGCCGTGCTCCCCGAATTCGTGGCGAAGGTTGGCGAACGATTCTATCGGGTCGAAATGAGCCATGGTTTTTCATTCTGCGGCATTCTCGCCCCGGCGCAATGAAGTGCTTATGAAGGCAACAGGTTGCTGACTTTCTGGCTCGCGCCCGGACCGGGATCAACGATCCCGGCTACAACCCTGACGAAGAGCGAGGCGATACTGCAACCGCGCCCACCGCCGGCTCCGACTCCTTCTTCAACTATCGCCAAGCCCTAACCAAACTGCGTAGCAGCCGACGCGATTCGGATTCGGGTCAGTGTGAAACTCTTGACGAACGGTTGTCGCCGCCCGGTGCTTTTCAGCAGTCAACCTGCTTTCTCGACCTGACTGGTTTTCCGTTCGGGAAGACTTTCGCCGGCAATCCTAAGCGACGACTTTCCGCACGAGCTTTCCGCGCGAATGAATGCTCGTTCCACGCGCGTTACGAATACGGCGCTTTCGTTGCCCGTTCGTCTTTCGTTTCGCTTTCATGATTCAACTCACGGACGGGATCTACATCATGGGTCACAGAGGCGGCGAGGCGTTTTGCGGAATTCTTGACAACGGATTTCACGGATGGAAACCCCGGGCCGGTCGGCTCGCGAAAATGTTGGGAGTTGCTTCGCATCCGTACGGCCACAGATGTCGCGGATAGAGATTTGTTTCAGAGGACCTCCTCGCCTGAGGAACCTGCCCGAGGTGGAGGAATATTTTGCTCAGCTCCCCCTCGCCGCACACGGTCATCCCGGGAAAACGCTTGAACCATCTCCGAATGTTTTCGCGAGCAGGCAGGCTGTGCGGCACTTCGAGATTCCGATCGAGCCAGCGCGCGAACGGCTCCTATTGGTCACTGCCAATTTTGCGATGCTTTACCCGATCTTTCAGGCGGCGCAGGAGCGCGAAGGGTGGTTACGGTCGCCGCAGCGACCTCCACCACGCCTCTAGCGGGCTAATATCTGGCGTCCCTCCGGGACGGGTCTGCTTCCTGGCCGCTAGCAAGCGAATGACACGCTTTAGGTTTGTTTCGTGGAGGCGCGCTTAGTCTTAGCGAGCTTCTTCAGCGCCGTGCCTTTGTGCATCGCCATGTGGTCCGTCTTATCGCTCTTAATCAAATACTGCGGCTCCTCCTTCGAGGCGCGGACTGTGTAGGTCTTGAATTTGGTCGCTGAGGTTACCTTTTTCTTGATCGTCCCCCGAACGCGGCCCGCTTCCGAGTTCCACTCGACGTGATCTCCTACCTTGAATTCGCTTTTCCCCGGCGTTTTGCTCATTGGTGTTTCTCAGTTGGAAGCAGAGGTCGCCCGCGGAAGAACAAATTTCTCCATCGCATGCGCGAACCCATCTTCCTCGTTACTTAAGGTGACAAAGTTTGCCTGCGCCTGGACTTGGGGACTGGCGTTGCCCATGGCAATGCTCAGGCCGCTTTTCTCGAACATCAGGACGTCGTTAGGCATGTCGCCGATCGTGGCGATTCCTTCGGCCGGAATGCCTAGAGAACGGGAGAGAAAGTCAACCACGCCGCCTTTGTTGGCTTCTGGGTTGGTTACATCCAGGTAGTAAGGCTGGGAGCGCGCGGCGGAAGCTTGGCCGCGTAACTCCGCCTGCAAAGCCGCCTCACATCGGGCGACTGCGTCGAGGTCGTCGCTTACGCCAACGATCTTGACCGCGCCGTCCAGGAGCGAGCTGAAATCGGTCGAGACTTTCGCTTCGAACTTCACCGTCCAAGCCTCGCGCGCCACGTGCGCGCCCTGGGGATCGGGCACAAACCAATCGGTCGCGGTATAGAGCCACCCCACGAGTTTGTGCTGATCGATCACCTCCAGAGCACGGACGGCCGCGGCTCGGGAAATGAAACGAGATTGAATCACGCTTAGGTCTGGGTTCACGAAGACACCGCCGTTGAAGCCGGCGATGATGGTGTCGATCTTCAGATCGTCGATCAGCATCTTCATGCCGCGCGGCGGACGCCCGCTCGTGATCGTAAATCCGATACCGGCAGCGCGCAGCGCTGCGACGGCGGCGCGGGCCCGCGGCGTGACGAGCTTGTCGTTCGTCACCAGCGCGCCGTCCACATCGGCGAGCATCAAAGAAAACTTTGTCGGTTTGGGTAACGGCTTCATTCCTCGGATACTCAACTAATCGCACCTGGCATCGCTTCCGTGTCCCTCCAGCTTCAAGTGCGAGTGCTCTTCCAAGAGATTGCATGTTCATGGCTCAGGTTTTGACGGAGTCGTTCGGCGGCGGCCCGATCGGATGCGAGCTCGGCCAGGCGCTGAGCAGGCTGGGCGTCAGGATCACCATTGTGCAGCACGGCGCGCAGCTTCTTCCTCCGGAAGATCTGACGTGGCGGAATTCATGCAGCAACGTTTCGCGGCCGAGGGCATCGAGGTGCGACTGAACGCGCATGCGACCCGCGTCTCAGCGCATGCTCGGTCTCGAGGCCGCCTGGATCGAGGACGACGAACACGGCTTCAAGACGAACGAGTTTTTGCAGACCTCGCAGCCGCACATTTACGCGGCGGGGGATATCACGAATCGCCTCAAGTTCACGCACACGGCTGATTTCACCGCCCGCACGGTGATTCGAAACATCCTCATGCCGCTGCCGTTTCTGGGCCAGAAGATGAACTTCTCAGGCGTTCCTTGGTGCACCTACACCGAGCCGGAGGTCGCGCATGTGGGCCTGGGCAAGAAAGCGCGAGGGAAAAGAATGTCGAGTATGACCTCTTTACGGTCCCGCTCGATGAGGTCGATCCGGTTTCGATCGATCTCTTCTCTCTTCCTGATGACGAGCATCGGAGAAATCTTTGTCGGTGTGGGAGAAGGTTTCATTTTCTTTAGGAGATAATGACAACGCGACGGGGTTCCGCATCCTCTTTTTCGGCGCACGACAAGACGAACTCGATTTGAGTTCCTGCAGGCAATGCGCTCGTCGGCAGATCGGCGAACCAAACCCCGAGCGCGGTCTCGCTTGCGCTCACTTCACCTCCGGCGCCACCGGCCTCGCGCCAATGAATCACCGCTGGGCTGCTGGTAATCACTCGCAACGTTTTGCCCGCTGGAATTCGCCCGCGCCGATGCGCGCAGGTCCACATCTCGAACTCCGACCCGGTGCGCTGTTCGACGTAACGCTGGTGCGCAGGTCCAACCCGATCGAACGACACGCCGTCGGCGTGGCTGCGCACCAGGATGAGGTATTCCGCGTGCGCCCAGCAGAGGGGCATTGCTGAGCCGGTGGGGAGGCCGCGTTTGAATCTTGTCCCGGGCAAATCGTCGCCGAACCAAACTTGCTCGGGCAGCATTCCGCCGGCGTTTGCGAAACGTTCGAGCGTTTTTATAAATGGCAGCGCATCCCGTCCTGCCTCGAGTTCGTAATGACCGCGTTCACCAGTCAGCAACGGCCAGGCGCCGCCGACCCCGGCGCCGTCGAACGC
>JBDTIQ010000119.1:0-13018 GCA_039936335.1 Chthoniobacterales bacterium
GTGGGCGGCGCCGACCATCGCGCGACGTCGAGATGTTCGATGATTTTCTGCGCAAGTGCTCTCGGATTTTCGCCGCGTTGCTTCGCGAGAATGAGCGCGGCATTCGTTTGGTAATCGCCAAAGCGCGCATCGGCCGCAGGTGATACATCGCCCGCATTTGGCAACTCGGCCGCGCCGAGCGCCTGGGTCAGCGCACGGCTGAGGATGGCTTGAAAAGTTTCCATCACGTCATCCTGAGCGGAGCCGTCAGGCGAAGTCGAGGGCTCCCGTTGAGCCACCGGGAAGCGCTCGCTCCCAATCCCCTTGAACTCGTTAGGCTGAAGAGCAGCCCGGCGGGCTCCTTCGATTGCGTTCTGCTCCGCTCCACTGCGCTCAGGATGACGAATTTTGCGTTGCGCTGGGCGTGGCGCCCTGGGAAGCGCTGCCGGTAGAGCTGGAAGGCGATTGCTGGAAGATCGCGAGGATTTCTTCCTGTGTCGCAGCGCTCGCAAGTTTCTCGCGCACGCCGCGGTCGTTCAGGAACTTCGCGATCGACGCGAGCGTGCGCAGGTGCGTTTGAAATTGGTTTTTCGGCACGACGAACAACACGACGAATTTAACCGGCGCGTTATCGAGCGCGTCGAATTCGATCCCTTTGGAAGAGCGTCCAAACGCTGCCACGACCTCGGTCACGTCCTCGGAGGAAGCATGCGGAATGGCGATCCCGAAACCGATCCCGGTGCTCATCGTTTCCTCGCGCTGCTTGAGCGCGGCCAGGATGCTCTCACGGCTCGTTTCCTTGATTTTTCCGAGCCTAACGAGCAGATCGATCAGCTCGACAATCGCGGGCCAGCGTTCTGTGGCCTGCATTTCCGGAATAATTTGCTCGGAAGATAAGAGGCTGGCCAGAGACATGCGGAGTGGTCCGAGTGGAGCGGAAGCTTAGCAACCCCGATTTGGATGACAAGCTGGAATGGGCGGGTGCGCTTTCACTTTTTGATCCGGTAGAATAACTGTCGCGAGAGCAGCCAGCGCACGCCGAACATATCGATGGTGGCGCGGACGGCGCGGTTGCCGAGGCCGTATTTGCTCTGGCCGAACTGGCGCGGGCGATGGTTCACCGGCACCTCAACCAGCTTGTAGCCGGCGCCTTTTACGAGCGCCGGGATGAAGCGATGCATGCCCTTGAAGGGCACGAGCGTGCGGACGCACTCGCGCCGCATCGCCTTGAGCGTGCAACCGGTGTCGCGCACGCCGTCTTTCGTGAAACGGCTGCGGACGAAATTCGCGATCCAACTCGTTAGGCGTTTCACCAGTGTGTCTTTGCGTTGCGCGCGGTAGCCACAGACCAGATCGGCGCCGCGCTCGATCTCGGCGAGGAGACGGGGAATGTCGGCCGGGTCGTTCTGCAGGTCGCCATCGATCAGGACGACGGTGGCGCCGCGGGCGGCGTTGGCGCCGGCATAGATGGCGGCGCTTTGCCCGGCGTTGCGCTCGAATTGGAGAACGCGGACTTCCGGAGCGCTCGTGAGGCGGGCGACGGTTTGGTCCTGGGAACCGTCATCAACGAAGATGATTTCGTGCTCGATCCCGGCGAGCGCAGCGGCGAGTTCCGCCTGGAGAATCGGGACATTTTCTTCCTCGTTATAGAGCGGCACGACGACCGACACAACGGGCGCGTCATTCATAGCGGCATCGTCCGATAATCGTAGCAGGCGTAAACATGGAGCTGTCGCAGAAGTTGATCGCCGACGCGGACTTTGATCGTCGCGATCGGTTCAACGCGTTTGAAACCACCAGTGATGCTGCGCGGCGGCCGCTCCATTTTCCCCTCCTGCAGGTAGAGCGCGTTCCGGCCGATGAAAACATTTACCCCCTGCTCCTCCGTGTAAACGTCGTTCGGATCGAGCTTCACACCGGGCGGAAGCGGTTCGAATTCATCGTAGCGCGGCCAGAAGGAAAACTGGTTAAGCATGTCCTGCGACTCCGGGATGTAAACCCGCGGATGCCCCGGCCGCTCGATCCGTTTCTCCGGCAGGTAAAACGCAAGCTCCGAAGCGCGATCGCGTTGATCGGCGATCAGAAACGCGGGGTGTCCGCTCTTCGCCTCGAAATCTTTCCGGACCTGCACGACGGCCTCGGAGAGTGCTCGCCAGCCGCGGAGTCGATTGGTCGGATCGTGGTTTCCGCTGGCGAACCCGGCGTCGCGCGTCATCAAGCCGATGAGCAAGGCGCTCATCAGCACCCCCACGACGATCGCGGCGGCAGCCCACCTTTTCACTGCGGTGTTCGCAGCCGCGCGTTCCCGCCAATAGGAGATGGCAAGTAAACCAAGGCTCAAAAAAGCGAGACAATCCCAGTTCGGAGCGGCCGCTTCGTTGATCGACAGAAACAGGTAAAGCAGAAACACCGGCAGGCCGAACCAGAGAAGGAAAAGCGTCTTGAACTGGTAATGCGCACGCCGCCAGCTTCGGATCACCGCCCAGGCGAGGCCGAAGAAAAGGAGCGGCGAATAAGTCGCGAAATGTTCCCCTAAAAACGAGAGCAGCTCGAGCGGATGAAAACCAGGCGCGGAGTCGAGGCTCCCGCGCGATTTGAGGTGCGCGAGCGTGATCCAGGCGTGCTGCTCATTCCAGACGATCGGCGGAATGAGACAGACCGCGAAAACCGCGACTAACGAGTAAAGGTTAATGCGGGTGAATTCCCGCCGAAGCCGCGGAGTGAGCGCAAGCACGAGGATGACGGAAACGAGCTCGAGCGTGTTGGTAAATTTACAGAGAAATCCGAGCCCGATGAGCAACCCGGTAAACGGCCACCACCAGGAAAACTCAGGCGATTTTTCGAGCGCGATCCAGAAGGTGTAGAAGGCTGCGGCCCAGAAGAAAATCGAGAGCGGATCGATCGTCATGACGAGGCTGCCGAGATTGAAGATCGGCGTGACGTTGAGCGCGATCACCGTCCAGAAACCGGCCGCGGCGCTGAAGAGCCGCTGCGCGAAATAGAAGAGAAGCAGGCTCGTGCCCGCGCCGAGGAACGGACTCCAAAAGCGCACCCCGAATTCGTTGTCACCGAAAATCGCGGTGCTCGAGCGGATGACGAAAGCAACGCCCGGCCCCTTGCTGAAATAGGAGGGCGCGAGGCGCTGCGACCACATCCAGTAATAGGCTTCGTCGGGCGAGAGCAGGGTCGCGTTCAGGAGCGCGAGCCGGATCGCGGTGAGCACGAGGATGAAAATCCAGACGGCGCGCGATGTCGTCATGCCGTCCTCCCGCCGACGAGCTGTGGATGGCGTTGATAAAGTTGCGAGAACCAGCGACGACCTAACGAACCCCAAAGCCATTCCAGAACGGCGAGCCCGAGAAAAGTCTCACCGGCCGCGAGAAAAACCGTCGCCGCGACATCGCTCGGCCAGTGTGCGCCAAGGTAAATCCGCGAGTAACCAATCGCGCCCGCGACCAAAAAGTAGAGCCAGCCCCAGCGCCGGTAGAAAAGCGCGAGAACGATCGCGACCGTGATGTTGTTCGTGACGTGACCCGACGGAAACGACGGCCCGGATTTATGCCGGTCGGTTTCATCGGAATAGCGAATCGTCGGCTTCTGGAAGAGCGTGAGGAATTCCGGGCGCGCCTTCGCGAGCTGGACCATCCGCACGCGCTCGGCCTGCTTCGGCCGGCGGCGATCGACAAACTTCTTCAGAGAATTCGTTAGGCTGCTGTTCACGAGCAGCGTGCAGGCGATGCAGAAAATGAGCGCGCGTCCCTTAAATCCGCCGAAGATCAACGGATAAAGCACCGCGAGCACGATGAGCGGCTTCCAGATGTCGACGTTGCTGATCGCCGCCATGAACAAGTCGAGCGCCGGGCCCGTCCATTGTTCGTTAATAAGATGAAAGATTGTCTGATCCACGGAAGAAGCGACTGGGAGCTGGAAAGCTATCTCATAAATCGCGCTCAGCGTCATCCCGAGCGAAGCGCAGCGGAGTCGAGGGATCCCGTCGCGCGACTGAGAAGCGTCGCTGCGGAGGCTTCTCGGAAACTCCTCAGGATCCCTCGGCTCCGCTGCGCCTCGCTCGGGACGACCGCACTTCTTTTTCTCGTCTTCAGCTTTTGCCTAACGATCGCCCGGGCCGACGCGCCGCCCTCGGCCGAGGCGATTCTCGCGCAAGTCCGGCTGCAACAATCGCAGCAGCAGCTCGATCTCCACGGCCAGCTTCGATCCGACGCGACGGTGATTCCGTTTCGCATCACGCAGACCGGGCCGGTGATCCGCTACACGTTCGCGAATCCGGCCGTGACGGTGCAGCTCCAGCTCGGCGAGAGAAATTCAAAGCTCAGCCTCGTGAAAAGCAACAGCACCGAGAAGCTTCCCGCCTCGCGGCTCGATGAGAAAATCGGTGGGACCGATGTCACCTTCGGCGATCTCGCGCTGGGTTTTCTCTATTGGCCCAACCCGCAATACATCGGGACCGACAGCGTCCGGACGCGCGCCTGTTGGAAGCTGCGGCTCCATCCGCCGACGAAAAGCGCGCAGTATTCCACCGTCGTCCTCTGGGTCGATCAGGGGAGCGGCGCGATCATGCGGCTCGAAGCCTACGACTGGAAAAATCAGCTCGCGAAAAAGTTCGAGGTCATCTCCGCGCAGAAGATCGAAGGCCGCTGGTTTTTGAAACAGATGCGGATCGAAGCGATGGAGCCGGGCACGGAGAAGGTGCGGTCACGCAGCTACCTCGAAATCAACAAGTAGCTGCGCTGCGTTTTTCGCGAGCGAGCGGGTTTTCTCCGGTTGAGCGCACCGAAAAATGCGCTACCTGTTCCGGCCATGATCTCTGTTCGTCACGCTGCGATTTTTCTCGTTCTGCTCGCGCTGCCCCTAAACGCTCATTCCGCTAACGTCCCGCCGAAATCGATCGCGACCATCCCGGGCGCCACGCTTTATCGCGGTGCGTCGGCGGAGGTGATCGATCTCACGAAATATTTCACCGACCCGGATTCGACTGGCATTCGCCTAACGACAGTCCTCGGAACGATCGACCTCGGGCTTTACGACCAGGAAGCTCCACTGACGGTCGCGAACTTCCTCAACTACATCGACAGCGGCAACTATCTCATCACCGATCCACTCACCGGCCTGCCGGCGCCGGTGTTTTTCCACCGCTCGGTGACCAACTTCGTCATCCAGACGGGCGGTTTCCTCGCGACCTCCAGCCCGAACGGTGCAGACATCCTTCGTCCGACCGACGTCACCGAGTTCGCTCCGGTAAAGAACGAGGCTGGCATCTCCAACGTCCGCGGCACCGTGGCGATGGCTCTCATCCCCGGCGCGCCCGATAGCGCGACGGATCAATGGTTCATCAACCTCGCCGACAATAGCCAGACGCTCGATGGACCGGGCGGATTCACCGTCTTCGCGAAAGTCCTTGGCAACGGCATGGCGGTGGCTGACGCGATCGCAGCGCTGCCGATTTTTGATCTTCATTTGGCTAATCCCGCCTTCGGGTTCCTGCCCTTGCGCGATTACACCACGGCTGATTACGACGCCCAGACTCCCGTCAGCCCAGAGAACGCGATCACAATCCCGAGCATCACGCGCACGGTTCCACTGACTTTCACCGCGAGCAGCGATCATCCGGATCTCGCGACGGTCGTCATCAGCGGCACAAATTTGCTCGTCACGCCGAAATTGCTGGGCACCGCAAACATCACGGTCACGGCGACCGATGTCGATGGTGCGACCGTCTCGCAGACATTCCCGGTGACGATGATTAGCTACCCGGTGCACCTCGCGAATATCTCAACCCGCGGCCTCGTGGGGACGAATCAGGACGCGCTCATCGGAGGATTCATTGTGCTCGGCGACGCGCCGAAACGGGTGGCGATCCGCGCGCTCGGCCCTTCCCTGAGCAGCGCCGGCCTAACGAACGTGCTGGCCGATCCGACGCTTGATTTATACAACGGTGAAGGCGCCGTGATCGCGACGAACAACAACTGGAAGGACGCCGCAAATTTCCAGGAAGTGATCGATGCCGGGCTCGCGCCGACTGAGCCTAACGAATCGGTCATTCTGGCCACGCTTCCCGCGACGCCCACGGGCTCGGCTTATACCGCGGTCATCCAGGGAGCGGGCGGCACCGGAGGGATCGGTCTGGTGGAAGTTTACGATCTCGGAAGCGGCCCGGGTGCGAGCGTGCTCAATATCTCCACCCGCGGCGATGTGCAGACCGGTGACAACGTCATGATCGGCGGCTTTATCGTTTCCGGCGATGGCACCCAGCGCGTGCTCGTGCGCGCAATCGGACCGACACTGGCAAGCGCGGGCATTTCCGACCCGCTCGACGACCCGACGTTGTCGCTCGTGAATGGCCAGGGCACCGAAATCGATTTCAACGATAACTGGATGGACAGCCCGGACAAGGCGGCGATCGAAGCGACCACCATCCCGCCGACAAATCCGAAAGAATCCGCTGTGTTGGACACGCTCGCACCCGGCAACTACACCGCGATCGTGCGCGGCGCCGGCACTTCGACTGGAACCGGCCTCGTGGAAGTCTACGCGCTGCCCGCGCAGTAGTCAGAGAGAGTGCCAAAATTCAACCGACTTGGAGGGCGGTGCTCCTGCGACGCCAAGGAGAGACCGTTTTGATTAGATGGCGCGCTCGGCGCAACGCTCAGGATTCGCGGAGCTCATCCCTCCATGAATGAAGTCTCGCGCTCCTTCGGGCGCGCTCAGAGTTTCTCGGCTGCACGACCTTCCGGCCATCCGGTTCGCTCGCAGTGGGCTCGCTTTTCTACTCGTTAGGCACGCCCGCCCGTACGATCTGCGCAAAGCTGCGCGGATCGAGGCTCGCCCCGCCGACGAGCGCGCCGTCGATGTCGGGCTGCGAGAGAAGCTCGTGCGCATTATCCGGCTTCACGCTCCCGCCGTATTGGATGCGCACCTTATCAGCGGTCGCCTCATCAGACATTGCCGCGAGCGTTTTGCGGATGAAGGCATGCGCTTCCTGCGCCTGCGCCGCGCTCGCGGTTTTGCCCGTGCCAATCGCCCAAATCGGCTCGTAGGCGATCACAGTTTCGTGCATTTCTTTCGCACCGACGTTCGCAAGACTGCCGCGGAGCTGGGTCGATAAAACCTTCTCGACGTCCCCAGCTTCACGCTGCGCCAGGGTCTCGCCGATGCAGACGATTGGCCGCAAAAGTTCCTCGTAAGCCGCGTGCACCTTTCGGTTCACGCTCTCATCCGTTTCACCAAACATCGCGCGCCGTTCGCTATGCCCGAGCACGACGTAGCGCACGAAAAGCTCGCGCAACATCGCCGGGCTGATCTCGCCGGTGAACGCGCCGCTCCGCTCCCAATACATATTCTGCGCACCGACCTTGATGTTCTGCGTTTGCGCGAGCAGCTCGGAGACTTTCGGGATCGCGGTGAACGGCGGCACGATCACGATTTCGACCGCGTCGAGATCGTCGATCTCGCGCAGGAAGGTGGTGATGAATGCTTCCGACTCGCTCTGAGTCATGTGCATTTTCCAATTCGCGGCGATGATTTTTTTGCGCATAAGGAATCCGTTAGGCGTGGAGAGCAGTCATCCTGAGCAAAGCGCAGCGGAGTCGAAAGACCTCGCAAGCGTCGCTCGATTCCGACCCCGCAGGACAACGTCGATCGAACGCTTGCGAGGTCCCTCGTCGCGCTCCGCCGCCTCGGGATGACAAGTGCGGGAGTCGTTCATTTGTTCGTCAGGGCGGCCACGCCAGGCAGCTCTTTCCCCTCGATCAGCTCGAGCGACGCTCCACCACCGGTGGAAATGAAAGTCATCTTATCCGCCAAACCGGCCTGCTTCACCGCGGTCACGGAATCGCCCCCGCCAATGATCGTCACAGCGTCAGATTTCGCCATCGCTTCGGCGACCGCGTTCGTGCCCGCAGCGAAATCGCGAATCTCGAAAATCCCCGGCGGGCCATTCCACAAAATCGTCTTCGCTTTCGCGATCTCCTCCTGGAAGAGCCTGATCGACTCCGGCCCGAGATCGACCGCCTGCCAGCCGTCGCGCACGCCCTCGTTAGGCGAGAGCCGTCCGGTCATGTGGGTCGCGGCGCCGGCTTTGATTTCATCGGTCTCCAGCACATCGACCGGTAGCACGAGCTTCACTCCTTTTTGCTGCGCGAGCTCGAGCAACTCGCGCGCGAGATCGAGCTTGTCAGCTTCGACCCGGCTTGCACCAACGGGGATTCCCTCGGCTTTGAAAAAAGTGTTCGCCATCGCGCCGCAGATCAGAAACGTGTCGGCCTTTTCCATCAGCGCTTTGATCGCACCGATCTTATCGGAAACCTTCCCGCCGCCCATGATGACGAGAAACGGCTTCGCCGGCTGCGCGAGTTCTTCGTGGAGATATTTTAATTCCTTCTCCATCAGGAAGCCCGTGGCGGCTTGCCTAACGAACTTGGTAATTCCCGCGGTCGAGGCATGCGCGCGATGCGCCGCGCCGAAGGCGTCGTCTACGTAAAGGCCGTCGCCGAGTTGCGCGAGCGACTCGGCAAATTTCGGGTCGTTTGCTTCTTCGCCCGCGTAAAAGCGCACGTTTTCGAGCAGCGTGACGTCACCGTCGTTCATGTCTTGCACGATCGCTTCCGCGTCGGCGCCGATGCAGTCGTGACTGAACGCGACCGAGTGGTTGAGCAGGTTGTGCAGCGCCATGCCGACCGGCCGGAGCGAGTATTTCTCGACCGGCTTCCCTTTCGGCCGGCCGAAGTGCGCCAGCAGAATCGTCCGCGCGCCCTGTTCGCGGAGATACTTAATTGTCGGCAAGCTTTTCTGGATGCGCGTGTCATCGGTGATGACGATCTCGCCATCGCGCTCTTCGGTTGGGACGTTGAAATCGACGCGGACAAGGACGCGTTTCCCGCGGACATCGAGATCGCGAATGGTGAGTTTATTCACTTCGACTCGTGCTCCTGCTCGTAATCGTGCTCATAATCGATTCCATAACTCTCCTGCTCATAATCGATCCCATAATCCCCTTCGTCCTCGCGAAGAGCTTCTGCTCGTTCAGAAAAGCGCCGCAACATTCCAACCAACATCTGAACAATCGCAACGAGACGCTCCTTTGCCGGCGCCACAATCTCGACCGTCGAAATCCTACGAGCTACGAGGACATCCAGGCACGCCGCACATTCCAAGGCTGATCCTCGCGCTATCTCGAGAAAGCGCGCGCGATCACGTCCGGAAAACTTGCCATTTCCCTCCGCGATGTTGAGCGGGATGCTCGTCGAGGCTCGATCGAGCTGGTCCTTGGCGGCGGTTTTCCCCGTAGTTTGATCGAGAAACTCACCGACCCACCCGCAGAAGGCGATGGCGGCCTGAGAGACGTTCAGCTTCTCATGATCGAAGAGCGCTTTGCTCATACTCGTGCTCCTACTCGTGCTCGTGCTCGCTGCTTCATTCGCTCAAGGTTATAAAGGTGGATTCGATTACGAGCACGATCACGAGTAGGAGCACGAGTTTTAGCTGCCGATCAACTCCAGCATCTCGACGCAGCGGTTGCTGTAGCCCCACTCGTTGTCATACCAGCCGACCACTTTCACAAACTTGCCCTGCGACATCGTGAGTTTGCTGTCGAAAATGCACGAGTGTGGGTTGCCCACGATGTCCTGCAGGACGAGCGGGTCGTCGCTGAATTCGAGCACACCTTTGTAGCTCGCATCGCCGGCCGCTCTTTTAAAAGCGTCGTTGATCGCTTCGACCGTCGCTTCTTTCTCGAGAATCACGGTGAAATCGGTCACCGAGCCGTCCGGTGTCGGGACGCGAAACGCGCCGCCGTTTAACTTTCCTTTCAAAGCGGGGAGGACTTCGCCGATCGCTTTCGCCGCGCCCGTGCTTGACGGGATAATGCTGATCGCGGCCGCCCGCGCGCGCCGGAGATCTTCATGCGGCAGATCGAGAATCCGCTGGTCGTTCGTGTAGCTGTGGATCGTGCTCATGAAGCCGTTCACGATCGTGAACTTGTCGTTCAGCACCTTGGCGAGCGGCGCGAGGCAGTTCGTCGTGCAGCTCGCGTTCGAGATGATGTTCATCGTCGCCGCGTCGTAGATATCGTCGTTGATGCCGAGGCAAATCGTCGCGTCCGGGTTTTTCGCCGGGGCGCTGATCAGCACTTTTTTCGCGCCGCCTTTGATGTGCAATTCGGCTTTGTCGCGCGCGGTGAAGAAACCGGTCGATTCGAGCACGACATCCACACCGAGGTCTTTCCACGGCAACTTCGCCGGGTCGCGCTCTTTCAGGATCTTAATTTTCTGGCCGCGCACGATGATGTTCTCGTCGTCGTAGCTGATCTCGCCGTCGAATTTCCCATGCACGGAATCCCACTTCAGAAGATGCGCGAGCGTGTGCGTGTCAGTGAGATCGTTGATCGCCTGGACTTGCGCGACCTGGTCCTGAGACATGGCGCGCAGAACGTTACGCCCGATGCGGCCGAAGCCGTTGATGCCGATATTTGCCATAATAAAAAGAGAGGTTGTGAGTTGAGGTTGGGTGCCGGCGGGAAGCGGCGGGAGTTACCTGTAGAACGCGCGTCAAGCTGAGGCAAGCCATGAACATTTAGCGAAGCCGCGGCGTCGAACGTCCTCCATGCATCCTCTCCTTCCATTCCTTTGCTTCGGCCTCACAGCCACGACCGCGCTCGCGAAAGCGCCCACGGTCCTCGTGCTCGGCGACAGTCTTTCGGCTGGTTACGGATTGAAAAGATCCGAAGCGTATCCCGCACTCCTCACGAAAAGAGCGGAGTCCACCGGGAGCAATCTTGTTGTGATGAATGCCGGCGTGAGCGGCGACACGACGAGCGGCGGACTGCGCCGGTTGCCGCAGCTTCTGCACCACCACGTCGACGTGCTCCTGCTCGAACTCGGCATCAACGACGCGTTCCGCGGCGTGCCTGTGGCGCAGATCGAGGCAAACCTGCAGGCGATAATCGATCTCGCGCGGAAGCGTTATCCGCAGGTGCAGATCGTGATCGCCGGGATGCAGTTGCCGATCGCGGGCGGCGAGGATTATCTGGCGCAATTCGGCGCGCTGTTTCCGAGGCTGGCGGCTCGCAACCGCGCGGCGCTGATTCCATTTCTCCTCCAGGGCGTCGCGGGCGATCCGGCGTTGAATCAGAACGACATGATCCATCCCAATGCGAGCGGACAGAAGATTCTCGCGGACAACGTCTGGGCTGTGCTGGAGCGCGTGCTACGCAACCGTCAGCTGGCTGAGAAGCGAAGTTAAGGCATGGACCCAGCCGACCCGCATAATCTGCACGACACCGCCGACAAACCCGTCCTCGAACGGATCGACATCGCGACTGAGGGCGACGAGTGTGTGCGGGCGTTGCGCGAGCCGCTCATGAAGATCGACGGCGTGAAGGAAGTTATCGCCGATCCGAAAAGCGAAAACGTCTGGGTGACTTTCGACGCGCGGAAGACGCACGTGCCGGCGATCCATAACGCGATCTTGAAAAGCGGTTTCAAACCCGCGCCCGTCGCAGACTAACGAACCGGCCTCGTCCGGCGCTCCGGCGGGAAGAGAATCCGACCGAAAATCACGCGCGCGCCGCGTTCCTCAAACCAGCTCCGCACGTCACCCGCAATCGGAGTGCCATCGGCGCGCGGGTTTAGTTCGAGGCAAATCGTCGCCCCGGGATTCAGGCGCGCCTCCAGATCGTCGAGAAAAAAGCGCCATTCCTTCGGACTCCATTCGCCTCCATCGGGATAGCGGTTGAAGCAGGTCATGTAAGCGCTGACGAGGTCGTAGCCCTGAATTTCCGCCGGCAGCCTCTCATAGGGTTTGATCTCATGAATCGTCCGCGGAATGCCGAGAAGCGCGGTCATTTCGCGATAGATCGGGTGACCTTCGAGATCGAGCCCGTGGGCGTCGTGACCGAGCGCGCGCGCAACGAGCAGAAACCAGCCCACCCCGCACCCGAGATCGAGCACGCGACGTTTCGGCGGGGCCGGGGTGAGGCCGCAATCGCGCGCCCGGCGCAGATTCTTTCGCACCCATTCTTCTTCGTTGAGGTATTTCGGCGGCTGAACTTTTTCCTCCGCCCGGAAATATTTTGTCTTTAGGGCGGCCAGGTTTTCCTGATCCACCTGGGCGAGCACCTGCTCGACCGTGATCGAGCGTCGCAGGATTGCCTGACCGCGCTGCGTCACGTAACGGACGAAGTCGGGGTCGAATGCTTTGCCGATTTTTTGTCTCAGGTTCATGAGCGGCCGCTCGCACGCGGTTGCTGCTGGGTGAGGCAATGGAAGGCGCCGAGGCCCCAAATCAGCTCGCGGCAATCGATCGAGACGATTCGCCGACTCGGGAACGCGCTCTGCAAAAGTTCCGCGGCGACCTCATCCTTCGGATCGGCAAAAGTCGGCAGCAGCACGCTCGTGTTCGCGATGTAAAAATTCGCGTAGCTCGCCGGCAACCGCAGATCTTCCCGCTCGATCCGCGTCGGCATGGGCAGCTCGATAATCTGAAGCGGCTGACCGCTTATCCTTAGGTCACGGAGCCGCGAGAGATTCTCCTGCAACGGCGCAAAGTTTGGCTCCGACTCATTCGTTTCGGCGACCGTCACCACCGTCCGTTCGTTCACGAAACGCGTCAGATCGTCGATGTGCCCATCGGTGTCGTCGCCCTCAATGCCCTCGCCGAGCCAGAGAATTTGGCGCACGCCGAGGAAGTCCCGCAGCCGCTCCTCAATCTGCTCCCGGTTCAGTTGCGGATTGCGATTCGGATTCAGCAAGCAGCTTTCCGAGGTGAGCAGCGCCCCCGCGCCGTTCACCTCGATCGAGCCACCTTCCAGAATCATCCGCGGATAAAAAACCGGCAGCTCCAGCTCCGCCGCGACCCGCGTCGGCACGACATCGTCGAGATCGCACGGCGGATACTTCCCGCCCCAGGCGTTGTAATCCCAATCGACCACCGCAAGCCGCGGCTCCTCGGCGCGCGTGAGAAAAATCGGCCCGTGATCGCGGCACCACGGCTCGTTCGTCGGGATTTCGTGAAACGTCAGGCGCTC
>JBDTIQ010000120.1:0-15453 GCA_039936335.1 Chthoniobacterales bacterium
AAGATCCGACGATGGGTGGCGAAGATTTCTCCGAGTACAGCCTGCCGGATCACTCGATTCCAGCGTGCGACTTCTGGATTGGCGCCGTCGCGCCGGAGAAGATTGCGGCGAGCGAAAAGAGCGGCGAACCGCTCCCGAGTTTGCATTCGAGCAAATTCGCTCCCGTGCCGGAACCGACGATCAAGATCGGCATCATCGGCGTGACGACTGCGGTGCTGGATTTGATGGGGAAGAAGTAGTCGAGCCGTTAGGCTAAACGACAACACTTGTCGTCCCGAGCGGAGCGAGGGACCTCGCGGGCGCTGCCCGACGCTCTTCGTCAGGATATGCCATTGTCAGCAGGCGGTCGAGAAGGCGTCGAAGCGTTTCTCATCTTCCGCGATGAGCCTTTTGCCAAGACCCATGAGTCGCCCAGCGATAAGCTGGTGCACGCAGGTTTTTCGAGATTGAGCTGAAGGGATGCCCGGCGGGATCCTTCGACTCCGCTGCGCTTCGCTCAGGATGACGGGGATGGTGCGCTACCAGTTCTTGACCCAACCTGCCTGACCGGTGCCGTTGGTTGACCCAGCAGTGCTCCAGAGATCGAAGGTGGGATTGTAGCCGATCACTTGTGCCTTCCCCGATGCGCTCGCCGCCTGACCTGCGGTAGAATACCCGTAGCTGTTACCAAATGGATCTTTGAGGTAAGTAGTCGCTTTACCGGAGTCACCGATCTGATTCGACTTGAATGGCATGTAAGATTTGGCGCTGCTGTCTGGTAGGCCATCGCCATTCGTGTCGCCTGACAGACCTTGATAGAGTATCGCGCTGGAAGCTTGGTAACTTGGGAAGTTTGGCGTTGCGGTTCGGGCATCGAGAATATCGGTAGACGAACTATCCGAAGGATAAACTCCATTATCCGCCTTGTAGTTTTCCAGCGCCGCCGACATCGCCGCGATTTCGGCCTCGGCCCGTGAGCGCGCGGCTTTATTATGCACGTAGCTACTTGTCCCGAGAACCAATCCCGCGAGCACCAAAATGATCGCCATCACGACCAAGACTTCGACGATCGTGAAGCCCTTTGTAGAGGCGGGCGTGTCGCCCGCTCCCTCTGACGTTCTGCGGCCAACATGGCCGCCGCTACACCTCGGCCAGCGCATCGTTAACTCTGCGCCTGCAACCCTCCGATAATGCTGATCAACGGCATGAAGAGCGCGATCACAATTGTGCCGACGACGAGCGCGAGAAACACAATCATAATCGGCTCCAGCATCGAAGTGAGCGCGGCCACCGAGTTATCGACTTCGTCGTCGTAAACCTCCGCAATTTTCAGCAGCATCTCCGGTAACTGCCCGGTCTCTTCGCCGACGTCGATCATGCTGATGACCATCGGCGGAAACGCGTGGCTCGCCTCGAGCGGTTGCACGATCGACTCTCCTTCTTTCACCGAATCGTGCACCTGCGTGATCGCATCGGCGAGGACGACGTTGCCGGCGGTTTCTTTGGTGATGTTGAGCGCTTGGAGGATCGGGACACCACTTGTCACAAGTGTCCCGAGCGTGCGCGCGAAACGCGAGATCGTGCTCTTCCGCGTGAGATCACCGAAGAGCGGCGCGCGCAACGCCATGCGGTCGATCACTTCCCGGCCCTTCGTGGTTTTGGAAACGAAGCGATACGCGGCGATCACCGCGATCACGCCGCCGATCAAAATCAGCCAGTGATTCTGGAAAATCCGGCTCACACCGATGACGAAACGCGTGATGCCCGGGAGGGGTTTGTCGCCGAGCATGTCGTGGAAGATCGACTCAAACTTCGGCACGATGAAGACAAGCAGGAACGCCATGATGATCATCGCGAGGCAGAGCACGATGACCGGATAAATCATGGCGGACTTGACCTTGTTTTTGACCTTCTGCGCCTTCTCCTGGAACTCCGCGAGCCGTCCGAGGACGAGCTCGAGGACGCCGCCGAGTTCGCCGGCTTTCACCATGTTGACGAAGAGCTTGTTAAAAATCCGCGGATGCTGCGCGAGTCCTTCCGAGAAAGTGCTGCCGCCTTGCACCGCGTCGGCGAGCTGATCGATCGTCCCTTTGAGAACCGGGTCCTTCTCCTGTTTGCCGAGCACGTTGAGGCCGCGGAGCAGCGGCAGACCGGCGTCGATCAGGGTCGCAAGTTGCCGGGTGAAAACCATTAGCGTCTTCGCCTTCACGGTTTTGCGTTGGTAGATGACGATGCCTTTGCTCTTTGCTTTCGACGCGGATTTGGTAGCGACTTTTGCGCTTTTGCGCGCCTCCTTTTCCGCCGCGCCGCCCTGCCCTTCCTCGAAGACGCTCGTCGGGAAATAGCCGGCCTGACGCAATTGCCCGATGGCGTCGTTGCTCGAAGTGGCCTCGAGCAAGCCGCTCGATTCCTGGCCGCGGGCGTCGAGGGCGATGTAGTTAAATCTGGGCATACGGCAGAGTCTTCACGCGACGAAAAACTAGGATGCGCGCAAAAAAGTGTCGAGCCTTGCGGAGACCGCTAAGGCAAAGTTTGTCGTCCCGAGCGAAGCGCGGCGGAGTCGAGGGATCTCGCAAGCGTCGCTGGAATGCCGGTCGTTGGAGTGAAGTCGAACAACGCTTGTGCGATCCCTCGCTCCGCTCGGGATGACGATTTTTTTGTGACACCTTGTCGTTAGGCACACAGCTCACGTGTATTTGAGCACTTCCTCGATCGTGGTGTGCCCTTCGAAAATGCTCCGGATGCCGTCCTGCCGTAGCGTCGTCATACCGAGCTCGATCGACTTCTGTTTCAAGACGACCGACGGCGCGCGCTGATTGATCAGCTCGCGCACCGGGTCGTTCATCTTCATCAGCTCGTAGATGCCGATGCGGCCTTTGTAGCCGGTGCGGTTGCAGCGCTCGCAGCCAGCGCCGTAGTAGAACTGTCGATCGCCGATCTCGCGCGGCGTGAGATTAAGTTGCAGCAGGAGCGAATCGTTAGGCTCGTAAGCCGTTTTGCATTCCTCGCAAATGCTGCGGAGCAAACGCTGACCCAGAACGGAGTCGAGCGTCGAGGAAATCAGGAAAGGCTCGACGCCCATGTCGATGAGCCGCGCGACCGCACCGGGCGCGTCGTTTGTGTGCAAGGTCGTGAAAACAAGGTGCCCCGTGAGCGACGCCTGGATCGCAATCTGCGCCGTCTCGAGATCTCGCGTTTCCCCGACCATGATCCGGTCTGGATCCTGCCGCAGAAACGCGCGGAGCACGCGCGCGAAATTCAAACCGATCGCGTCGTTCACCGGTACCTGCATGACGCCTTCGAGGTCGTATTCGACCGGTTCTTCTGCGGTCAAAAGTTTGGAGTCGATCGTGTTGATTTTCCTGAGGCAGGAATAAAGCGTCGTCGTTTTCCCGGAGCCGGTCGGGCCGGTCACGATGAAAATTCCGTTCGGCCGATTTATCACCTCGAGGATGTGATCCAAGATGTATCGCGGCATCCCCAGCGCCTCGAGATCGAGGTTCACGGTCGAGCGATCGAGCACGCGGAGCACAACGCTTTCCCCAAACTGCGTCGGCAAAGTCGAGACACGCAGATCGACGTGGCGACCGGCGATGTTCTTCTGGATGCGGCCGTCCTGTGGGAGCCGGCGCTCGGCGATGTTCATGTTTGCCATCACTTTGACGCGCGAGATCACCGGGAGCGCGAGATGCCGCGGCGGCGGCGCCATTTCGTAAAGCGCGCCATCGACGCGGTAACGAACTTTGAACTCGTTCTCGAACGGCTCGAAATGGATGTCGCTCGCCCGGTCCTGGATCGCCTGATACAAAATCAGATCGACGAAGCGAATGATCGGCGTCGCGTTCGCTTCGGCTTCGACATGGCTGCCGGTCGCGGCGTCGCCGGCCAGCGTCATCAACTCGCCGGTCTCGCCGAGCTGCTTGAGGATTTCCTCCATGCTGGAGGTGTCTTCGCCGTAGTGTTTCTTCAGCCGCTCCTCGATCTGCGTGGTCGGCGCGACCATGACCTGCAGATCGTGCCCGAGCGCGAAACGCAGATCTTCGATCGTCTGCATGTCGAGCGGATCGGCCAGCGCGACGCGGATCGCATTGTCCTGAACGCCGATCGGCAACGCGCGATGCAGACGCGCGAGACCAGCTGGGATTAACTTCAAAATCGGTGGCGAAATTTCGATCGCGTTCAGGTCGACGACCTCGGTGCTGAGCGCGTCCGCGAGCGTCTGGTAATACTCCGCTTCGTCGACGATCCCGTTGTCGACCATCGCCTGGTCGATCGACTTACCGTTCTGCGTCGTCTCGAGCAGGACGTCTTCGGCTTGGGCGCGATCCATCAGGCCCTGGTCGATGAAAAGATCCGCGATGCGTTCGTTATTCATTCGTTAGGCCGGAAAGCGACCGGACGGATTCCGGGGAGCACAGGCGGCTCGCCTGTCCGCGTTTGGCCGCTGGCCAAATGCGTTTTGCGCGGAGCGCAACCGGTGGAGCTGAGCTGACGGTAAGACCCGGAGGCGATTCCTTGGCGCCATCCCGCGTCCACGTTGGAAGCGAGCCGCCTCCAACAACAGGCCAGCGGCCTGTGCTCCCCGGAAGCGGAATCGGGCCGCTCATCAGTTCGCGTCTCCCAGCGTGATCGAGATCACTTCCTCCGCGCTCGTGAGGCCAGCGAGCACTTTGCGCACGCCGTCTTCGCGCAGGGTGCGCATCCCGAGTTCGCGGGCGCGCTGGCGTAGCACCAGGGTCGAGGCCCGGTTGTTCACCATGTGCCGCACCTCGTCGTCGATCTCGAAGAGCTCAAAGATTCCGATCCGCCCTTTGTAGCCGGTCTGACGGCAGTGCTCGCAACCGACCGGGCGCATCACGTTCGCCTCGCCTAGTTGCGACGCTTCGATCCGGAGCGCGCGCAGCTCCGCTTCGGAAAGTTGCCCGGGCTCTTTGCAGTTCGCGCAGAGGCGCCTCACGAGTCGCTGCGCCATGATCGCGCGGATCGAGGTCGCGACCAGAAAGGGCTGCACGCCGATATCGATGAGACGCGCGATCGCGGAGGGCGCGTCGTTCGTATGCAGCGTGCTAAAGACGAGGTGACCGGTCAGGCTCGCGTTCGTCGCGATCGAGGCTGTCTCAAGATCGCGGATTTCACCGATCATGATGATGTTCGGCGCCTGGCGCAGGATCGACCGGAGCGCGGCCGGAAAAGTCATTCCGATCTCCGAGTTTACCTGCACCTGATTGATCCCGTTCATCTGATACTCGACCGGTTCCTCGACGGTGATGATCTTGCGATCCGGCTTGTTGATGTAATTCAGACACGCGTAAAGCGTGCTCGTTTTTCCCGAGCCGGTCGGGCCGGTGACGAGCAAAATTCCGTCCGGCGCGCGCAGCAATCGCTCAAACACTTCCTGGTCGTCGCTCAGAAAACCGAGCTCCGGCAAACCGAGGAGCAAGCTCGTCTTGTCGAGCAGACGCATGACCATGCTCTCGCCGTGATTTGTCGGGATGGTGGAAACGCGCAGGTCGATCGACTTCTTCCCCATCTTCACCTGGATGCGGCCGTCCTGCGGGAGCCGTTTCTCCGCGATGCTCATCGAGCCGGTCATGATTTTGAGCCGGCTGATGATCGCCGATTGCAACTTCTTCGGAGGCGATTGCATCTCCTGGAGCACGCCGTCGATCCGAAACCGGACGCGGAAACTTTTCTCGAGCGGCTCGAGGTGAATATCGCTCGCGCCCAATTTTTGCGCCTCGACTAGCAACATCGAGACCATCCGCACAATCGGCGCGTCGCCGCTGCCGCCTTCCGCGCCTTCCACTTCGAGATCTCCGAGCTCGACTTCGCCAATCTGGCGCAACAAGTTGTCGGCCGCTTCATCCGCGATGCCGTAATATTTCACGAGCGCTTCACGGATTTTACCCGGGCTCGTGCAGACGATCTCGACCTCGTGTTTCAGCAAAAACGTCAGGCTGTCGATGCTATCGAAATCAAACGGATCACCGGTCGCGACGACGAGGCCGGTCTCGTTCCGCGCGATCGGGATCATGCGGAAACGCCGCGCCATGGCCGGTTTGATTTCGGCGATCACATCCGGCGGCACGACCATTTCGGCGAGGTCGATCCACTGCATGTGCGCGTGGCCGGCGAGGCTGCGGGAGATGTCGACCTGCGAGACGACGCCGTCGCGCACAAGCACGTCGACGATGCTGATCGTGCCATTAAGCCGTGCGCGCGCGTCGTCGATTTGCGCGCGCGTCACGAGCCCGACATCGCGGAGGAGATCGAGCACATGATCTTCGTTAGGCTGCGGCATTGAAGGATGAGGCGCGAAGCGAAGTGGCGCGAGCAGGAGAGTACCCATCGCGAAGAAAAGCGTCAACGCGCGTGCGCCGTCATCCCGAGCGGAGTGAAGCAGAGCGGAACGCAGTCGAGGGATCCCGTGAAGCCGCTGGGAAGCTCCGCCGCGGATCAGTTCTACGATCGAAGTTTTCCGGCAGAAATTCGCGGCGGAGCTTCACGACTGCTCCACGGGATACCTCGGCTCCGCTACGCTTCGCTCGGGATGACGACGGTGCCTTCGCTCGCAGTGCGTCGCCCGTAGAGCGCGCTCAACCGTTTCGTCATCGGACCGATTTCCCCCTCCCCGATCAGGCGGCCGTCGATTTTCGTGACGCCGGCCAGCTCTCCCATCGTGCCGGAACAGAAGACTTCGTCGGCTTCGTAGAACCGTTCGACCGTGATATCCTGCTCGGCGCAATCGACTCCTTCCGCCGCGCAAATCTCGAGGATCGTGGCGCGCGTGATCCCCGCCGGGCAAGCGGCGACCCGGCTCGTCGCGACCGTATTTTCTTTAACGAGAAACAAGTGCGTCGCGTTCGTCTCGGCGACGAAGCCGCGCGTGTCGAGCATGAGCGCATCGTCGGCGCCGGCCTCGTTCGCTTCGATCTTTGCGAGGATGGAGTTGAGCAAATTTGCGTGGTGAATCTGCGGGTCGAGAATCTCCGGCGGCGGTCGGCGAATGTTGCTCGTGATGAGCGACAACCCGGTCGTCGCATAAACCGGTGCCTTGTGCTCCGCGAGCACGATGAGCGTCGGGCCGCGCTGGTTGAGGCGCGGGTCCATGCCGGAGGTGACCTTCTCGCCGCGGGTGAGCGTGAGTCGGATGTGGACGCCGTCGTTCATCCCATTCGCAGCCAGGGTGCGACGGATTTCTTCGATCAACTCCTCGTTAGGCGGGATCTTCGTGAAGGAAAGCGCGGTCGCGGAACGGCGCAGCCGCGCCAGATGTTCCTCCAGCTTGAAGATGCGTCCGCGATAAAGCCGCAGGCCTTCCCAAACCGCGTCGCCGCCCTGCACCGCGGAATCGAATGGACTGACGCTCGCCTCGTCGCGCGGCAGCAGGCGCCCGTTGATGTTCACTATCAGGTCGCGGTTCTTTTCGTTAAATTGCTGGAGCATCTAATCTTGTCATCCTGAGCGGAGCGCAGCGGAGTCGAAGGACCTCGCAAGTGTTGTGCGACCGTCGTTTTCCATAAAACACCGAGAGACGCTTGTGAGGTTCTTCGCTTCGCTCAGGATGACAAGCGCGATGCTTAGCGCAAGCGATGGGGCAGAAGATGCTCATAACATTCCCGGCAGCGTTCATAAACCGACCGGAGACGATCGGGCGCCCGCGTCTCGTTAGGCCGGGGCGACGCAAACGAGGTCGATTGCGCCACCTCGCCATACCAATGTTTCGCCCAGACCCCTTCCGTCTCGCGCAAACCCGGCGGCCAGCTCAGCATCGCGGAATCGAACGGAGCCCCAACGGCTGTGCACAGGAGTCGCAGCATGCGCTCGGGATTCTCAAGCACATCGCGCGCGTCGATCACCGGCGGGATTTTTCCCGAGCGAGCGCGCACCCAATCGAAGATCTCGACCTGTTGCACAAAGCCAACGTCTTCCACCTCCGGATCATCGTTCTTGCGAAGGTAGGACGCGATCACTTCGGCCGGATCGCGGATCAGGAAGCAATTCGTCAGGCTGGCGATCCATGCGCGATCCACCTGTGGGAGCAGATGATGCGTCATCTGCTTCTGGTAGATGATGCTTTTCCCCGCGGAAGTTTCATTCGTTAGGCTCGCCGTTACTTTCCGCCAATCCGTCTCGTCGCTCGCGATCACTTCGTCGGCGCCAGGATGTTTCTTACCCGTCGCGTGCAGGTAGAAAGCATAAAGTGGCTCGTCAATCACAACTGTATCGGCGCGATTGCCCCACGAGCGCATCATTGCCGTCGAGATATTGCGCGGGCCGGACCACATCGCGAGACGGAGCGGCGCGGTCATCACTCGTTAGGCAGCCGCAAGGAGCTGCACCATCCGCGCGCGCATTTTCTCCTCCGGCAACCGGCCGCGACCGGCTGCCATGTTGTCCTCGAGATGCGCCACTTTTCCCGTCGCCGGGATCGCGCAGGTCACGGCTGGGTTCGCGACGATCCACTTCAGGAATAATTGCGCCCACGATTTGCAGTCGAACTCCGCGGCCCGCTCCGGCATCGGCTTCGCGCGCACACGCCGGAAAAGTCCGCCGCTCGCAAACGGCCGGTTGATCAGCACCGCAACGCCACGCTCGCGCGCCAGCGCCAGTATGCGCTCGTCCGCCGCGCGATCGTCGATCGAGTAGTTAATCTGCAGGAAATCGAGTTTTTCCCGCCGGAGGATTTCCTCGACCTCGGGAAATGCGCTGTCGGTGTAATGCGTGATGCCGAGATAACGAATCCGGCCCTCTTCTTTCCAAGCGCGCAGCGTGGCGAGCTGCGTCTCGAGATCGACCAGGTTATGCACTTGCATGAGATCGAGCCGCTTCGTTCGCAGCCGGGAGAGCGAGCGTTCCATCGAGTCGATCCCGGCCTGCCGGCCCGTCGTCCAGACTTTCGTGGCGAGGAAAAGCTGATCGCGCAGCTGCAGCTTAGCCGTGAGGTCGCCGATGACGGCTTCGGCCCGGCCATACATCGGCGAGCTGTCGATGACTTTGCCGCCCAACTGGACGAAACGCCGGAGCACCTCCTTGAGCGGCGCGCGCTCGGCAGCTGATTCGCCGACGTCGAACGTCCGCCAGCTGCCAAGACCGACGACCGGTAACTTTTCGCCCGTCGAAGGAATCGCGCGCATTTGGATTTCATCGGTTTTGTCGGCAGCATTCACGGTCGACGAGAGCAAAAAAGAGGCGCCGGTGCCGACGATCAAGCGGGTCGCGGCGCAGCGGGTCAAATGTCCGGACGAGGTTTCCATCGCTCTGCCGGAGCGTCCTTCACGAGAGACAGGGTGGCAAACCAGAGAAAAATCTTCTCCCACTAACCGCTCTCCGATGGCTGCTTATGGCTTTTTTCGCGCCGGACGTTCGACAGGCACAGAATTCGCTATTAGTAACGCCAAGATGAAAATGATCAGCGCTCTCTTTTGCGCCGCCGTTTCCCGGCAGGCTGCATAGCTCGCGCACACATCGCAGCCGTCAGCCGATCACGCGCTGGCCAAACAAGGCTGAATTTTCCCCGCGGCGTTCGCCTCGGGTTATCCGAACAACCTTCGGGTATCGCGAAATGCAAAACGACAGAACACATGAAATCACTACCTCAATTCAATCTTAGCCAGTCTCGCGCGCGTCACGACGCTCGCCTCCGCACCACTGCACCCACGCATCCGCAGACGGATTATCACTTCCAGACCGCGACCGAAGAACTCGTCGCAACCGGCCGGCAACTTCCGGTCGCCAACGCGGAGGAGCTGCACGCTTTCCGTCAGATCGGTAGCGATTATCTCGATGAAAAGAATCATCACGGCTACTTCGTCGAGATCGCGGTTTTTCTGGTCGTGACGGGGCTGAGTGTTTGGGCACTCGTCGCGCTCGCGATTTTGCTGGCGCAGACGGCGCAGGGCTGACGAGCAGCTTTTCTCCAGTTAACGCGAAGCCGCTTCGATCCTCGGTGCGGCAGGAGGGGCGCTCCAGTTTCCGCGCAGCTCATTGAGGTCAGGCGCGGAGTCAATTTTCCGGGCGGTCTTCGTCCGCTCGGGCGACTTCGCACCAGGAATTGATTGGCGGAAAATTCGCGGTTGACGTCCTATACCGGTTCACACATACTGTGTGTTACATAGTGTATAGCACATTGTAATGAGCGCCGATCCCAATCTTTTTAACAATCTCCGGCTCGAGTTGCGCCGCGGCCTGCTCATCGTCGCCGTCCTCGCCCAGCTCCGGCACGAACATTACGGCTACACCTTGCGCAAGGATCTCTCCGCGCTCGGGATGGAGATCGACGAGGGCACGCTCTATCCGCTCCTCCGCCGCCTTGAAACCCAAGGCCTGCTCGAGAGCGAATGGCGCGAGGAAAACAACCGCCGAAAACGCTTCTACAAACTTTCGCGCGACGGCCGCGCCATCCTCAAGCAGCTCCTCGCCGAGCTCGAGCAGATCAATTCTTCACTGACCCGCATCATCTAACCACCAAACCTAACGAACCATGCAACTCCTCGATCGCTATCTCACCGCCATCAAATTCTGGCTCCCGAAAAAGCAGCGCGACGACATCGCCGCTGAGCTCGCGGCCAATCTCCAATCCGAAATCGAAGACCGCGCAGCCGAGCGCGGCCGGCCGTTGACCGATGAAGAAGTCGGCGCGCTGCTCAAGCAACACGGCTCGCCGATTCTCGTCGCGTCGCGCTACCAGGGGAACACCGCACCGTCACCTTCGGACGGCAACTGATCGGGCCTCTCCTTTTTCCGTTCTACTGGATCGCGGTGAAGGTCAGTCTCGTTCTGCTCCTGATCCCGGCGGCCGTGCCATCGCTCGTCCTGAATCCGACAACGAATCCCGCGCGTGAGCTCGGACATGTGCTTTACCGTTCGCTTGGCCTGGCCCTGCCGACGCTCTTTTTCCTCACCGTTGTCTTCGCGGCGCTCGACGCAGGGCTGCGGAAATTTCACCTGCTCGAAAAGTGGACGACCGGTTGGGAGCCGAGCCAGCTGCCTTCGCCGGAGCGCCAGGCGAAACAGGTTCGCCGTTCGAGGTCGATCGCGGGCATTATCATCCAATCGATCTTTATTCTTTGGTGGCTGGGGCACACGAGCCTGCCGTATCTGGTCGTGAACCGGAACGGCGCGGCGGTGCAGTTCGTGCCGCTCTGGAATTCATTGCACCTGCCGATTCTGGTGATCGCTTTTGTCTGCCTCGCGCAGCATTGGATTAATCTCGCGCAGCCGAACTGGCGCTGGTTGCCGCCCCTCACTGGCCTGGCCATCTGTCTCGGCAGTCTCGTGCTGCTTTATCCGCTCTTGAAAACTTCGACGCTGATTACGATCACGACGACGAACGGCGCCGCGCCGCTCGATCACGTGGCCTCGCATTTGAATCAGGTGATCTCAATCAGTCTTGGGTGGACCTGGCTTGGCATTGCGTTGATCGGTGTGATCTACGCGTGGCGACTGGTGTGGGTCGCGTGGGATTCGCTCCCGCGCGCGACGACGACGCGCACGGGCGCTCCGCATAGCATTCCGCTGATCTGAGGCGCGCACGGTTTCGCGAACGACCTCCGTCCCGCGCCGATTCTTTGGTTCTGCTTTACGGAAAGTTTCGGTGCTCTGTAGAGTGAGAACGCATGTCTGTCGCGACACCCCAATCGAAAGATATCTTCGCGCTCTCCGCGCCCGACCCCGCGCTCTGGACGCTCTACATCGTCCGCGCGCTGCTGACCGGTCCGGGACTCGTTGTGCTCCTGCCTTATCTTTATTTTCGCTATCACACCTTGCGCTACACTTTCGACGAGGAAGGCGTGCACATGCGGGTCGGCATTCTTTTCCGGCGTGAGGTCAATCTCACTTACGCGCGGATCCAGGACATTCATCTCCGCTCCGGTTTTCTCCAGCGCTGGCTCGGGTTGGCCGATATTCAAATCCAAACGGCCTCGGGTTCGTCCGATGCGGAACTGGTCATCGAAGGTTTCAAGAACTTCGAAGCGATCCGCGATTTCCTCTATACGCGGATGCGTGGCTATCATGCAGGCACCCGGCCGGCCGCTGTTTCACCCACCGGAATCGCCAGCGCCGCGGACGATGCAAACACCGAAGTGCTTGCACTGCTTCACACCATCCGCGACGAACTCCGGCAGATGCGGGAGTCGTTAGGCAAACGCGCGCCGTCCTCCGATGTTTAGCGCCTTCCGCGAGCTCTGCGAGCAGCTCCTCCGCATCCCGGGAGACCCCGAGCCGCCTCCGGGCGACGAAGGGACCACGGAGCGCTTCCGGGCCGCGCCTAACTATTATCGCTACCTCCTTTTTCTCTGGGGCGTCAAAACCGGCGGCCTCCTCCTCGCTCTCGTGATCGTGGAGCTCGGGCCGCTCATCGCCCTCCGCGAAACTTCTCATCCTCATTTTCCCGCCGCTCTCCTGGTTGGTTTGCCGCAAATCGTCATCGGCATTTTCCTGATCGGCCGGCTCCTCGGGCTCGCACTCGTTAGGCTGGATTTCGAGAAACGCTGGTATCTTGTGACCGATCGCAGCCTCCGGTTACGCGAAGGGATTCTCCATGTGCGCGAAATGACGATCACCTTCGCGAACATCCAAAACATCTCGATTTCGCAGGGACCGATCCAACGAGCGCTCGGGATTGCCGATCTACGAGTCGACACCGCCGGCGGGTCGGCACCGCAGCGGCGGAAGCACAAGGGCTCCGAGCAAAACCAGAGTCTGCACACCGCTTACTTTCGTGGGGTCGATAATGCCAATGCCATTCGCGAAGTGATTCAGCGCCAACTGCGCGGAGTGAAGGATTCCGGCTTGGGCGATCACGAGGAGACGCTGCCAGCCTTCGCGCCAACGAGCGCTGGCCACTCGCTCGCGCAACTCCTCCCCGCGCTCCGCGAAGTGGCGGCCGAAGCGACCGCGCTCCGTCGTGTGGTAGCGCCTTAATCTGCCCATGGAACCTTCCAGCATTCGGCGGTCGAACTTCCGCACCGCTTTTGTCCTCTTCTTTGTGCTCGGTGTCTCGGCGCTTTTCCTCGCCGTTATCTGGCCGTTTCTCCATCCGTTGTTGCTCGCTGCGATCTTCGCCGGGCTCTGCCAACCGCTCTATCGCTGGCTCACGCGATTGCTCCGAGGGCGGAGATCGCTGGCCGCCGTTCTTACTCTGATTGTCCTGTTTTTTCTCGTCGCCGGACCAATCAGCGCTTTCGTCGGCGTCGTCGTTAGGCAGGCGATCGCGATCAGCAACGACGCGCTGCCGTGGCTGCAACAACATTTCGGCGACGCCACTTCCTTTAATGCGCACGACTGGCTGGTGCAGCGATTTCCCGCGCTGGCCGATTACGTCCCGGAGCAGGCTCAGATCGTGGAGAGCGCCGCGCGGTTGGCGAAAGCTGCCGGCGGCTTCCTCGTCGCCGGCGCGACCCAGTTCACCGCCGGCACGGCCTCGTTTCTTCTCAACCTCTTTGTCATGCTCTACGCGATGTTTTTTTTCCTCCGCGACGGGGGAAAAATTATTGAGAAGATTCTTTATTACACCCCGCTGAGCCACGACGAAGAAGTCCGCGTCCTCGACCGACTCACCTCAGTGACGCGCGCGACGATCAAAGGCACGCTTGTCATCGGCGCCATTCAGGGCGCGCTCGCTGGGATCGGTTTTTGGGTGGCAGGAATCGAGGGCTCGACGTTCTGGGGAACGCTCATGGCGGTGTTGTCGGTCGTGCCCGGGATTGGCGCCGCGCTCATCTGGGTGCCGGCGGTCATTTACCTGTTCATCACCGGCGAAACGCTTACTGCGGTCTTGCTCCTCGTTTGGTGCGCGGCCGTCGTCGGCACGGTCGATAATATTCTGCGCCCGAGCCTCGTCGGGAAAGATGCGAAGATGCCTGATCTCCTTATTCTCGTCGGCACTCTGGGTGGTCTTTTCCTTTTTGGACCGATCGGATTCATCATCGGTCCGCTCGTTTGCGGACTTTTCCTGACGGTCTGGGACATCTATGGCGCGACTTTCCGGGCTGTGCTCCCGCCGGTGCACAGCCTCCGTTCCGGCGAAATAAGAGCGCCGGTCGATCAAGATACGGCTCAGTAATTCGTTAGGCTAAATGCCTGCCGAACGACTTACTTCGCCAACTCATAAAGATATTCGACGAACGACATCGCCGCGCCGTCGTAACCTTGCACCTTCGGATTTGTCGAATCGATCACGTAATACTCGTCCGGCGCATGCGCCCCGCTGCCGTGGCCGAGACCGAAATGGCCCGAAGCCAGCTTGAGCGGCTCGTTCGTGAAAACGTAACCCGGATAGGAACCGGCGTTCCACGGCCAGAGGAGCGGATCGATCCCGGCGTTTTTCAGCACATGCAGTTGCGCCTGAATCAGCGGCGCGTCGGCCGAGGTCGTAGTCGGATCATAACCGCCGGTCATGTTCACCTCGATGTCACCGAAGCCGTGTTTCGCGAGATGTGCTTTCAAGGCCGCAAGCGCCGCGTCCGCTTTCATTCCGGGCACGAGGCGGAGGTCCAGTTTGGCGACGGCCTGATGCGGCAGAATCGTCTTCCCGCCCGGCCCGGTGTAGCCGGCGACGAGTCCTTCGATGTTCACCGTCGGCTGCGACTCGAGCCGTTCCTGCGCTTTCTCCCACGGGAGATCGTCGATCCAATGCTGGACACCGAGAACCTTTTTGCGCTGCGCTTCGTCCTCACGTTTCGAGGCATCGTCGATCATCTTTTTCTGCGCGTCGGTCAGCGGAAGCGGCTTTGGATAATTTTCGATCGTGATGTTGTTGCCATCCGCCGAGACTAACGAAGCGAGCGCGTGCACGAGATGCCACGCCGGGCTATCGACCATCGCCTTGAGCGACGAGTGAATGTCTTTCGCCGGGCCGCGTCCCCATTTTTCACCGCTAGCGGTGAGCTCACATTCGATGATGCCTTTCGCGCCGAGACTGACGGTGACGACGCCATCGACGCTCTGCATCGCAGAGGGCATGAAAACGCCGACGGTCTTCGCGAGCGCGGCTTCCACTTCCGGTTTGTGCACGATCTGGCCGATGTGCGGCGAGCCGATTTCCTCTTCGCCTTCCGCGACGAGCACGAGGTTGACCGGTAACTTTTGGCCTGAGCTTTTGAAGGCGTGAAGCGCGGCGAGAAACGCCGACTCCGGACCTTTCTGGTTGACGGCGCCGCGACCAACGATCGCTCTCCCGAGCCCAGG
Organism: Chthoniobacterales bacterium; assembly: GCA_039936335.1. GTDB lineage: Bacteria > Verrucomicrobiota > Verrucomicrobiia > Chthoniobacterales > UBA10450 > Palsa-1392. The sequence goes on from JBDTIQ010000120.1 coordinate 15,172, forward strand.
CTTGTCGACAAGTTTTCCCGCCAACGGCGGCGACGACCATTCCTTCGGATCGAACTGCTTCACGTCATACATGAAATAAAGTCCGACCGTTATCGGAGCGCCGGCATCAAGCGTCGCGAAGACGCCCGGCTTGCCATCGGTCGGCACGATCTCCGCCCGCTGAAAGCCCGCGTCCTTCAGCATTTTCACCATCAGTTCCGCGCCCGCGGGATAATTCAGATTTTCCGCCGCGATCGAGGGCAGCGCGATCCAATCCTGCAAGCGTTTCAGCGCCGCATCATG
>JBDTIQ010000121.1:0-9462 GCA_039936335.1 Chthoniobacterales bacterium
GCTACACTCACATCCATGCCTGATCTCCACACACCATTCGGCGGCCTCACACTCGTGCAGCTGTTCATCTCCGCTCTCTTCGCTATCTGCTTTCTCCAGTCGGGCATCGATAAAATCGTCGACCGCAAGGGCAACCTCGAATGGCTCACTGGACATTTCTCTTCCGGCCCGCTCGCGGGCTTGGTGCCGCTGCTCTTCTTCATCTTGACCGTGCTCGAGCTGGCGGCCGGCGCGCTCAGCGCGATCGGTTGTGTGCTTCTCCTCGTGCGGCACGACACCGCGATCGCTTTTTACGGGGTGTTTGTTTCCGCGCTCGCATTGCTCGCGCTCTTTTTCGGTCAGCGCATAGCGAAGGAGTATCCCGGCGCTGCGGCGCTCGTGCCGTATTTCATCGTGGCGCTCGCCGGGCTTTACTTTCTCGCCTAACGACGCTCGTTTCCAATTTTCGGCGCCGGCGTTGCTCGCCGCATCCTCTGAGTTGAAGTTCTGTGATGGTTAACATCTCGATCAGCTACACGGGCGCTCTGCACTGCGACGCGGTCCACGGGCCTTCTCAGGCGAAGATCGCGACCGACGCGCCGGCCGATAATCAGGGAAAAGGCGAAGCGTTTTCCCCGACCGATCTGATCGCGACCGCGCTCGGCACCTGCATCGCCACCACAATGGCGATCGTGGGCGAGCGGCACGGTGTGGAGTTAAAAGGGATGACCGTGAGTGTCGCGAAGGAAATGGCGAGCGATCCGCGGCGGATCAGCCGTCTGACGACCGAGGTGCATGTGCCGTTGCCGAGGGATCATCCGCAGCGGGAATTGCTCGAGCAGACCGCGCTTGGTTGTCCGGTAAACCGAAGTCTCGGGGCGGAGATGGAACGTCCGACCGAATTTTTCTGGGAAGGCTAGGGTTAGCGGGCGATCCGTCTTCCCTAACGGCGACAAGTCGCGCAGTTCCCGGTTTATGCGGGACAGTGCCTACTTGCCGTAATACTTACTGCCCGAGCACCCAGGCGAAGATCAAAGGCGCGCAAATCGTGGCGTCGCTTTCGACCACGAATTTCGGAGTGGAAGGCGCGAGCTTGCCCCAAGTGATTTTCTCGTTCGGAACGGCGCCAGAGTAGCTGCCGTAGCTCGTCGTCGAATCGCTGACCTGACAGAAGTAACCCCAGAGCGGCACCGAGGTGCGCTCTAGATCCTGGTGGAGCATCGGGACGACGCAAATCGGGAAATCACCGGCGATGCCTCCGCCGATCTGGAAGAAACCGATTGAGCCCTCGCGGTTGCGCAGCTTCTTCGCGTTCTTCGTGTAGTAGTTTGCGAGCCAGGTCATGTATTCGATGCCCGTGCGCACGGTATGCACGTTCTTCACGTCGCCGCGGATGACCGCCGCCGCATACATGTTACCAAGTGTCGCATCCTCCCAGCCCGGCACGACGATCGGTAAATTCTTTTCACAGGCCGCCACCATCCAGGAATTTTTCGGGTCGATCTGGTAGCTCTTTTTCAGCTTCCCGCTGCGAAGAATCTTGTACATGAACTCATGCGGGAAGTAATGCTCTCCGGCCCGGTCGGCTGCGATCCATTCTGCGAGCACGGCCTTCTCGATCCGCCGCATCGCTTCCATCTCCGGGATGCACGTGTCGGTCACACGATTCATGTGCCGCGCGAGCAGTTCCTCCTCGTCCGCGGGCGTGAGTTGCCGGTAGTGCGGCACCCGCTCGTAGTGGGCGTGCGCGACGAGATTGAAAATATCCTCCTCGAGGTTCGCACCGGTGCAGACGATCAGGTGCACCTTGTCGCGACGGATCATCTCCGCCAAGGAAATGCCGAGCTCGGCGGTCGACATGGCCCCTGCGAGCGTCACCAACATCTTGCCGCCGGCGGCGAGGTGTTCCTCATATCCCTTGGCCGCGTCGAGCAACGCGGCGGCGTTAAAGTGGCGATAATTCTTCGCGATGAATTTTGAGACAGGACCTTTTTTTGCGGCGAGCGCGGCATTGATCTCTTCCGGGCTTTTGGAGCGTTTGGCTTTCATGAGTTGGGTAAGTTTTGTCAGGCGGGGTACAACCAGCGCATGTAATCAGCCACGCCTTTTTCCAGCGGGAACTCCGGTTCGTAGCCTAACGACTTCTGCACATTGGTCAGGTCGGCCTCGGTGTGATTCTGGTAATGCGCGTGCGGGTTGTCGAAATACTCCGGTTCGAAGTTCGTGCCTAACGAGTCATTCAGAATCGCGATCAGCTCGTTGAAAGAGCGCGCCTGACCAGAACCAAGATTGTAAATTCCGCTCTTCTTCGCCTCCAGCGCCCGCAGCGTTCCCTGCACGATGTCCTGCACGTAAACGAAGTCGCGCTTCTGCTCCCCGTGCTTGAAAATGCGCGGCGCCTTCCCGTCTTTCATCTGCCGTGAGAGATGCAAGATCATGCTCGCGGGCATGCCTTTGTGCGCCTCGCGTGGGCCGTAAACGTTGAAGTAACGCAGGCCGATAATCTTCCAATTGGAATCCTCCGTCGCCGCGCGCCGCGCGAGGTTGTCCATGATCGCTTTCGAAAAAGCGTAGACATTCGCCGGTGCGGCCGTGTCCGTCTCGACGTTCACGCCGTTCGCCGCGCCGTAGGTGGCCGCGGACGATGCGTAAACAATCCGCATGCTGTGCGGCCGCGCGAAAGCGAGCAGCCGGCGAAAGCTCTCCACGTTGTCATGCACCTGTTCGAACTGGTCGTGATTCGTCGTGTCGGTGATCGACGCGAGATGGAAAATCGCGTCGAATTTTTCGTCGCCGAATTGCGCGCGCCAGTCGAGATCGGCGAGATTTTTCGCGACCACATCGCCGCGATAACCGAGTAAATTTTTGAAGTCTCCGGAACGGAAATCATCGATCACGGTGAGGCGCGCCTCGGGAAATTTCTCCTGGAGCGCGAGGACGAGATTGGAGCCGATAAAGCCGGCGCCGCCGGTGACGAGATAGCTGGTTGGTTTGGAGTTCAAAGTGCCGCGATTGGCGCAAGCTATGGAGTCCTCTACGGGGAAGCAAGTGCGCCAGCCTAACGAGCGCGCGGATTCTCAATGCGGTGAAGCGTTTGTCAGGTGCGTGGCGCACGTTTTTAACTTGCCGGCTTTTCGGGGGAGCGCGGGTTGAGGAACGCAAGTTACGAACTTGCGCCACGTCGTTGGCGCGGGCGGGTAACGTTGTCTGCCGGCTGGCAGCGCTCTCACGCTTCCATAGCTCGACCAAAATTGGGTCTTGCCCGGCCCGCCTGCGGGCACTATCGCTCTCTCAGTTCTTTGCGAGTTTGGCCCCGAAAGCATTCGGGGTTGGATCAGTGGATCGGCGCGAGAAATCCCGTGTGAATCGGGAGCAGTTGCGCTGCTGTAACTGGATACGACTTCCCAGTGAGCCAATCGTTGGGCAAAGGCATGAGCCGGAGCCGCGGTGAAGGCGGGGAGAAGGCGTGCGTTCGGTCGTCAGGCCAGAACGCCGCAAGCCAGGAGCCAGAATATTTGCCCGCTCCACCTCATTCGTGCCGCCGCGTGTGCGGACCGGTACGACAAAACTTCTTCGCAGAAAAGAAGAATGAGAGTCGTGGAGGAAGCGCCGGCAGGTGACGAGTCCGCCTCTCTTTATTGGAGGCAACTCTTGTCATGTTGGGATTTGAAAATAGCGCGGTGGGGGCGCCTGCGGCGGTGCTGCGCGAATGGGAAACATCGTCACTCCCTCCGAGTGCGAGGAGAAATCCGGGTAGCGCGCGCGTCTCGCGTGCTGGTTTTGGCGTCCCGCCAAAACAATCTTTCAGTTACAGGGAAGAGCCGATCAAAGCGCAAAAGTTCGCGAGCGCGAGACGCACTTGCCAGCACGCGAGACGCGCGCGCCACCCGGATTTCGGCTCCGCCGTTCTCTTATTTCTGACAATGTCGTTAGGCACGGCCCGGGCGCAGGTCGCCGTGGCGAGTCCGTCGCCTTCGCCCGCGTCCGCGGTCGAGCAAATCGTCGTCAGCGCCACGCGCATCCCGACCCCTGAGGAGGAAACGGGTGCGAGCGTCAGCGTGATCGACGCTGATGATATCGCGCATAAGCAAACCGAGCGAGTGGGGGACGCGCTTCGAGAAGTGCCGGGATTATCGATCGTGCAAACCGGGACGCCGGGACAGTTAACGTCCGTCTTTACCCGTGGACTCAACAGCGCGGACACGCAGGTGTTGATTGATGGCGTTCCGATCAATCAAGGGCTCGCGGGAGCGTTCAATTTCGCCGACCTCACAACCGACGATCTCGCGCGGATCGAAGTCGTGCGCGGCCCGCAAAGCACGCTCTACGGCCCGCGCGGGCTCGCCGGCGTCATCCAGATTTTCACGAAACAAGGCAGCGGCACGCCAACTGGCGAGGTCAGTGCGGAAGGCGGCTCCTACGATACTTTTCGCGAAGCACTCCAGAGCTCCGGGAGTTGGCGGCAGTTCGACTACTCGATCGGCGCGAGCCGGTTCGACAGCGATTTCGCCCGGCCTAACAATGAATATCGCAACACCGCTGCGGTCGCCAATCTCGGCTGGTCGCCTAACGAGCAACTGCGCCTGAGCAGCCTCGTCACCTATTCGCTCTCCGATGCGAGCAGCCCGAACAAGATCTTCACTCCGCGCCCGTTCGACAACCTTCTCACCGAGCGTTGGCTGATCGCGCCGCATCTCGATTACAAGCCGTTCGATTGGTGGGAACACAAGTTGATCGTGAGCTACGATCACGAGCGCCAGGTGAACGATCCTAACGACGACGGTTTCACCGGCCCGACCCGCGCGCTTTTCAAACGCTTCACGGTCGACTATCAAAACGATCTGAAGCCGGCCGCCTGGCTCACCCTAACGAGTGGCTTCTTCTATAGCGACGTCGATTCGGGCCAGGAACGGCCTTTCATCTCGCAGGCTTTCGGGCCGCAGCCGACTTTCATCGGCGATCATACCGACGAGATCGCCGGCTTTTTGCAGGCGACGGCGACACCGTTTGAAGGTTTGAATCTTGTCGGCGGTGGCCGCGTGGATCATTTCAATCAATTCGGCGACATCGGGACTTATCGTTTTGCGGCCAGCTACCGGATCAAACCGAGCGGCACGGTGATCCATTCCAGCTACGCGACCGGCTTTAGTCCGCCCTCGAGTCAGGACAAGATTTTCGGGAACAATTTCAATCTCGAGCCTGAAAGAGTGCGCGGCTTCGATGCCGGCGTGACGCAGAACCTTTGGGACGATCGCGTCGTTCTTGATGCCACTTATTTCTACAACGACCTCTCGAATGTGGTCGGCTACAACGGTAATTCCGATCTCGTGAATCTCGGCGCTGCCCGCACGCAGGGTCTGGAATTCGAAGCACACGCGCGCCCGCTGACCGATCTCACTCTCTCGGCCAGCTACACGTATCTCGAGGCGGAAAACACCTCAGCCGCCGACATCTCGCAACTACCCGGCGCGCGTCTGCCGCGCCGTCCGCGCAACGAGATTTACGTTTCCGCCTCGTATTTTTGGTTCCACAAACTCCGCACGACCGCGGAAGCGAAGTGGGTCAACGCGCGCGAGAGCGAGAACTTCGGTGCAGCTAATTTCGACATCGAAGATTACTCCTTTGCGAACTTCGCCGCCGAGTATGCCTTCAACGAACACCTCACCGTTTTCGGCCGGATCGATAACCTGACGAACGAGCACTACTCGGAAGTCTACGGTTTCCCGGCGCTCGGCCGTGCGGCTTACGGCGGGATCCGAGTTACGTTTTAAGACGCAACTTGTCATCCCGAACCGGCGGAGCGCGGAGAGGGATCTCGCAAGCGTTGCTCGATGTGCTCAGGTCTAACGACAGTAGAGCAACGCTTGCGAAATCCATCGCGGTCTGCGCGGCTCAGGATGACAATTTTGGCCGGACAGCGGCGCCTGCTGCTTGAAACCGCGTCGTGCGGCTGTTAACGGCTAACTCGTGGATCCGGTTCTCTCCGCACTTCTTGGCCTGGTCGTGGGCGTCATCGTAGTCGCCGCGCTTCTCCTGATCCGGCGAAAACCTCCCGCGCCACCTAACGACGACGAACATTTCGAGGAACTGCATCGCGCCCAGGAGCGGACCGAGCGCGCGTATCGCGAGGAAGCCGCGCGCAATCGCGAAGAAGCCGCCCATGCCGCCAAGGCGCAGCGCGAAGAATTGAGCGGCGCGCTGCAAAAACTGGGCGAGTCGAACTTGCAATCGATCGCCGAGATCGGCGCGATCTTGAAAGGCCAGCTCGAGACCGTCTCGCAACAGACCGGCAAGCTCACCGATTCAAACGAAGCGCGTCTCGAGAGCCTGCGCCAGGTCGTCGACGTGCGCCTGAAACAACTCCAGGAAGACAACGCGAAACAGATCGACCGGATGCGCGCGACGGTTGACGAGAAGCTGCAGGGCACGCTCGAGAAACGTCTCAGCGAATCATTCCAGCTCGTGAGCGAACGCCTTGAGGCTGTGCATCAGGGCCTCGGCGCGATGCAGCAGCTCGCCAGCGACGTCGGCGGATTGCAGCGCGTCCTCACGAACGTGAAAACGCGCGGCGGGTGGGGTGAAGTGCAACTCGGCACGCTCCTCGAGCAGGTGCTCACACCGGAGCAGTTCGCGCGCAACGTGAAGACGCGCGAGGGAAGCGGCGAGATGGTCGAGTTCGCGATCAAGTTGCCCGGCGAGGAAAAAGACGCACCGGTCTGGCTGCCGATCGACGCGAAGTTCCCGATCGAAGATTATCACCGACTGCTTGGCGCGCAGGAAAACGCCGACCTCCCCGCGACCGAAGAGGCGATGAAGCAGCTCGAGGCGCAGCTTCGCAAAAGCGCGAAAGAGATTTGCTCGAAATACATCAACCCGCCGCGCACGACCGATTTTGCGGTGCTGTTTTTGCCCACCGAAGGGCTCTACGCGGAAGCGATCCGGCGGGTGGGGTTGGTCGAACAAGTGCAGCGTGATTGCCGGGTCGTTTTTGCCGGCCCGACCACGCTCGCGGCGCTGCTCAACAGTTTGCAGATGGGCTTTCGCACCCTCGCGATCCAGAAACGGTCGAGCGAAGTCTGGAACCTGCTCGCGGCTGTGAAATCCGAGTTCGGGAAATTCGGCGGCATTCTCGACGGTGTGAAGAAGAAGCTCGATCAGGCCTCGAACGACCTGGACAAGGTTGCGGTTCGTTCGCGTGCGATCACGCGCAAGCTGCGCGACGTGGAAGAGCTGCCGGAAAATCCGCAGCCGTTATTTCCAGAGCTGCTCGGCGAAAACGACGACGAGGCAGAGGAAGAAGAGGGCGGAAGTTAGGCCTCTGACCTGACTTCCAACCGGATTTGACCAGAGCGCGGAAACTGTAATTGTATTGATTACAGAAACAAGATCCGACCATTTATGGGCCCACAAAAAATTGCACTGATCACCGGTGCCAACAAAGGCATCGGTCTCGAAACCGCGCGGCAACTGGCGCAAAAAGGGATGATCGTTCTGGTCGGCGCTCGCGATGCTGCCAAAGGCGCGGAAGCCGTCGCCGAGCTGCGCAAAGACGGCCTCGAAGCACGCGCGCTCATGATCGACGTGAGCAATTCCGAGAGCATCAGGAAAGCCGCCGCCGAGGTGGAGAAGGAGTTCGGTCACCTCGACGTTTTGGTAAACAACGCCGGCATCATGATCGACGATGACGAGAAGATGGTGAGCGAACAGACGCTCGAAACCTGGCGCAAAACTTTCGACACAAATTTCTTCGGGCTAATCGAAACCACCCAGGCTTTCCTGCCGTTGCTGCGCAAGAGCGACGCTGGGCGGATCGTGAACCTTTCGAGCATCCTCGGCTCGATCACGCTCCACGCGCGGCCGGGTTCGCCGGTTTACGACAACAAAAGCGCGCCCGCTTACAGCGTTTCAAAGGCCGCCGTAAACGCCTTCACCGTGCAGCTAGCGCACGAGCTCAAGGACACAAAAATCAAGGTGAACGCGGCGCACCCCGGCTGGGTAAAAACCGAGCTGGGCGGCAAAGGCGCGAAGCTCGAAACTTCCGAGGGCGCGAAGACGAGCGTGCAGCTCGCCACCCTCGGCGCCGGCGGCCCGAGCGGAATCTACGAACACGACGGCGAAGAATTGCCCTGGTAATGCCCCAGATCCTTCCCTTTCGGGGCGCGGCCGACGCGAGTGGCCACCGCTTCAGCTAAGAAAAGTAACCTAACGATAAAAGAACTTTGAACGAACCAATCAACATCAACGAAGCGAGTTTCGGGAAAGCCGTCCTCGAATCACCCATCCCGGTCCTGGTCGATTTCTGGGCCGATTGGTGTGGGCCCTGCAAGATGATCGCGCCGGTCCTGCACGAGATCGCGCAGGAGAACGGCGAGCGTTTCCGGATCGCGAAAGTAAACATCGATGACGACCCGGGCTTGATGCAGCGCTACGGAATCCGGGGCGTCCCGGCGCTACTCTTTTTTAATGGGGGCGAGCTGCGCGACCAGATCGTGGGCGTGGCGCCGAAGAGACAGATTGTCGAGAAACTGGAAGCGCTGGCCGGTGCGCCCCCTGCGACCTAACGAACAAAGCATCCAAGTTAATGACTAACTCTGACCTCTCCGCTCCCGACCTGACCCAACGGCCGCCACGCAGTCCACGCTGCCGCCTTGGCGGTTACGTGCTCCTGCCGCGCATGCTCGATAAAGGGCGCGCCCAGATCGCGGGCAGGAACGGTGACTACAATTATAACTGCCCGCTCGATCAGCATCTCGTGAACTTCCTCGGCTTCGACGCCGGTGCGCTCCGGGAACAGCTCGCGGCTGGGAAAAACGACGGCGAAATTCTCGAGTGGCTGAAGGCGAACGCGAAGCACAAGCGGACGCCATGGGAGATCGAGCAATGGAGCGAGTTCCAAGAGCGGCGTGGGCCGGATAGCGATGCGGAGACGCTCGGGATATTCGCGGAGAAAATGGCAGCGTTGTCGAAAACGCGGGAAGATGTCAGAACGTGGGCGGACCTGCTCGATCTCGATGACTTTGTAACGTTCGGCGGGAAGGCCTAAGCTAATTGCTCATTGCCTACACCCATTGTCATCCCGAGCGGAGCGAGGGATCTCGCAAGCGTTGCTGGACGTTCGATTGAGATAGCGACGTCGCTCGACGCTTGGGAGATCCCTCGCCGAGCCGCGCCGGCTCGGGATGACAAGTGGTGTGGCGTGTTTGTGTTGAGCCGCCTTGGGATTGCGCCTTCGCGCATCCGTTTAAGCTCGGTCATGGCAGTTACGCCGCCGGATTCCACGTGCATATCGGTGGAGATTTCGATCCCGAAAAGGAAGACGTACTTTGCTTAACGCTTATTTAGAAATGAACGCACAAAGGCCTAACCCCTATGTAGGTAGTCAAGCGTGGCTGCGGATTTCTTTTGGATTAATTCATCAGTTGGTTTGTTGGGTTGGTTTGTTGGTCTGATCTCTGGACCGCTTCCTCTTCCGATGGCTCGTGG
>JBDTIQ010000122.1:0-6772 GCA_039936335.1 Chthoniobacterales bacterium
ACCTCGTGACCGCGACGTTGCAGGACGAGCGTCGATTGCTTGACCGACTCGAGCGGCCCGCCGTGCGCCGGATTAAGCGAGCGAATGCAGCGCAGGATTTTCATGCGGGGCGCGTTGCCTAACGAAATGTCCGAGCACCACGATGCTCCAAAGACGGGTCCAATGCAGCCGACCGGCGCGAAAATCGGCGCGTGCTTTGGCGACGAACTTTTCCGGCAGGAGTTCGCGTGCAATCGCTTCGCCCAGTCCTTCCTCGACGAAACCGGTCAGCGGTCCGGCCATCCACTCCTGCATCGGCAGCGAGAAGCCGCGCTTCGGTCGTTCGTAAACTGCCGGCGGCAACAAATCTCGACACGCCTCGACGAGCAGGCCTTTCGTGCCGGGATAAGGCTGCTTCTCCGCCGCGGGCAAGCCTAACGAATACTTCACGAGCTCGTGATCGAGGAACGGCACGCGCAGTTCGAGCGAGACGGCCATGCTCATCTGGTCGGAATCGCGCAGCAGCATCCGGCGCATGTAGCCGGTTAATTCCGCCCAGCTAATCCGTGCGAAATCATCCGGCAACTCGACCGGCTCTGGCAGCGGCGTCGGTTCGTTAGGTAAGCCGGCTTCGCGCAGCATTGCGTCGGTGAAAAGACGCCGACGCCATTGCGCCAGCTCGACGATGCCGGCGCCGACAGGCAAATCCGCCAAGCGTTCGCCGCCGACCAATCTGCGCAGAGCGCGCGGCAACTTCGCGAGCAGTTTCAAGCGCGGTGCGTCGCGAAAGCTGGGGTAACCGCCAAAAAGTTCGTCGCCGCCGAGACCGGAGAGCGCGACCTTCACCCCACGCCGCGCGACTGCGCGCGAGACGATGTAGGTGTTGATCGCGTCGACCGATGGCAGGTCGAGATGCGCCACCGCCTCGGTGACGGACTCGATCACTTCTTCTTCTTCTAGTTGGATCCGCTCGTGCTGCGTCCCGCAACGCCGCGCCACTTCCAGCGCGATCGGGGTTTCGTCGAACTCGGCGACTTCGAAACCAACTGAAAACGTTTGCAGTTTCCGCTCGAGCTTCTGCGCGGCCAGGGCGGTGATGATTGATGAATCGATTCCGCCGCTGAGAAAACTTGCCACCGGCACATCTGAAAGCAGGTGTTCCTCAACCGCCGTCTCGAGAAGAGCCCGGATCTTTTGCGGCGCCGAGACCGGCGCTGATCGAAAGCTTTTTTGCACCGGCCACCAGCGCCACTGCTCACGCGTGCCGTCGCGCCTAACGATCATGGCGTGACCGGCGGGCAGCGTTTCGATGCCTGAAAAAAGCAGACGACGCTCCGGACACGCGCCCCATTCCAAGTAACCGGCCACTCCTTTAGGCGAGGTTTGGTTCTTGTCCTGAAAAAGTCTCGTCTCCGAGCCGAAGCGAATCCCGTTCGCATCCGCCGCGTAGTAGAGCGGCTTAATCCCGAGCCGGTCGCGCGCGACGAACAACTCTTCCCGTGCGCGATCGTAAATCGCGCAGGCGAACATCCCTTTCAGCCTAACGAGGAGTTCGCGGCCCCAGCGCGCGTAACCTTGCAGCACCGTCTCGGTGTCGCTCGTGCCGCGCCATTCCACCTCCAGCATTTCCGCGCGGAGCGCGCGATGATTGTAAATCTCGCCGTTGATCACGAGCACGTTGCCGGTCGTGGGATCGAGCATCGGCTGCGCACCGGCCGGCGAGAGATCGAGAATTGCGAGGCGCGTGTTGCCTAACCAAAAGCAGCCATCGGGCGAAAGCCATTCGCCCGACGCATCGGGACCGCGATGGGCGATGAGTCCAAGATCCAGCGGCGTGGCCGCGTCCCGTGAGCTAAAGTGAGCCGCGATGCCGCACATGGCTACGAAGCGCGCCCACGCGCCGCTTTCCTTCGGTCTGTCATCCTGAGCAAAGCGAAGGATCTCTGATCGTCACTTGCGCGAGATTCGCCAGCAATAGTCAGAGATCCTTCGCTTTGCTCAGGATGACAATGATGGAGGGAATGGCGAACAGTCTTCATGCGGCCACCCCCAAGCGCCGATACAGCTCGACATATTTCGCGATCATGTCCGCAGCGGCGAAGCGTCTGACATTCTCCAGACCGTGCTCGCTCCAACGCTGACGCTCCGCCGGATCCGTCAGCCGCAAAATTGCCCGCGCGAAACCCGCTTCGTCATCGACGTCGAAGGTTATCGCGGCATCGCCGCCGACCTCCGACATCGGCTCCCGATCCGCACAAATAACAGGACATTCGCAAGCCTGCGCCTCGATGATCGGCCAACCGAAACCTTCGAAACGCGAGGGATAAAGCAGCGCCATCGCACAACTGTAGAGCGCTTCGAGCAGATCGTTATCGGGCCCCGCGACCTCGATCACGCGATCGAGCACGCCTAGTTCCTCACCTAACGCTTGTAGCGCCGGCGTCAGTTTCTGCCCGGCGAAGACGAGCTGACCGTTCCATTCGGTTTTCGTTAGGGCAAAAATCCGGAGCGCGCCTTCGCGGTTTTTCATCCGCAGATTCGAACCGACATGAAGGACAAATGGACGCGCCGGATCGAGCTGCGGGATTTCGCTGAGCCGCCGGCGCGCGATCTCTTCCGGCTGCTTCTGGTAGGGGTGATTAATCCCATGATGAATCAGGAGGATCTCCGGCTTCCCGTTTTCGCGTGCCACAAGCCGTTCCGCATCGCGCAAGGTTGCGCGCGAGGCGCAGGCGATGGCCGTCGCACGTCGCAGGCCCGCCACGATCCAGCCTTGCAGCACTTTCCCGGTGATCGACGCCGGCGTGTCCTCGACTTCGCCCAGCGCGCCGCGGACCGCGAGCAGGTCGTGACAGCTCACCACAATCGGCCGCGCGCGCATTTGTCGCGGGAAGAGCAAAAATTTATCGACGTAAGCAAGCCATTTCGCCACAAACCCGCCCGCAAAACGAATCCGACCTAACAATGGCCGCGGCCAGATCAGTTCCGTCGGCACGCCCGCATTCGTTAGGCCAAGTTGCATCATCCGGGCGAAACGCTGCATGCTTTCCTGCTGATCGGCCGGGTAGTTACCGATCAGGAGGACCATGGAGTTCGCTGGTAATCGTGCCGCGATCCGCCGTGCAACCGCTCCGCGTAAACCGAGCGTCGTGCGACCAGCGGCGCCGTCTTTTCCTCCGGCTCGCCCGGTTCATCCGGCGTCTCGGCATCGTCCTGCTCGGGATTGCGGGCCGCGAGCGAGAGCCCGGCCAGCACGACCGCGAAACCGAGGCTGGTCGGTTGCCCAAATGGCCCTTCCAGAAGAACGAAAAACGCCGCGCTGAAAAGGAAAAGCGGGAGCGTGTTGCCGTAGGTGAGTTGGCGATAGGCCAAACGCCCGATCCGAAAAGTAATCGCGCAACGCCAGATCAAAAACGCCGCGCCCAGGATCGGGCCGCTCTCGAGCAGAATGCGCGACCACTCGTTTTCCGCGAGGAGAAACTCCGCGTGGCCGACGAGAAAATTCGCGCCGCCATTCGTGCCCACGCCGAGGCCGAAGCCACCGAGCGGCGTGCGCGTGATCACTTCGGCGCCCTGGATAAATCCGTCCGCCACGCGCGCGACGAGGCCGTGCACCATCGTGGTGTCGCTACTTTCCGCGCCTTCCGCGAACCGATCGGAGAGAATCCCAAGTCCTTGCTGGAAGATCGGCAGATAACTGATCAACCAGAGCACGACCGCCGCGAGCACGATGGAGCGCCCGAGCTTGCCGACGAGCGCCGGCCTCACGAGCACGATGAGCGCGAGCGAAGCGACAACGACGCCGACCGCGAGCACGGTCGAGCGACTTCCCGAGACCGCCATCCCGACGAGCAACGAAGCACCGGCCGCGGCCAGCAGCCACGTTCGGTAAGGCAATTTCGAGAGCACCGCGTGCAACATGAAAGCCGCCGTCGCGCTCAAATAATAAACCGTGCCGGAAATGAACGAGAACGGTCCGGGAGGCCGAATTTTCCCGCCACCCGCGCCGAGCTGCATCCCTTCGCCGCCCGCGACGGTGTTGATGAACGAATCGGGCGAGGCGGTGAATTGCCACGCCATCAGGAGCGCCATCGGGATCATGCCGACGATCGTCCACCAGCCGACGCGTTTTACATCCTCCAGATCCATCACCGCTGGGATGATGAAGATGAGCGGCAGATGCAGAAAATCGCAGCGCACGCCGTAGGCGGTGATGAGCAGAGCGGTTTTCAGCGCGACGAACTGCGAGAGCACGATGATGCCCGCCGCCCACGACGAGAGCGCGATCAGCACGAGCGAGATCACGTAGGTGTTGAAGGGGAAAACGCGCGCGCGCATCGCCAGCAGATAAATCAGGATTGCGACCGGATCGCGCACGATCAGAAGCGGCGCGGAAAATTGCGGCACGATCCACTTGCGGAGCGCGCCTTCGAAAATCAGGAGCGCGAGATAGAGCCAGATCAGGCGCCGAATGTTCTGGATCGTGCGCGCGGTGTCACCCGCTACTGGAGGCCTTTTCTGGGCGGAGTGGACCCGCGCATCCGCAATTGTCGTCATGGCGTCTCCCCTTTCTCCATCACTTCTCGTGCCATTCGCACGATCGCTTGGCGATAATTTTTCCACGTCAGGGAAGCGGCTTTTTCCTGCGCCGCCGCCTGCATCGCGACCAGGCGTTCGCGGTCGTGCGCGAGGAGCGCGAGTTTTTCCTCGATCGCATCGGCCGAACGGATCGGGACGAGAAAACCATCCGCGCCGTCCGCGATCAGATCCGGCCCGCCGGTCTGCGGGGTTGTGATCACGACGAGTCCCTGGCTCATCGCCTCGCTCAGCACGAGGCCGAATCCTTCGTGGAGCGAAGGCAAAACAAGCACGTCGTGGCGCGACATTTCCTGGAGCAGCTCGTCATGTGGGAGCGACGGAATCCAGCGATACTTCGCGAGGAGCGCGGCGCTCGGAACCGCATCGCTGACTCGCCGGCCGACGAGCGTGAACTCGATTTCGCCTTCCATCCCCGCGACCGCCTCGAGCAAATAACCGAGGCCTTTCGCCTGCGTCAGCGCGCCGACGAACAAAACGCGCAGGGGGCGACTCATATCGTCAGGCACACGCTTTTGACCTAACGACTCCGTGCCATAGGGAATTACGCGAACGGGAGCGCGGAGACCGGGCGCGGCTGCCAGACTTTCCTTCGAGAAAATGCTCGCGGTCACGATCAGATCGGCGAGCGACAATTCCTCATCCTTGCGCGCGAGTTTTTCCTCACTGTCGACCAGAGCGCCCAGTGTCGGCGCCCATTCCGGATGCAGCTCGGCTTCCTCGCGCTGTAGCTCGCGGACTTTGCGCCAATAAATGATCGGGTGCTCGTAAATGCATTTCAGGCCCCGTCGTTTCGCCTCGCGGAAAGTAGCCAACGCGCCCGCGTCGTAAGCGTAAACCGTACTATCTGGCGGCAGATTCGTTAGGCGCCGCGCCACCCGCCGGTCGAGCGAAAGATAAACGGCATCGACGCTGAAGAGACCGCGCTCGTCCTTCGTCAGGCTCTTCCAGCCAAATTGTCCCGCAAACTGCCGGCCCCATTCGCGCCAGGAAAAAGTGCGCAGATACGGCGCCAGCTCGGCCGGAAACGAGCGGCGGCGCAACTCGCTCCGCATGCGTGGAATCGCGCCTAACGAGCGATCGAGCAACGTGCCCTGCCGCCAATTTACGCAGGTCCAGAACTCCGCGAGCAGGCCGGCTTCCGCGAGCGCAAGCGCCGTCTGCCGGACGTTCTGGTTCGCGGTCGGATGAGAGAGAAGAATCATCTGATTATCCGCCCATCAACTTGCGGGCAAGCAGCCTTCCCTTGTCATCCTGAGTGAAGCGAAGGATCTCTGACTCTGCTCCAGTTTGAAGAAAAGGATCAGAGATCCTTCGCTCCACTCAGGATGACAAATCGGGAGGAGCGAGAGTTTCAAACGCCCTCCTGCGTGCGAAAAAGATCGAGGTAAGTCCGCGCGATGACAGCCGGATGAAAGTGCGCGAGGTGTTCCGGCGCCTGGGCAAGCAATTCTGCGGCCTCGTTAGGCTCCTGCAAGAGGTGCTGAATCATCTGGGCGAGCGCTGCGGCGTTTCCGTTTGGGAAGGTCAGTCCGCACGGTCCGATCGCTTCCGGCAAACCGCCGCCGCTTGATCCGACCACGACGCAGCCGCAGGCGATTCCTTCCAGTGCGACGACGCCGAACGGCTCGTCGTAACGCGAAGGGACCACCAAGATCTTGTGCTGTTGTAAGAGCGCCACCAATTCCGCGCCACGCTTGGGCCCGGCGAAATGAACTCTCTCCCGAATCGCAAGTTGCCTCGCCAGCGCCTCGGTCGCATCCCGCTCCGGACCGGCGCCGATGATCGTTAGGCCAACCGAATCCGGCAACTCCTGCAACGCGTGGAGCAGAACATCGAGGCCTTTTTCGGTCACGAGCCGGCCGAGAAATGCGAGGTCGTTAGGCCGTTCGGTCGTCGGCGGACCAGCGGCGAAAAGTCCGGCGTCGAACGGATTCGGGATCACCTGCGATTTCGTGACGAAACAATCCGCGACCGCCGCGCTGATCGCGACGCTGGTCGTGCACGCGACGACTGCGTGTTTCAACCGCTGCACGAGATCGAGACCGGAAGGTCGCCGGCAGTAGGAACCCTGATGCGTGATCACCACCGACTTGCGCACGAGCAACGCCGGCCAAAGCGTGCGCAGACTCAGGTTGTTCTGCCAGAAAATGTCGCACCAGTTGAGCAACTGTCGGAGTTCCCCTAACGACGGCTG
>JBDTIQ010000123.1:0-11488 GCA_039936335.1 Chthoniobacterales bacterium
TGCGCGAGGAAACCTACGGTTGGAATCTCGAAATGCAGATGCGCGCCGCGCGGGTCGGGTTGCGGATTCTCGAATTGCCGGTCGATCATCGTTGCCGCACCGGGGGCGAATCGAAGGTCTCCGGAAGTCTGCGCGACAGCTTTGTTGCGGGTTCGCGGATTCTCGCGACCCTCTGCCGCGTCGCGGCGGAGCCCTCTACGGATGCATCTTCGTCGTCCAGAGAAAGTGGTAAACCGCGATCGCATTGAGCGCGACCGAGACGAGAAAAAGACTCACCTCCGTGGCCGCGAGTTTGCGTGGACCGTTCTGCGCGATGAGGAGAAACATCCAGGGCAACAGGATCATGGCGTAGCGGTAAGAATACTGCCACCCGCCGGGATTGCCGTGGCACCAGAGGACAAGAGTCAGGACGCCGATCGTGTACCAGCAGAGCCTCTTGAGGTTTCCGCCACCTTCCCGAAAAAGCAGAAAGAGAAACGGGCTGCTCAGGAAAATCGAACAACCAAATGGGTGCGGCCGCAGGTACGGGAAAACCGCGATATCCTCCATGCCTTCGAACAACATTTTGAAGAGGTTCCACGGGATGGCGTAGAGGGAAAAGAGCCCGTGCTGATACCACGGTTCCTTCTCCAGATTCGCGATGTGCGTGTAGCCAAAATCGAAAATCGAACCGAAGCGCGCGTAGTTGTAAGCCGCGGTGCAAAGGCCGAGCACGATCGGGATGGCGAGAAAAAGGCCTAACGATTTCCAGGAGCCGCGGAGCGATTTTGTCCAGGCATCTCTTTCGAAAAGATGGTGGCCAGCAGGCGGATCGCTCCAGAAGTAGAGGAAAATCGGCAGCGTCAGAATCAGCTCGGTCCGATTTCCAAAAGCCATCGCAAAAAACGCGCCGGCAAGAAGCGGCCAGCGCCGTCGGAAGGTGAAATAAAGCGCAGCCGCCTGGCCGAGCAGCGCGAAGCCGAGCGCGATCTGCCACGCGCCACCGAAGCCGAGATTGCACCACGACCACGCCCCGAAGATCGGGAACAACGCGAGGATGACGCGCCGCGGTTTCGAGTTCGGCTCAAGCCCGGCGAGCAGGTAGAAGAAGTAAACGCACAGCCCGGCGAGGAGCGAGACGAGCAGGTTCTCCGGCGCTCGGCCGAGCAATCCGAGGTTGCCGACCAGGACCACCGGCAAAACGGAAAGTACCGCGCCGAGTGGAAAGACCGAGTAATATTCTCCCTGAGTCTTGACCATCTCGTTCAGCCAGGACGGCGGATGGATCTGCCAACCGACATGCCCGTTGAGCATCGCCTCCGCGATCCAGAAGGTGTAGTTGTACCGCTGGAGCGTGGTGCGAATGGAGTAGGAGAAGGCGACCGCCACCAGGATCGCCAGGACGATCGGAAACCACTTATCTTCAATCTCAGGCGCCGATCGCTTGGTCTTCGCCATGCGCGATCTTAGCGGGAGCACGGCAGAGAGCGCAACCCCGCAACCGGTTAGGAATAAAAGCGCGGCAGCCGCGCTCTTTTCTGCATGAACCGACAACGGAGCGGCAGCCAGCGCGCGGGCGCGGGACTTCTGGCCGGCGCAGTCGCGGGCCTCGTGATGACGCTCGTCATGCTCCTGCTCGCCTGGCTTGGGAGTGTCGCGACGCCGCTCGTGATTTTAGGTGACCGGCTGTCGGTTTTCATTCCACCGGGGCCGTTCCTTTCGATCATGGGCCGCGTCGGTGGTTACACGCACCTGAAAGAGATCGGCGTCGGCTCGGTCATCCTCGGTCAGATCATGGTCGGCGCGCTCGGGGGCTGGTTTTACGGGTGGCGAAAGCGCTCACTCCTCTTCTCGTTAGGCAGCTACTTTTTGTTGCCGCTGGTGGTTTCGATCGTGGTCCTCTGGCCGCAGCTGGGCACGAGTTACGACGGTTTCCCGATCGGAACCGCCACGATCATCACCTGCCTCGGGCTCGCGCTTTCCTTCCTCGCTTTCGAACGCACGCTCGTGCTCGGGTTTCGCTTCCTGACGCGCGTGCCAGTCGCGCCTAACGAGCTCGAATACTCGCCCTCGATCGGACGCCGCGCTCTCCTTCTTGGCGGCCTCGGGCTCCTGGTCGCGGGGGGCGGCGCAGCGGTGATCCGGCGCCTTTACCAGGCGGCAAGCTTTAGCTACGACGGCACGCAATACAAAGGCCCGGAAGTCCAGGGGATCACGCCTAACGACAAGTTTTATTGCGTCACGAAAAATGTGATCGATCCACGCATCGATCCATCGCTCTGGCGGCTCGAAGTTACCGGTCTCGTCCGGCATCGGCAGACTTATAACCTCGCGCGTTTTAGAAACCTCCCAGCGCTCACGCAGGAGACGACGCTGATGTGCATCAGCAATGGTCTTGGCGCCGGTCTCATGAGTAACGCGCGCTGGCGCGGCGTGCCGCTCCGCACTTTCCTGCACGCCGCCGGCCCGCTCTCCGCCGCCGCAAAAGTGCGGCTCCACGGCGTCGATAATTACAGCGACACCTTTCCGCTCGCGAAAGCGCTCGACCCCGCCACGCTCGTCGCCTTCGAGATGAACGGCGAGCGTTTGCCGGACAAGCATGGTTTCCCGGCGCGCGTTGTCGTCCCCGGTTATTTCGGGGAGAAAAATGTAAAATGGCTCACGCGCATCGAGGTGACTGGGCTGGACGCGGAAGGGTTTTACGAGAAGCAGGGCTGGGGTCCGAATTTCACGATCCCGACGCGCTCGCGGATCGATCAGCCTAACGAATGGGCCTGGATCAGTCTGGCGCAGAGTTCGGCGGCCGTGCCGTTAAAAGGCGTCGCCTTCGCGGGCGATCGTGGCGTCTCGAGAGTCGAAGTGACCGTAGACGGCGGCCAGAATTGGCAGGAAGCGCAGATCGATTATCCCGGCACAAAACTGACGTGGGTGCTCTGGAGTTTTCCGTGGAAACCAGCCGGCCCCGGCGAACATAAGCTCAGCGTGCGCGCGACCGACGGCGCCGGCGTCGTGCAACGGCAGGAACCGGAGCGCGGGCAATTCTCCGGCACGAGCGGGTTCCACGAGATAACCGTTTATCTTGCTACCTAACGAGAAGCAGATTCCGGCTGACATTTCGCGCACCAGGCGGTCGTACGGCCGCCGATCGTCGCGCGGCTCAGGACCGTGCCGTGGCGCGGACACTTGCCGCCGGCTTTCCAGCGTTCGTGTAAGAGCCACGTCCGCGGCGGATCGGCCCATTCGTTACCGATCGTCGCGAGCGCGGCGCGGGCGACGAAGCGCGCTGTGCGCCAGAGCGCACCGAGCTGCGATGCAGTTAGTTTCCCCGCCGGCAGGCGCGGTGAAAGGTGCGCGCGCCAGAGAATCTCATCCGCCATCCAGTTGCCGACGCCAGAGAAGCCGCTCTGCAACAACAGCACCGCCTTGATCGGCGCGCGACCGTGACGCTGGAGAAACTGGCCGAGCGCGGCCTTCGTCCACTCGCGCGCATGAATCTCCGGCGAGCTCGCCTGCCACCAGGCGGGCGCTTCTTTTCCGTGGTGAAAACGGACGCGCCCGAAGAGCCGCGCATCCTTGAAAACGAGCGCGCGCTTCGCCTGCTGCAGCACGACATGATCGTGTTTCTGCGCGCGAAAACCAGCCGGCTCGACTCGCAGGTTTCCGCTCATGCCGAGGTGCAGCCCGAGCCAGTTGTCATCGCTGAAGTGAAAGAGCATCTGCTTCCCACGCGCTTCCGAGTGCAGAAGTTTTCGCCTAACGAGCCGGCGCTTCAACGCCCGTACATCGCTCCCGCGGAAGATTCGCTTCTGACCGTGCAGCTGCACCGCCGTGATCGTGTCGCCGAGCCCGGGGTCCCAGCGTTTCCGAAAATATTCGACCTCGGCGAGCTCCGGCATGCGCCGAAATTAGATCGCCTGAAGGCTCCGTGCTACCCTTGGCGCTCGTGGAAAAAGTCATCATCATCGGGAGCGGTTGCGCCGGTTTGACCTCGGCGATCTACGCCGCGCGCGCGAATTTGAGCCCGCTCGTGCTCGAGGGACGCCAACCCGGCGGACAGCTTTCGACCACGACGTTGGTGGAGAATTTTCCCGGCTTCCCCGAAGGGATCGACGGCCCGCAACTGGTCCTGAACATGCATCGCCAGGCGGAAAATTTCGGCGCGCGTTTTTCCTACGCGGAAGCCGAGGATCTCGACCTCACGCAAGACCACGTGCGACTAAAAGCCGACGACGAATGGATCGACACGCAGTCGCTCATCATCGCGAGCGGCGCGTCGGCGCGCTGGCTCGGGCTCGAGAACGAAGAAAAGCTGATCGGTCATGGCCTAACGAGTTGCGCCACGTGCGACGGGGCATTTTATCGGAACGTGCCGGTCTGCGTGATCGGCGGGGGCGATTCCGCGGCGGAGGAAGCGCTCTTTCTCACCCGCTTCGCTTCGAAGGTTTACCTGATCCATCGACGCGACGCCCTCCGCGCATCCAAGATCATGGCGGACCGCGTGCTCGCCTGCGAGTCGATCGAGCCGATCTGGAACACGGTCGTGACGAAATTCATCACCGACGAGAAGGGCGAGATGTCCGCGGTCATGCTGCGCAACGTGGAGACGAAAGAGGAGAAGCAGCTCGAAGTCGCCTGCGTCTTTGTCGCGATCGGGCATGATCCGAATACTAAAGCCTTCGCGGGAAAGCTGGAGACGGATCCGGATGGCTACTTGCTCGTTTGGCATCTGGTCGAGAGCAAACATCCGGGAGTCTTCATCGCAGGTGACGTGGCCGATCGGCTTTACAAGCAGGCGATCACCGCGGCCGGGTCTGGCTGCGCGGCAGCGATGGAAGCGGAGCGCTATCTGAGCGGGCTGCACTAACCGGGAACGGCCGGCAGGTGTTGTCATCCTGAACCGGCGCGCAGCGCGGTGAAGGACCTCACAAGCGCCGCTCGACGTCGTCACTTAAATAGTGCGTCGAGAAACGCGTGCGAGGTCCTTCGACTCCGCTTCGCTCCGCTCAGGATGACAATCGTGTGCTTCCCCTTTTTTGCGCTGGCTGCGGCGCACTGCTCGATTGGAGCCGTCTGGCTTGCATGAAAATTTGTGATCTCACACAGTTTTACTCGCCGTTGAGCGGCGGCGTGAAACGCTACGTGCACGAGAAGATTCGCTACGTGCAATCCACGCCTAACGATGAGCACGTCCTCATCATTCCGGGCGCGAAAAGCGAGCGGATCGAGGCGGAGCGTTCGCGCATTTACACGATCGCGTCACCGCTCATTTCCCGCACGTCGCAATATCGCGCGTTGCTCGACCTGCGTGCGATCGTCGAAATCCTGGAACAGGAACGGCCGGACCTGATCGAGTCCGGCGATCCGTATCAGGTAGGTTGGAAAGCCATCTCTTCCGGGCGCGCGTTGCGGATTCCGGTCGTCGGTTTTTATCATTCACATTTTCCGGAAGCGTATCTGCGCGGCAGTGAACGCATCTTCGGAGGCCGCGGAATGCGCCTCGCGCAGCGCTACGTGCGCAAACTTTACAATCAATGCGAGGCCACTCTCGTGCCGTCTGTTCGGCTTGGGCAGGTGTTGGAAAGCTGGGGCGTCAACAACGTGCGCCCGGTTGATCTCGGGGTGGACGCGGAAAATTTCCAGCCTCTACCGGACGACGCGCTCGTCACACGCGCATCGTTAGCCATTCCGCCGGATCGGTGTTTGCTGCTCTATGTCGGGCGACTCGCGCAGGAGAAAAACACGCAAACGTTATTCGCGGCCTTCGCGGAACTGATGCGGCGTCATCCGCAGCGCTTTCATTTACTCGTGGTCGGCGACGGTTTGCAGCGGGTCGCTCTGGAGAGGTTGCAAGAGCAATCTGGCCAAGTGACCTGGCGGCAATACTGCGCCAATCCCGCCGAGCTCGCGCAACTTTATCGCGCCGCGGATCTGCTCGTGCATCCCGGCGTGCAGGAAACTTTTGGGCTCACTTCGCTTGAAAGTCAGGCCTGCGGCACGCCGGTCGTTGGAATCCGCGGCAGCTACATGGACCGCATCATCTTCAGCGACCAAAGTTGCTGGGCGCGCGAAAATTCTCCCGGCGCGCTCGCCGGCGCGATCGAGGAAGCGAGCCGTCAGGACTTGCGCGAAATCGGCCAAACTGCATCGCAACGCGCGCGCGAATCTTATGCGTGGCCGCGCGTCTTCGACCGACTCTTTTGCATTTATCGCGAGCTATGCGCAGACTACCGCGCTTCCTAAGATGAAAACCGAGTCCTCCACGATCATTCGCGGTTTCCAGCCGTCCGATCGCGCGGCCGTGCGGGAGCTGTGTTGCCGGACCGGTTTTCTCGGGAACGCGATCGATCCGGTTTACGAAGATCGCGAGCTCTTCGCGGATTTTCTCACGACCTGGTATACCGATCACGAGCCCGAATCGTCGTTTGTGCTCGAGATGAATGGCGAGCTTTGCGGCTACCTGCTTGGCTCGCGCCGACCGCTCCTGAATCAGCTTTATTCCTTCCAGCAAAACGTCGTGCTCTTCCTGCGCGCGCTGCTCCGCTATCCGCGCTACAATGCGGCCTCGCGCCGGTTCATTCTCTGGATGGTAAAAAATGGCTGGCGCGAAGTACCGGCGGCGCCGAGCCGGATGCCGCATTTCCACATCAATCTGTTGCCGGAAGCGCGCAAAATTTCCACGACGCGCGCGCTGATGAGCGCG
This sequence comes from Chthoniobacterales bacterium, assembly GCA_039936335.1. GTDB lineage: Bacteria > Verrucomicrobiota > Verrucomicrobiia > Chthoniobacterales > UBA10450 > Palsa-1392. Next base: position 6,680 of record JBDTIQ010000123.1, read on the forward strand.
TATTTGAGTTACCTCTACCGCTGCGGCGAGAAGCAGGTTTACGGGCAGATCGTCACATTCGAAAGCAGGCGCGGCGAGAGGATGTTCGAGCGTTACGGGTTCAAAGTGATGAATCGCGCGGAGATCACGAAGTATCGCGCTTATTATCCCGAGTCGGTTTATCTCAGCACCGTGATCAAGACGCTGGAAACTGCGGAGCCGCTTTCGGCTTATTCGAGCTCGCGGTTGTAGCCCGCGTCGCATTCACCTGCCCAATACCGTTGTCATCCTGAGCGGAGCGCAGCGAAGTCGAAGGATCCCGCGGAGCGACCTCTCAGCACAATCCGAAGAATCCATGCAGTGACGCTGCAACGAAGCACGACGAAAGCCCTCGACTTCGTTCCGCTGCGCTCGGGATGACGAGCTTTTCTTAACGTTCGTTCGTCGCAACGCGCGTTCGCTCTTGATTTCAAACCCGTCGCTCGCTTCTCTCTCAACGGATGAGCGGCGCGCCACTGGATCAAATTTTCGTTCACGCCAAAGCGCTCGTGCTCACGCCGCTGGCGCATGCTCCGGGCTGGCTGGTGCAGATCGTTTCGAGCCTCCTGAATATCGCGGCGTTGCTCGCAGTTTTTCTCACGCTCTTCGCGCTCATGTCGCTCCTCGAGCGGAAAATTCTCGCGCGTATCCAGAACCGGATCGGGCCCAACCGCGTGGGTCCATTCGGCCTCCTGCAACCGGCGGCGGACGGGATCAAGATGTTGATCAAGGAAGACATCGTGCCGCTCCGTGCCGATAAGGTGGTGCATTTTCTCGCGCCGATCCTGATGGCCGCGACCGCGATTCTTGCGCTCGGCATCATTCCCTACGGACGGAACATGACGCCCTTCTCAATTGATGGCGGAATCCTGTTTTTCTTCGCAGTTGGCTCGACCACGGAGTTGAGCGTTTTCATGGCGGGCTGGGGAAGTAACAACAAATTTTCCATGCTCGGCGCGATGCGCGCGATCGCGCAGATGATCAGCTACGAGCTGCCGCTCGTGTTCACGGTGCTGCCGGTCGTGATGATCGTCGGCTCGCTCGTGCCCGACGCGATCGTGGCCGCGCAAGGCGGCTACTCGTTTGGGGTTTGGCCGCGCTGGTTTGTCTTTACTCCCTGGGGCGCGGCGGCGTTTCTGCTTTTTTTCATCGCGGGTCTCGTGGAGTCGAATCGCACACCCTTCGATGTGCCGGAAGGCGAATCGGAGATCGTGGCCGGGCACATGACGGAATATTCCGGATTCAAATACGCCACGTTTTTTCTCGCGGAGTATTTCGGGATGTTCGCGATCAGCGGGCTCGCCGTGACGCTCTTTCTCGGCGGCTGGCAGGCGCCGCTGCGCTTTCTCGAGATCGTTCCTTCTTACGTCTGGTTCTTTGGAAAACTCGGTGTGCTGCTTTTTGTTTTCGTCTGGATCCGCGGCACGCTTCCGCGCAGCCGGGTCGATCAGGTAATGAATTTTGCCTGGAAATTCATGCTCCCGATGGCGTTTGCCTGCCTTCTTGCCGCGGCTGTCTGGCATTACGCGGGGCGCGAGTGGCTCGGTTGGTTTTACTCGTTAGGCGTGATCGCGCTGGTTTACTTCGCGCTCGGGCGTTGCCTCGGCACCGGTCGGAAGTTTGCGCCGCGCACCTACCGCTTCGCCGAATGAACAGCGCCGCTTTCATCGTCATCGCCATCCTCACCCTGGCCGCTGCGCTCGCCGCCGCGACGCTGCCGAAATTGGTCCACGCCGCGCTCAGTTTCGCGCTCGCCTTCGTCGGCGTGGCCGCGTTTTACTTTTTGTTAGGCGCGGAATTCGTTGGGCTCGTGCAGGTCTTCGTTTACGTCGGTGCGGTCGCGGTTCTGATCGTGTTCACGATTCTGCTTACGCGCCGCGACGTGGAGAAAGAGCGCAATTTTAACTGGAGCGGCGTCCTGATCGCGCTCGCGGTTTTTGCCGGATTGCTCTGGGCGATTCTGAAGAGCTCCGGGTTAAACGTCGTCGCACGACCAGTCCAAGCGCTAACCGTTAGGCAAATCGGCGACGCGCTCATGACGACTTACATCTGGCCGTTGCAATGCGTCGGGCTTCTCCTGACCGCGGCGTTGATCGGCGCGCTCGTGCTCGTTTTGGAGGAGAAGCGATGAGGGGGTTTGCCTGGGTAGCGCATGCGTCTCGCGTGCTGGTCGCGGTGTTCCACTGCGACGAACTTTCTGCGAACGCCGCCACTCTTCCGTGGTGCGGGCCGTTCACAAAGTTCGTCGCCGCGAGACGCGTCGACCAGCACGCGGGACGCATGCGCTACCCGGAGAAAGGCATCGCGAGATGACGCCGACCTTGCAGTTTTTCCTCATCGTTTCCGCGGCGCTTTTTTCGATTGGCCTGCTCGCCGCACTCAGCCGGCGGCACGCGATTTTCATTCTCATCGGGATCGAGATGATGCTCGCGGCGGCGGGAATTAACTTTATCGCCTTCTGGCGTTTCGGCCCGCAACCCGCGCCGCCTACCGGAGTGATGATCACGATCTTCGCGATCGCGATCGCGGCCGCAGAAGCTGCGGTCGGCCTCGCGCTCGTGATCGCGGTTTACCGGCATTACCGCACCACCAACGTGGACGAAGTGGATCAGCTCTCGCGATGAGCAACTGGATCGCTGCTCACCTCTGGTTGATCCCCCTCGGGCCCTTGCTGGTGTCGCTTGTCATTCTCTGCCTAACGAGTCGTCAACGCGCTCTGTCCAGCGGCCTGGCGATCGTTGCGCAAGTGGTCGCGCTGCTTCTTTCGATTGCTGCCTTTGTCGCAGCGATCGGCGTGCCTGGCTTCCGCGCGACGCAGAATTTTAGCTGGTTCCACTTCGGCGCGCAGACGCTCCGGCTTGGCTTCGTGCTCGATCCGCTCGCGGCCGTGATGCTCGTCATGATCACGTTCGTGGGTCTTTGGATTTTTGTCTTTAGCGTCGGCTACATGGCAGCGGATCGGAATTTCAACCGCTTCTTTGCCTACCTCTCGTTTTTCTCCGCTGCCATGCTCGGCGTGGTCATCGCAAATAGCCTGCTCCTGCTCTTCATCTGCTGGGAGCTGGTCGGGCTCGCTTCTTATTTGTTAATCGGTTTTTGGATTCATAAGCCGAGTGCCGCCGCCGCCGCGAAGAAGGCGTTCATCACCACGCGGATCGGCGATCTGACATTTTTCATCGGGATGCTCTGGCTCTACGGGCGGAGCGGGACGCTGCTTTTTTACGATGGTGGAAAGGGCGCACTTGAATCCGCGGCGCTGGTCTCGTTAGGCGCAAGCGCGACGTATATCGCGCTGCTGATTTTCTGCGGTGCGGTCGGGAAATCGGGGCAATTTCCGCTCCACGTCTGGCTGCCGGATGCGATGGAAGGCCCGACGCCGGTGAGCGCGCTGATCCATGCGGCGACGATGGTGGCGGCCGGCGTTTTTCTGGTCGCGCGGGTCTATCCGCTCTTCTCGTTCGGGGCGGTCAATGGAGTCACGCCGTCGCTCACGGTCGTCGTCTGGATCGGAGTGATCACGGCATTGATCTCCGCGCTGATCGCGCTCGCGCAATGGGACATCAAACGCATCCTCGCTTACTCGACCATCTCGCAACTCGGCCTCATGATGGTGTCGTTAGGCGTGGGCGGCGTGGCGGCGGGGATCGCACATCTGCTCGCGCACGGATTTTTCAAGGCGCTGCTTTTTCTCGGCTCGGGCTCTGTCATTCACGGCTGCCACGAGGAGCAGGACATCCGGCGAATGGGAGGTTTGCGCGGCCTGATGCCGGTCACGTTTGTGACTTACGCGATCGGGATGATGGCGCTGAGTGGTGTGCCGCTTTTCTTCTCCGGCGCCTGGACGAAGGAGGAGATTTTGCATGCGACTTCGCAATGGAGCGCCTCGCGCATCCCGCATTATCTCATGCTCGCCGGAGTCGTGCTGACGGCGCTCTACATGACGCGGCAGATGATTTACGTTTTCTTCGGCCGGCGCGGCGCGGCAGCGGAACACGCGCACGAGAGCCCGGGCGTGATGACGTGGCCGCTCATCGTGCTCGCGGCATGCGCGATCGGATTCAGCGTGGTGCTGACGTCGGCCTGGCCGTGGCTCGATCACTTCCTGTCAGGTGAACGCGTAACTTTGGATTTCGCGCAGTTGATTCAGCCCGGGATTTACGTCGCGCTGGCGCTGGTCGCGGCCGGGATCGGATTTGGAATTTTAGTGTATCGAAAAGCGGCCGCGATCGACCCGCTCGAGCGCGCGGCGCCGGCGGTTTTTCGGTTTCTCGAGAACCGGATGTGGTTGGATGAACTCTACGACTGGACGGTTCTGGCCTGCGCCCGGTATGCGGCGCGGTTTTCGGATTTTCTCGATCGCTATTTCTGGGATGGGCTCGTGCGGCTCGTCGGCGTGATCGGCCGTTCGTTAGGCGGCCTGACGAAGAGCTTCGATGAACACGCGATCAATGGCGGGGCGCAGAACGCGTCCGATCTGACGCGCGGTTTGGGTCGCGCGCTGGCCGCGCGACACTCCGGTCAGGTGCAAACTTACCTCGGTGCGCTCGCGCTCGGGATGCTGGCGCTGCTGCTTTTCTACGCATGGCTCACCTGATCGCCGGGCTGATTTACCTGCCGATTCTGGCCGCGCTTTTCGTGAGCGTGGCGCCGCGGAATTATGGCCGCGCGATTGCGCTCGCGAGCAACCTGCTGACAGCGCTCTGCGCGCTCGAGCTCTGGCGGCATTTCGATCCGGCGCTTCCCGGTTTGCAGATGGTGTTCCGGCACGAGTGGATCCCTGCGATCGGCGCC
>JBDTIQ010000124.1:0-5126 GCA_039936335.1 Chthoniobacterales bacterium
ATCCGCGCCGGCCGATCGGCTCATTCGTGTTCCTCGGCCCGACCGGGGTCGGCAAGACCTTCCTCGCGCGCACCCTCGCCGAGTTCATGTTCGGCGACAGCGACGCGCTCATCCAGATCGACATGTCGGAATACATGGAGAAGTTCACCGCATCGCGCCTGATCGGCTCGCCTCCGGGCTATGTCGGTTACGAGGAAGGCGGCCAGCTTTCCGAAGCCGTGCGGCGTCGGCCCTACTCGGTCGTGCTCTTCGACGAAATCGAAAAAGCGCACCCGGACGTGATGCATCTGCTCCTCCAGATTCTCGAGGAAGGTAAAATCACCGACTCGTTAGGCCGGAAGATCGATTTCCGGAACACGATCATCATCATGACGTCGAATGTCGGCGCGGAATTGATCAAGCGTCAGACGACGATGGGCTTCGGCGCGCCGCGTGACGAAGGGAATTACGAGCAGATGCGCGAGAAGATTCTCGAAGAAACCAAGCGCGTCTTTAAGCCGGAATTCCTGAACCGCCTCGACGAGATCATCGTCTTCCACACGCTCGAGAAGCCCGACCTGCTCCGCATCGTCGATCTCGAGGTGAACAAAGTGAAAGCGCGCTTGTCGCTCAAGGAAATCGAGATTTCGCTCGACCAAGCCGCACACGAATTCGTGATCGAGAAGGGTTACGACCCCACCTACGGCGCGCGCCCAATGCGTCGCGCGGTGGAGCGTTACCTGGAAGATCCGCTCGCGGAAGAGCTCTTGCGCGGCAGCGTAAAAGCCGGTGACCTCGTGAATGTGACGATGGAAAGCGGCAAACTCGCTTTCCACGTCGCCGAACCGCACAACGCCGAAGCGAGCGCGAGCTGATTCGGCGAACGAGTCCAAAGCCGCCGAGCGCTGCGACCCGAGCTCGGCGACGGAGTTGGCGGGCGCGCAGATTTGTCATCCTGAGCGGAGCGCAGCGGAGTCGAAGGACCTCGCAAGCATTGCTCGGCGGTTGCTGCAAAATTGGCGTCCGTGAGACGCTTGCGAGGTCCTTCGCTCTGCTCAGGATGACAACGCGGACGACGAATGCCGCAAGTCGTTAGGCGCGCGGGTGTGCGTCGGCGTAGGCTTTCTTCAACCGCTCGGTCGTGACGTGCGTGTAGATCTGCGTAGTCGAAAGACTGGCGTGGCCTAACAATGACTGCACGCTGCGCAAATCCGCCCCATTATCGAGCAGGTGCGTCGCGAAACTGTGTCGCAGCTTATGCGGACTGAGCGCGATCGGAATCGAGGTGTGTCGCAGATAACGTTTCAGCACCAGCCAGATCGAACGCCGCGAAATCCGCCGGCGTCCCTTGTTCAAAAAGAGCGGTCCGCTGTGCACATTCGCCTTCGCGCGATAACGTGAGACCGCTGTGAGCGCCGGCGCGCCCACCGGGCAGACGCGCTCCTTTCGCCCCTTGCCGAGCACGCGAACCGACTCGGTGTAAATGTCGAGATCGTTCACATCGAGCGCCGCGAGCTCCGCGAGGCGCAACCCGCTGCTGTAGAAAACCTCCATGATCGCGGTGTCGCGTTCCGGCATCCAGACCGGCGCGCTTCTTCCCTTCGGCACCCGCAGCGGCGCGGCCAGCAGCTCGCTCATCTGCGCCTGCGTGAGCACGAGGGGCAATTTCTTCTCCGGCTTCGGCAGCTGCACCTCGCGCACGGGATCCTTCGTTAGGCGATTTCGCGCGACGAGGAAGCGGTAGAAACTGCGAAGTGCGGAAAATTGCAGCCGTATGTAAGAGCGCGCCTGCTCCCGCTTCATCAGTCGGAAAAGGTATTCGCGGAAGTCGTCCGGCCGGCAACGCCGCCAATCCGGCACCGACATTTCCTCGCGGAAATCCCGCAGCGCAGCGCGATAAATCCGGAGCGTGCGCGGCGAGGAATTTCGCTCGACCTCGAGATAAGCAAGAAACTCCTCGACGAATTTGTCGCGCGCTCGCGGCTTCGTCGTTAGGCCAGCGGCGTCCTGCCTATTCAGGTTTTTCGATTTGGTAACGATTGCCACCCGTTCTGGTGTACTGACTTTTGAAAATTGGCGGCGGATTCGTCGAGATGAGCTGGTAACCCTTGAGGACAAACTCCGGATAGAAGCCGTTGCTCGCCGGCTCGTAAACCTTGTCGCCGCTGAAGTGGCCATAGAGCCGATATTGGTAGCCGTTGTCGAAGCCGAAATTCACCTGTTCGCGGTCGGGCGCGAGCTTCTGATTTTCGTTTAACATCACGAGCACTGCGGTGCTCCACGGCTGGCCCGGCCGCCGCACGTAACCCCAGAATTTAAAGTCCGGTTTGTAATAGCGACGCCCGATAAAATAATTCCCCGGCGGCTCGGTCTGGATCCGCTGCTGCATCGCGATCCGCGCCTGCTGGATGCCTTGCGGCATCGTCTCGCAGCCGGCGAGAAGAGAAAGACCGACAAGCAGAAGAAGAATTTTCAGCGGCGAGAGTTTAGTCATACGCGGCGAGAGATGGGTTCCTTCTATCGCAGCTTCGTCTTGCTCGCAATCGGGCGCGCGCTGGCGCAACCAAACTGGACGAGCTTCCGCTGGTCGCGTTTTTTGATTTCCACCTACTCCGGCTTCTCGATTACGTAGGGGCTCACCGGTTTGCCGTTGATCTGGCTCGGAAAGATCGGCGGCGGATTCTTCGAGCGCAGTTCGTAATTTGTGAGCACAAACTCCGGGTAGATCGAGTTGCTTACGAGCTCGTATACTTTATCACCACTGAAGTAGCCGTTCAGTTTGTATTCGTAGTTATTGTCGAAGCCGGCGTGATTTTCGTAACTCTCACCTGAGCCTGCCGGTCCCAGCTGCGCGCGATCGGGCGCGAGTTTTTTGTTCTCGTTCAACATGACGAGCACGGCGCTGCTCCAGGGCTGTTGCGGCCGGCGGAGGTAGCCCCAGAAGCGATAGTTCGATTTGAAATAGCGGCGACCGATGAAGTAATCGCCCGACGGCTCGCTGGCGATCTGCTGCGCCAGCGCGAGGCGTTCCATCCGGACGTGGTTTGACGGGACTGTCGCGCAGCTCGTTAGGCACAGGCTCGCTCCGCCGGCGAGCAGGAGAGCGAGCCACGCCGGCACGCTCCGCTTGCCGATGATTCCTTTTCTGGTCATGTTTTCGAAATACCTCATGATAGAGCTCGAAGTTTACGCGGCCGGCGCGCGCGATCTGAATAAAATTTTGGAACTCGATCACGAGCTCGAAGCCGTCCCGAGCCTGCGCTACAAAGTCGATAGCAACCACAACATCGTTTACCTCGAGCTCGACGAGCCGACCATCACCTCGCGCGAGATTCGTAACATTTTCGTCCGTCTCGGTTTGGAACCGCACTTCGTCGGGGCCGTTCCGTCGGAGCTCCGGCCGCGTTCGAAGACGACTCTCCTGACCAGCTAATTCGGCCGGCGCACCCCGCGTTTTTTTGCCGACCGTCCTCATGTTTGTCCGCTTTCTCACCGCAATCGGCGCGGTCGTTCTGTCGTTTTTCATCTATCTCGGCGAGCTCGTCGTGCTCGCCGCGGAGAGCCTCCGTTCGGCCGTGACGCACCGGATGCGCTGGCGGCTTTTCATGCGGCAGATGGTCGATATCGGGCTGCTCTCGCAACTGGTCGTCGTCATTACGGGAGGTTTCACCGGCGCGGTTTTCGCGGCGCAGACTTACTTCCAGTTCAATAAATTGGGCGTCGCGTCCGGCGTCGGAGCGGTGGTTTCGGCGGCGCTTTTCCGCGAGCTCGGTCCGGTCCTGACCGGACTGATGGTGACCGGCCGGGTGGGCGCAGCCATGTCGGCGGAAATTGGAACAATGAAAGTGACAGAACAGATCGACGCGCTCCGCGCGCTCGCGGTGCACCCGATCGATTACCTGGTCGTGCCGCGGATGCTCGCGATGATGATCTCGATGCCGCTGCTCGTAGCCGAGTGCATTTTCTTCGGGCTGATCGCTTCGTATCTCGTCTCGGTCCACGTGCTCGATATCAGCGGGCCGTATTATATCGCGAACATGGTCCGCTGGACGCTGATGCGCGACATCATCATGGGCCTGACGAAGGGCTTTTTCTTCGCGCTCCTGATCGTCTTCATCAGTTGCCACAAAGGCTTGAACGCACGCGAAGGTGCCGTCGGCGTGGGTCGCGCGACGACCGAAGCAGTCGTGAATTCTTCGCTCGCGATCCTGATCTCGAACTTCTTCCTCACGATGTTTCTCAATGTGATTTTTCCCGCCGGATGGCAGTAGGGGAGAAGTTGAGAGTTTGTAATTGAGAGTTGAGAGATGAAGACCCGAAGCGAGCTGAAGAAGGAGGAGAGTTCGAGTTCTCCCTCTCTCAACTCTCGGCTAAACACTAAAAACTCCGCCGCCCCCGCCATCGCCGTGCGCAACCTGCACAAGCGCATCGGCACCCAGGAAATTCTGCGCGGGGTCGATATCAGCGTGGCGGCCGGCGAAACCCTTGTGATCATCGGCCGGAGCGGTGGCGGGAAGAGCGTGCTCCTGAAAAACCTGATCGGCCTGATGCGGCCTGATGAGGGGGAAATCTCGATCGACGGGCAGAACATCCTCGGCCTCGGCGAACGGCAACTCGCCGGCATCCGGCGCAAAGTGGGGATTCTTTTCCAGGCTGGCGCGCTCTTTGATTCGATGACCGTGGAAGAAAATATCGCCTTCCCGTTGCGCGAAGCGGGCGAACGCGACGAGCGCGTGATCGACCAGAAAGTCGCAGAAGTGCTCGAAGTGATCGAGTTGGAAGGGCAGCAGAAGAAGATGCCGGTCAACCTGAGCGGCGGGATGAAAAAGCGCGTCGGCCTCGCGCGCGCGATCATCAATCGGCCCTCCTGCATCCTCTACGACGAGCCGACCGCGGGACTCGATCCCGTTGTCTCCGACAGCATCAATCGGCTGATCCGCCGGCTCCAGGAGCGTTACCACGTCACGAGTGTGGTCGTGACGCATGACATGAAAAGCGCGTTCCACGTCGGCGATCACATCGCGTATCTGCACGAGGGGCGTATTTACTTTTACGGGACGCCGGAGGAAATTCAGGCCTCGACGGACCCGCTCATCCAGGACTTTTTGGTCGGGCGCTCGACCCTCGCAGACTAACGAAATGCCGAA
>JBDTIQ010000125.1:0-10646 GCA_039936335.1 Chthoniobacterales bacterium
CAGAATGACGAGCGTCCGCACGTTATTGAATTGCACCTCCGCTTGCACCACGGAGGAGCACTAAGCCGATCTTGCCGCCTCAGCAAAGCAGGTCACGGGATTACGATGGACAAAGTGGACGAGTTCCCCGTATTAAACCGGTCGCTTCTCGATAGCTCTTTCTTCCTGAAATGTTTTGTCGTTACCTGTAGCGCTTCGCTAGAGTGACAAAGCGGAGCCGGAAGGCAGCCAATCGCTTCAATTTACTGGCCTAACGAACCGTAAACCTTGCTCGCACGAGGAGGCAAAGCGTAAGGAGAAAAGCGAAGCCGATCGCAAAAGGAAACCGCGGCAACTTGATCTATTTCACCTGCGATCCACAAATCTTTGAGCTCTGCGATTTGATGTGTCATCAAGTCGAGCTCAGTCTTACCCGGAAGGCCGCGCCGATCCGCTGATCGACGGCGCTTTATCGAGCCCGGGTCGGCTCGGTGTCCGCCACCGTCCTTCGCAAGAAACGGCCAGTGTTTCGCAAACGCTGCCAAGTGTGGCGCGAATCTCGCCACCATTTTCGTGCAAGGAATCCCGGATGAAACCGAACGCTTCATCTGAAGAGCCACCTACTATGGAAATAAAATGCGCGCGAACGTCTTTCATGGGCCTAACGAGATCAGGGTCGAGGAGGTGGCGCGGCCACGAGCTGGCGCGGGTGAAGCGGTTCTTCGCATCACGCTCACAACCGTTTGCGGAACCGATCTCCATATCCTGCGCGGAGAATATCCGGTCAAAGCAGGACTCGTGATCGGTCACGAACCGGTCGGCGTGATCGAGAAAATGGGCGATGGTTTGCAGGGTTACAATGTGGGAGATCGCGTCCTGGTCGGCGCGATCACGCCTTGCGGGCAATGCCGCGCCTGCCTTTCCGCGCAGTGGGCGCGGTGCGGCCATGGTCATGGATACGAAGCACTCGGCGGCTGGCGTTTTGGCAACACCATCAACGGCGCCCAGGCCGAATATCTTCTCGTCCCGAACGCCCAGGCCAATCTCGCCAAGATTCCTGATGAATTAACCGACGAACAGGTGGTGCTCCTGGCGGACATTGCTTCGACCGGTTTCAGCGGCGCGGAATCGGCCAATATTCAGATCGGCGATACGGTTGCGGTCTTCGCGCAAGGACCGATCGCACTCTGCGCCACCGCCGGCGCGAAACTGATGGGCGCGTCGTTCATCATCGGCGTCGACAGCGACCCGGTGCGAATGAAGATGTCCAGGCAAATGGGCGCCGACATAGTGCTCGATCCGAAGCAGACGAACGTCGTGGAGGAGATCAGACGCCTAACGAGTGGCGGCGCCGATGTCGCGATCGAAGCGCTCGGGATTCAGGAGACCTTCGAGAATGCGCTTCGTTGTTTGCGTCCCGGGGGAACCCTGAGCAGCCTCAGCGTCTATTCCGGGAAACTCACTCTTCCCCCCGATGCGTTCGCGGCCGGCCTAGGCGATTACAAAATCGTGACTACACTTTGCCCGGGTGGAAAGGAACGGATGCGCCGGCTCATGAACATAGTGCAATCAGGCCGCTTCGATCCGACTCCGCTGATCATACACCGCTTCTCCCTGGACCAAATCGTCGAGGCCTACGACCTCTTTGGCTCACGCCGCGATGGCGTCCTCAAAGTCGCCATCCGCCCATGATGAAACCCAGCCTCCGATTCGGATCGCACCCGAGTGAGCACCGGAACTTGGTGCCATGAAATCAGGACGAAGAAGAAGCCGCCGCCAAGACGTCGCCGAGTCGAGAAGCCCCGGAGCACCCGCCAAGCGTCGAGGCCCTCAGCGGAAATTCCCCAGACGCCTTCAATCAACGAGGCATGCCTCGGTACGGTTCTCGTTCCGATAGATTTTTCGCCCGCCTCCCTCGATCCAATCCGATGGGCGAAATTCATTGCTGAACGCACCGATGCCCGCATCCATCTGGTCAGCGTGCATGATTCGGCTACCCAGCAATCACGGCGCTCACTCCACCAGTCATCGGATCGGAAGTGGAAATTCAGGACCACCTGCACCGTGACCTCCAGACCGTCGCGCTCAGTCAGGGAGTCTGGAACGCTGGTTTTCACGTTCGTGCGGGTCGTCCCTTTGCTCAGATCTGCCAACTGGCGGGCGAGATGCATGCGGACCTGATCACTCTCTCCACCCAGGGCCGGACAGGATGGGAACGCGCTCTCCTCGGCAGCACAACCGAGCGCGTCATCCGACACGCACCGTGTCCGGTGCTGGTGGTGCGACGACTCCGGGTTGGGCGAAAAAGAGAACTCAAACTGCAAAAGATCGTCGTTCCGGTCGATTTCTCGGAGCGTTCGGCGCGGGGGCTGAATTACGCCATCGGGTTGGCACAATTATTTGAGGCGGAGATTGCGCTCCTCCATGTCGTCCGGCTCCGCTACGATCTGCCTTCGATCGTCGTTTACTCGAATTCCAAACTCAGCCGTTGGGCACGTGAGGCGGCGGAGACACGCATGGCGGATCTTCTCGGCCAGACGGATTTCGACGATGTCAAAGTCACGGCGACGATCAAGATCGGAGCTGCCGCGCAAAAGATCTGCCGTTACGCGCTCACGATCGGCGCCGATCTCATTCTCACTTCGACCCATGGCCGGACCGGGCTCCCGCACGTGCTCATTGGGAGTACCGCTGAGCAGATCGTTCGTTATGCGAAGTCTCCTGTCCTCGTCGTACCGACGCGGAATAAATAGAACGCGTGAAAGCCGGAAGCAATCCTCGTTAGGTTGATTCCCGGTTGCGCTGTTCGGGATCATAAAGATGATTCGAGTGCGAAATGCGATCGCCCACGGCAGCTGGGCGCCGATCCTTGAGAGAGTTGGTAGTCACGCTCAACGAAACTACAGATATCTTCGCTCTGACTCTCGCCGTCGCGATCGGCTTTTCGCTCACCGTGCTCGGGAGCGGCGGCTCGATCATCACTTTACCGGTGTTGGTTTATGCCGCACATGTCGCGCCGCAGGAGGCGGTGCCGATGTCGCTCGCGGTCGCCGGCTGGACGAGTCTCGCGGCGACGATCATCAACCTGCACAGCGGTCTCGTGCATCTGAAAGCGGCGACACTATTCAGCCTCACGGGGATCATCGGCGCACTCGCTGGTGCGCAACTGACGCATCTCGTTTCGCCAGCGCTACTCATGCTGCTCTCCGCCGCGCTCATGATCCTGATTGCGAGCCTGATGTTGCGCGGCGCCAGTCCGCACGCGGCGGAGACAGACGCACATTGTAGCTGGCCGCGCTGCTCGACCAGCGGTCTCGTTGTCGGCGGATTGACTGGTTTTCTCGGCGTCGATGGCGGTTTTGTGATCGTCCCGGCGCTGGTTTTCTTCGGCCATCTACCGCTCAAGTCGGCGATGATCACATCGCTCGCGATTATTGCTGTGAACTCGTTCGCGGGCCTCGCCGGACATTTATGGCAAACCCCATTCGACTGGCGGATCGCCGGGATGTTTCTCGCCGCCTCACTCATCGGCATGCTCGCCGGTCGCTCCGTCGCCCGTCGTCTCGCAGTTGGACATCCGCGTATTGCCTTCGCTTGGTTTGTCCTCGCGGTCGGCGCTTTCGTGATCGCGAAAAACTGGAGCTATTTTTTCTGAGTCGCTCTCGGAGTGCTTGTCCCCAGTGCCATGCTCACGCTTTCACTTTGTCTCCCTGGCGAGACAGTGGAGAAAGCGGCCGGGTATTCCCCGGGGTAGTCGAATCGCATCTCCAGATCTATGGATGATCCGCCTAATACATGCGGGCGCGGAACATCCAACCGGCCACCGCGAGGTTGATAAGGCCGATCACGGCCATCGGCCAAAACTGGCTGATCAGAAGATGAAAGGGTGTGCCTTGCAGAAAAACGCTGCGCAGGATGATGAGGAAATAGCGCATCGGATTGAGCAAGGTGAGCTGCTGGACCAGGTGCGGCATGTTGGCGATCGGCGTCGCGAACCCCGAGAATAATCGAAGGCACGATGAAGAGGAATGCGCCAAGCAGTCCTTGTTGCTGCGTCACTGAAAGGGACGAAATCATCAAACCCATTCCGACCGTGGAAAGGAGAAAGAAGAACGTCCCTACGTACAACGTGATGAGACTGCCGCGCAACGGCACCTGGAACCAAAGCACCACGATCACGATGATGACCGTTGCTTCAGCAAAGCCGATGATAAATCCGGGGAGCGCCTTGCCGATGAGGATTTCCACTGGACTGAACGGCGTCACGAGCAGTTGGTCGAAGGTGCCTTGCTCGCGCTCGCGCGCCACCGACAGCGCGGTAACCAGCGTCGTCACTACCAGGGTGAGCAACCCCACTATGCCCGGTACGATGAACCAGCGACTGACCAGGTTCGGATTGAACCAGGCTCGGGTTTCGAGGTGAGCCGGTGTCACCACCGCGCCGGTTTGTTGCCGCCAATCGGCATTGAACCCGGCAACGATGGTGTTGACGTAGTTGAGCAGAATCCCCGCGGTGTTGGAGTTGCGTCCGTCGATGATGACCTGGACCGGCCCGGATCGACCGGCCAGCAATTCGCGGCTGAACTGGGGAGCGATATGGAGCACGAGAAGGACTTTCCTGGCATCGACCAGCGGAGCGATTTGCTCGTCGTGCGAAAGCACCCGCACCAAATCGAAATGACGTGAACCCGCAAACCGGGCCACCAACTCCCGTGAGGCCTGGCTCTGATTCTCATCGTAAACCGCCAGCGTGATCCGGTTCAGGTCGAAAGTGGCGGCGTAACCGAAGACGAGCAATTGCAGGATAGGCGGTACGAAAATGACGATTCGACTTCGCTTATCCTTGAGCAAAGCCAGGAACTCTTTCGTCATCAACGCCCAGATTCGTCGCCACATGGCTCGTATTTATTCCAGCCGTTTCCGCATTTTATGCCGACTCAGACCAAGGAAAAACGCCGCCAGCACCACCAAAGCCAGCCCGTTAGGCAAAAGCACCGACCAGACGTTGCCGGCGAGGAAAAGCGTTTGCAAAATCGTCACGAAATAGCGCGCGGCCAACAGGTAGGTGATTCCCTGGACCACGCGCGGCATGCTGCCGATATCAAAAATGAACCCCGACAGAATGAAGGCGGGAAGGAATGTGGTGATGATCGCGACCTGGCCAGCAAGGAACTGATTCTTCGTCAGGGTGGAAATGAGCAATCCCATTCCCAACGCCGCGAGGAGAAAGAGCGAGGACGCGACAAAGAGAAGGATGAGAGAGCCGCGCAACGGCACGCCAAAGAGCCAGACACCCATCGCCACCGACAACGCCATTCCGCCAGTGCCGAGGGCGAAGTAGGGCAGCACTTTACCCAGTAGAACCTCGACCATGGTCACCGGCGTCACCAACAGCGCCTCCATCGTTCCGCGTTCCCATTCCCGCGCCATCACGAGAGCGGTCAGGAGCGCGCCGATCAGGGTCATGATGATCGCGATCAAACCCGGCACGAGGAAATTGCGGCTGCGCAACTCGCTGTTGAACCAGACGCGCGAATCGACCTGCACCGGTAAATGCAACGTCTGGCCGTGCGCCAGGTCCCGCTTTTGCAGCCACCCCTGCCAGACGCCTTGCACGTAACCCAGGATGAGTTGGGCCGTGTTCGAATCCACGCCGTTAACGATCACCTGCACCGGCGCTCCGCTTGGCTGGCGCAACTGCCGCGCGAAATCCGAGCGCAAGTGAACTATCGCATCGACGCGACGCCTCATGAGCGCCGCTTCTGCTTCCTGCAGATCGCGCATGAACACAGGCGCGAAGTAGCGGGACTGCTGGAAACCTCCGGTAAAGCTGGCGGCGTCAGCGCTCGATTGTTCAACGACCAGCGCGATCGGCACATGCTCTGCATCAAGCGAAACGCCATAGCCAAAGATCAGCAGCAACACGACCGGGAGCAGGAACGCAATCGCGATGCTGCTCGGATCACGCAGGATTTGGAGGAACTCCTTGCGAAGCAATCCACGCAGGCGCATCCGGCGGCCACCGCGTGAGACTTGTGCCTGCAGAGCGTTCATCACGCTTGCCCCTTCTTCTCGACCAGCGCGATAAAGGCATCCTCCATCGTCGGCTCCGGGTGCTCGGCGGTACGCGCACTTTTTTTTAATTTCTTCCGGCGGGCCGATCGCGAGAATTTCGCCCTCGGCCATGATCGCCAGCCGGTCACAATACTCGGCTTCTTCCATGAAATGAGTGGTGACCATCACCGTCACACGACGCTCGGCCAGGGCGTTGATTCGCCGCCAGAATTCGCGCCGGGCCAGCGGATCGACCCCGGAAGTCGGTTCATCGAGGAATAAAATTTCCGGCTCATGCATCAGCGCGCAGGCCATCGCCAGACGTTGCTTGTGGCCTAACGGAAGATCGAGACTGGTGACGTCGGCCATGGCGGCGAGTTCGAACTGGTTCAGCGCCCAATCCATCCGATCGCGCTGGCGTTGTCCCGCGAGATTGTAGGCGCTGCTGAAGAAGCGCAGGTTTTCGCTGACACTAAGATTCCCGTAGAGCGAGAACTTCTGCGACATGTAACCAATTTTCGCCCGGGCCGCGGCGGCAGCGCGCCGCAAATCCAAACCGGCCACGCGCAGCCTCCCTTCGCTCGCCGGCAATAAACCACACAACATCCAAAAGAGAGTGGACTTGCCTGCGCCGTTCGCGCCAAGCAACCCGAAGACTTCGCCCCGATCCACCCGCAAAGTCACGCCATTGACCGCATAGAAATCGCCGAAGCGCCGTTTGACGTTCTCGACATCAATCACCGGACCATCACCGTTGCTCGTGTGCAGCGGACTTGTGCTCCTGACCTCCGCCAATTTCATCGCTGCTGCTTCCGGACGCCGTTTGCGCAGCATCGTCACGAAGCTGTCTTCCAAACGGGGCGGGACTGGGTGGATGGCGATGCCTTGCTCATCCGGCAACAACTTTGCGGGATCGGGTCGAGCGTCGCTCTCCATCACTAGGCGTACGGACTCTCCTTGGATGAGCGCATCGGTAACGCCGGGGGCAGTCGAGAGCGATTCCTGGAGCGCACGCTTGTTCGCGGCGGGCGAAGTCACGACATAGGTCCGGCCGCGGGATTTTTCACGAAATTCCTCCGGCCGGCCCTGACCGAGCACTTCGCCCTCGTGCATCAAGATCACTTCATCGCAGCGTTCCGCTTCATCGAGATAAGCCGTGCTCAAGAGAACGGTCACTCCTTCCTTTTGCGCGAGTCGATAAACGATCTCCCAAAGCTCACGCCGTGCGACGGGATCCACGCCCACAGTGGGTTCGTCGAGCAATAATAACTCCGGCGGCCGCACTAGGGTGCAGGCGAGCCCGAGCTTTTGTTTCATCCCGCCCGACAACCGTCCCGCCAGACGGGCGGTGAATCGCGCCAGGCCGGTCATCTGCATCAGTTCCTCGTAGACAGGAGCGCGCTCGACCTGCGGCACACCCTGCAGATCGGCATAGAGATCGAGATTCTCCTGAACGGACAAATCTTCGTAGAGACCAAAGCGCTGCGGCATATAACCAACCCGCGCCTGCACTGCGAGCGAGTCGCCGGTGGCGTCGAAACCGAGCGTCTTGATCCAGCCTCCGTCCGGCACGAGGAGACCCACCGCCATCCGCATCAAAGTCGTCTTGCCGGCACCATCCGGTCCGATCAGTCCCGTCACGCAACCGCGTCGCACTTGGAGGCTCAGGTTGCGCAGAGCCTCCACTGTTCGTCCACTTGCGATGAATTGTTTGCGCACCTCGCGCAGCTCCAGCACCACCTCAGACTCACGCTGCGGCCGCTCGGTTTTTCCGGAAGCGTCCATGCGTCCGGATTACCTCTGAGCCTGATTGAGCGGGATGGTCACGACCGCGGGCATCCCGAGACGGAGTTCACCATTGGGGTTATGGACAAAGACGCGCACCTGATAGACGAGCTTGGTCCGCACCTCGGCGGTCTCGACCGTCTTCGGGGTAAACTCAGCCGTCGGCGAGATAAACCCGACCCAGCCGTCGTAGCGTTTGCCAGGGAAACTGTCCGTCGTCACCTCCGCCTTCATTCCTTCACGTAATTCCCCAAGGTCCGTCTCCGGCACGTAAGCCCGCACCCATAAAGGATCGTCCAGCGCCACCGTAAAGACCGGCGTCTGGGGCGACGCCATGTCACCCGGCTCGAGCAGCCGATCCTGGATGACGCCATTGCTCGGCGCGTAAAGTTTGGCGTTGGTTAGGTCGCGTTTCGTCAGCTCCAGCGCGGCTTGATTGGCTTTCAGGGTTGCCTGGGCAAACGCGATGTTCTGCTTTGCGGCTGCAAGTTTCGCCGTGGCAACGTCGCGCGCGGCCTGCGCATTATCGAGCTCCTGCGGGGCGACGACCTCGCGCGTGTGCAAATCCTGCGTGCGCTTAAAAGTGAGCTCGGCGTTATGCAGGTCAGCCTGAGCCGCCTCAGTATCCGCTTCCGCCTTGAGCACGGCCTGACGCTGCGCTGTCGCTTTGGCTTCGTCGTTCGCCACCGCCGCCTCGAACCGGCGGGTGTCCAGACCGGCCAGCAGTTGACCCGGGTGCACCCGGTCGCCTTCCCTAACGAGTAAAGCTGTGATCCGCTCGTTGTCGTTGAAGGCCAGTTGAACCTGGCGAATGTCCACATTGCCGTGCAGCACGAGGCGATCTTTGGTGCCGCCGCTGCGGTAAAAGAACCAAAACCAGATCAGGCCCGCTACGATCACGAGCGCGAGAAGGCCGATCAAAATGCGAATTGGTTTTCGGACCATGGTTGAGTGTCATCGCCGGATGGGCATTGCACGATGCTTATCCGGCCTCTTTCGTTCCTGGGTCTTGATCTGGATCAATCACAGATAACCTGCGCCTTCTGAGTCATATAGTAGAGCACCGGCACGGCCATGCGGCTGATAAGGAGTGAGGCTATTTCGCCGGCCATGAGCGCGATCGCGAGTCCTTTGAAAATCGGATCGGCGAGAATGACGCTCGCGCCCACCACGACGGCCATCGCCGTCAGGAGCATGGGACGAAAACGGACCGCACCGGCATCGACCACGGCTTCGGCCAGCGGCATGCCTTCCGCCACACGTTGCTCGATGAAGTCGACCAGGATGATGGAATTGCGCACCACGATGCCCGCGCCGGCCATGAAACCGATCATCGAAGTCGCGGAGAAAAATGCGCCGAGTAATCCGTGGGCGGGCAGGATGCCAACGAGCGAAAAGGGAATCGCCACCATCACGACGAGCGGCGTGATGAAGCTGCGGAACCAACCGACCATCAATACATAGATGAGCACGAGCACAACGGCGAAGGCGGAGCCGAGATCGCGGAAAACTTCGATCGTGATCTGCCATTCGCCGTCCCATTTCAGCGCCGGTTTCGCCTCCGTGAACGGTTGGACCGCGTTGTAGATCTGCACCGGCGAGCCGTTGCCGCCAAACTCACGCGTGTCGAGTCTGGCGAGCGCCTTGTTCATCTTCAGGATCGCGTAAACCGGGCTTTCGATCACGCCGGCGACGTCGCCGATCACATACGTCACGGGCATCAGGTTTTTGTGGTAGATGCTTTTCTCAGTCGTGGTCTGCTCGATGTGAACCAGTTCGCGCAAAGGAATGAGCGGCGCGGCGCCGGTTGCGCCGGGCTCAGGGAGCGCGTTCGCGTCGCCGGAGCGGACGCGCAATGCGAGCAACTCATCCGGCGTGGTGCGCGCGGAGCGCGGCAGCTCGAGCATGATGTTCACATCCTCTTTTTCGCGCGACAGATGGAGGAGATCGACCGACTCGCCGCCGACCGCGATGCGTAACGTCTGCGAGATCGTCTCTGCGCTGATCCCGTGGAGCGCAGCCTTCTCCTTGTCGATGACGAAGCGCGCTTTCGGCTGATCGGCCTCGACATACCAATCGACATCGACCACGCCCGGCGTGCTTTTGAAAATGTCGCGCACCTTGCGGGCAAGCGCGTGCCGATCCTGTTCGTTAGGGCCGTAAACCTCGGCGACCAGCGTTTGCAAGACCGGCGGGCCCGGCGGCACTTCGGCGACCGCGACTCGCGCATCGTATTTCGCCGCGATCGCGGCAATGCGCGGCCGCACCCGTTTCGCGATCTCGTGGCTCTGCGCGGAGCGCTCGCCTTTCGGGAGAAGATTCACCTGAATGTCAGCGACATTCGCGCCCTGGCGGAGGAAATAGTGCCTGACGAGTCCGTTGAAATTATACGGCGCAGCGACACCGGCATAGATCTGGTAATCTGTCACTTCCGGCTCCACACGGACGGCGGCGGCGATCTCGCGCGCGGCTTGCGCGGTCCGTTCGAGCGAGCTGCCTTCGGGCATATTAAGCACGACTTGGAACTCGCTCTTGTTGTCGAAGGGCAGCATTTTCACTTTCACCCAGCCGAGCGCAACCGTGCCCATCGCGAGGAGAAGGAGCGCACTGATCGAACCGAGAAAAATCCAGCGCCAGCGCGGCTGCGCGATCATCGGTCCCATCAGGCGGCGATAGAGGCGGGTGAAAAAATCTTCCTCGTGCGCGAAATGGCTTTGCGGCTCGTTAGGCGCACTGCCTTTGGTCAATTCCGAATACTTTTTTTCCCAGCGCAGGATTCGGACCGATGCCCAGGGCGTGACGATGAAGGAGATGGCGAGGGACCAGCC
>JBDTIQ010000126.1:0-10165 GCA_039936335.1 Chthoniobacterales bacterium
TCCGTAGAAAACGATCACGGGCACGATGTAAACGTGCGCGTTGTACATCCATTCGAGCGGCGGGATGAAGATTTCCGCGATCTGCGCGAAGAAAACGAGCACGAGGAGAACGAGGAAGAGAATCACGCTTCTCTCGGGATAACAAGAGAGTTCGGATTTCGACATTCGATATTCGAGCTTTCTCCCTCTCATTTTCTTCCGATCACGACGAACACATCCTCGAGGCGCGCGAGATCGACCGCCGGCGTCAACTTCGCTTCACCATCAAGCGCGCGGACTTCGAAACTCTTCACCGTGCCGATGAAAAGGCCGGAAGGAAAAACACCGCCCACACCCGAGGTGTAAACCTTCAACCCCGGTTTTAGCTGCGCTTGTTTCGAGAGGTAGTTGAGATCGAGCAGTGGCGCCAGACTTCCGGCGACGCGTTCGCCACTCACGATCCCCTGCTCGCGCGTGCCTTCGACCGTTGCGGCGACGCGGCAGTTTTCATCCGACACGAGGAGGACCACGGAAATGTTTGGGCTCACCGTGGTGGTGCGGCCGACGAGACCTTCATCCGTCAAGACCGGCATCTCCGACGCGAGGCCGTCGTCCGATCCACGATTGATCGTGACCGTGCGCCACCAGGTTGATGAATCGCGCGAAACGATCTCCGCCGGCACGAGGCGGAAGAGCGAACGCTCACGATAAGCGAGCGCGTGCCGCAGCCGATTCACTTCATGCTCGACATTGCGGAGCGCTTCGTTCGTCGCTTTGAGTGAGCGATTCTCGATCTTTAGCTGCCCGTTTTCCCTCTCGAGTTCGTCGAGAGATTTTAAGCCCGATCGAACAGAGGTAATCTGCCGTTCAAGGCCAGATCCGGTTTTCAGAAACGGCGAGATCGCCTGGAAGAATGTGCTTTGGATTTTGCGCGTCGCCTGCGGACCGAGGCTCAGCATCGCGAGCAGCGCCGCCGCGAAGATGACGAGCGCAACAATTGCCGTGCGACTCATCGAGATT
This sequence comes from Chthoniobacterales bacterium, assembly GCA_039936335.1. Taxonomy (GTDB): domain Bacteria; phylum Verrucomicrobiota; class Verrucomicrobiia; order Chthoniobacterales; family UBA10450; genus Palsa-1392. Next base: position 1,000 of record JBDTIQ010000126.1, read on the forward strand.
GCTGATTGCTGATTGCGGATTGCTGATTCAAGAGATCGATCTTCAAGCCGGCGCTTTGGTTCTCCGACAATCAGCAATCAATAATCAGAAATCAGCAATTGCATCACTGCCGCCATTGACGATCGGCGGTCGCGACCTGGCGCAGAAACTTGATCTCGTTCAAACATTTGCCCGTGCCTTCCGCGACCGCGCTGAGCGGGTCCTCCGCCACATGAACCGGCAGGCCGGTCTCCTCGCTGAGCAAACGATCGAGTCCGCGCAACAACGCGCCGCCACCCGCGAGCACCAGTCCGCGATCGACCAGATCGGCCGACAACTCCGGCGGGCAACGTTCCAGCGTGATCCGGACGGAATCGACAATCGTCGAGATCGGCTCGAGCAACGCCTCACGCACTTCCTGCGAAGTGATCGTTAGGGTCTTCGGCAAACCGGCCACGAGATCGCGGCCTTTTACTTCCACGCTCGTCTCCTTTTCGCTCGGATAGGCGGAGCCGATTTTGATTTTAATTTCCTCCGCCGTGCGCTCGCCGATCATCAAGTTGTAGGCGCGTTTCATGTATTGCACGATCGCCTCGTCGAGTTCATCACCTGCCACGCGGACGCTGCGACTGAAGACGATTCCGGAAAGCGAAATCAACGCGACCTCGGTCGTGCCGCCGCCGATGTCGATGATCATGTTGCCGGCCGGATCCTGCACCGGAAGCCCGACGCCGATCGCCGCGGCCATCGGTTCTTCGATCAGGTAAACTTCGCGCGCGCCAGCATGCGTCGCCGACTCGCGGACCGCGCGCTTCTCCACTTCAGTGATGCCCGACGGCACCGCGATCACGACCCGCGGACGCGCCCGCACCCGGCTGTTGTGCACTTTGGTGATGAAATGCCGGAGCATCGCTTCGGTCACCTCGAAGTCCGCGATCACGCCATCTTTCAGCGGCCTAACGGCGACGATATTCGCCGGCGTGCGCCCGAGCATGCGTTTCGCTTCATCGCCGACCGCGAGCACTTTCGAAGTCCCCGCCTGCACCGCCACGACCGACGGCTCGCGCAGGACGATGCCCTGGTCCTTAACGTAAACGAGCGTGTTCGCAGTCCCGAGATCGATCCCGATGTCGCTGGAGAACCAGCCCAAAAGTCTGTTTAACATGAAAATTGCCTTAGAGTTACCAAATGCCGGCCGCCCCTTCAGAAGCGAAAGCTATGCCGCGTTCGGACAGGCGAAAAACGTAGTATCTTGGAACGGGCCATCGGCGCGTCAAGGGATTTGCGCTGCAGCCGCTCGGATTGTGGGCCGAACGCTTCGCTTGCTCGGGTTTTGCGCTGATTCCACTGGGCAACCGGAGCGGTCATCCTACAATAATCGCCATGCCTGCACGCAAAATTCTTGTCGCGCCATCCATCCTCGCGGCCGATTTCGCGCATCTCGCCGACGATGTGGCCCGGGTCGTTAGGGCCGGCGCGGATTGGCTCCATCTCGACATCATGGATGGTCAGTTCGTCGATAACATTTCCTTCGGCCCCGCCGTCGTCGAAACCGTACGCGGCCTAACGAGCCTCCCGCTCGATGTCCACCTCATGATCGAGCGGCCCGATCACTACGCGCCGCGCTTCATCGCGGCGGGTGCAAATTCCATTACGGTGCACGTCGAGACGGAAGCGAAACACGACGTGGCGCAAACGTTAGGCGCGATCCGCGCGGCCGGCTGTCGTAGCGGCCTGACGTTGAATCCGGCGACGCCGTTTGAGCTCGTCGAGCCGCATTTGCCTAACGTTGACCTCGTTCTCATCATGACGGTGCATCCGGGTTTCGGCGGCCAGAGCTTTCGCGCCGAGATGATGGGAAAAGTGCGGCGCGCGCGGGAGCTGCGCGAATCGCTAGGCCTAAATTACGACATCGAAGTCGACGGCGGAATCAACCCCGAAACCGCTGGCCTAACGATCGCGAATGGCGCGAACGCGCTCGTCGCCGGCACGTCTATTTTCAAAGCTCTTGACTACGCCGTGGCCATCGAAGGTTTGCGCGGACAACCTGTCTAACGACAACTTATGGAAACGAAGACAGACCGGGTCGAGCTCAGCGCCGTTGAAGACCACGGCGGAATCCTCACGATCCGCGGCGGCGGGGCGCGGCGAGATTGGAACGGCATCCACTACAAACAAGGAATGTCGGCGAAAAACGTCGGCACCATGCGGCTCTCCGCCAACATCGCCACCATCCCGCCCGGAGGCGTTGCCTATGCCCATATCCACGTCGGGTTTGAGCTCATTCTTTACATTCTGGAAGGCCGGGTGCGGCACGAGTTTGGCTCCGGTTTGAAACAGGTGATCGAGAACGAGGCGGGCGATTTCATTTACATAAAGCCCGACGTGCCTCATGAGGTTTTCAACATGAGCGAGACCGAGCCAGTGGTGGCCTTCGTCGCACGTTCCTCCGCTGAGGAATGGGATAACATCGTTCCTTACGATCGGAATGCAGCGAGCGAAACAGCCGTGCCTAACGAAAGGGCGGAACGCGTCTGAGCCAATCTCGGGTAGCGCGCGCGTCTCGCGTGCTGGCGAATGCGTCCCGCAGTCGCGAACTTTCTGGAGGTGCACCGGCTGGTCGGGAAAGTTCGCCGCGTGGGAGACACCGCGGCCAGCACCGAGACGGGCGCGCTCCCCGGTCCTCGAAGCAGACGCGACCCGGAAGCTCGCTACCGCGCGACCACCGGCTCAGCAAACCCGCTCGACTCCGCCATGATCTCATCCGTCTGCGTCACCCGAACGACTTCTTCGATCGTCGTTTTTCCTTCCGCGACGCGGCGCCAGCCGTCCTGCCGCAGCGTGAGCATGCCTTCACGAATCGCGCATTGCTTCAGCTCGCCACCGTCGCGTTTTTGCATGATGAGACGTTTCAGCGGCTCGCTGATGAGGCAGATTTCGTAGATCGCGAGCCGGCCCTGGTAACCGGTGTGCCGGCAATTTTCACAGCCCGCGCCACGGTAAAACTTGAAGTCCTCCGGAATATCCGCGCCGATTTCGGTCAGGTATTCCATCGGGTAGCCGACGACTTCTTTGCAATCCGGACAGATCGTGCGGACGAGTCGTTGCGCGAGAAAAGCTTTCACGACCGACGCGAGCAGGAACGGCTCGACCTCCATATCGAGCAGACGCGTGATGCCACCGACGGCGTCGTTTGTGTGCAAGGTGCTGAACACAAGGTGACCCGTCATGGCCGCGCGAATCGCGATGTCCGCGGTCTCGACATCGCGAATTTCTCCCACCATCACGACGTTTGGATCCTGCCGGAGAATGTGGCGCAGCCCTTTCGCGAAGGTGAGATCGATCTCCGGTTTCACATCGATCTGCGAGACGCCCGCGAGGCGATACTCGACTGGTTCCTCGATCGTGATGATGCGACGCTGGACGGAGTTGATGCTACTGAGGAAACAATAAAGCGAAGTCGATTTGCCGGAGCCGGTCGGGCCGGTCACGAGGACGATTCCGTTAGGCTGCGCGAGGAGGCGCTTCATGATTTCAGTTTGCTTCGGGCTGAGATCGAGCCGCTCGAAACCAAACTCCATCTCCTGATCTCGGCTGAGCAGACGCAGGCTGATCGACTCGCCGTTCACGGTCGGAATGGTGGAAACGCGAACGTCGATTTTCTGCGCGGCCGACTCGAGATTGATCCGACCATCCTGCGGCAAACGGCGCTCGGCGATGTCCATGTGCGCCATGACTTTCAGACGCGAAATGATCGCGCTCTGCAAAACCCGAAGCTGCGGCGGGACGGCAACCTCGTGCAGGATGCCGTCGATCCGGTAGCGAATGCGGAGGTCGTTCTCGAGGGGTTCGACGTGAATGTCGGTCGCGCGTTCCTGAATGGCTTCGCGGATGATCTGGTTCACGAACTTCACCACCGACGCCTCAGGGTCGTCGGCGTTCAGGTCGGTGCTCACCTCGATATCCTGGAGCGCTTCAAACGAGCGATTGGTCTTCAGGATTTCGTCGAAGGTCTCGGCGCCGACGCCGTAGAGCGTCTTCATCGCGCGCAGCACCTGCGGGCGCGGGACGAGCACCCAATCGATCGGCTTTTTCAGGAGCTGGGTCGCGAGCTCGCGGCCGGTCGAGTTAAAAAGATCGTAGGTTGCGAGCGTGACGCTGTTTTCCTTCACCTCGATCGGCAGGATGTGATGCTGGAAAACGAAACGGCTCGGCAGCGCGGTCAGCGTCGAGCGCTCGATCCGTTTCGCGTCGATCGCGATCACCGGCACGTCGAAGAACTTGCCGATCTCGTTTAGAAAACGCTGCTCGTCGACCTTGCCGGAATTGAGAACATCAGCGGTCCACGAGCCGCTGCCGTTTAAGTTGCCGGCGAGCGCCGCGGCCTCGTCGCGCGAGGAAACGCCGCTGGCTAGGAGGATGTTGATCAAAGATTGAGTAAGCGCGGAATTCACGGCAGGAAGTTACCAGTGCAGCGGGCAGTTGTCATGGGAACGCCCTCCGGCGGCGATAGTCTGCCTAACGACGAGCCGATCTGGCTAAGGCAGGTGCAATCCCCGCCGCACCGCAACCGTCAGAGTGCCGGTGACGCGCTGCGAAAAGTTCTTCTGCATCCTGGCAACTGCGGCACTGACTTCGAAAGAGAAATTCCCATCCATCGGGCCGCAGTAGTAACCGCGGTGAAATAGAGCAGTCTGCAGAGCTGCAACGTAAGCGGGGTCGCCCGTCAGCGTTCGACTGGAGACGAAATAGTACTCAGAGCGACAGGAGTAGCGCGGGGCAAAGTCCGTCTGCTCTACCTCCCTTCCTTGATGGAGGAGTCCGTATTCGTCGCGAGGAGCCAAAGAATCAGTCGAGCGGAAGCCCCAATCGGCCCGAGAACAGATCGGCAGAAAGCAGATAGTCGCTAAGAACAGAAGCAGGAGACGACGCATAAGTGGAAGGAATTATTTTTCCGAAGGCAGGTCAGGAGGCGGTAACTGTTTTCCATCGGCCCTCGGCGGGCAATCCGGACAGTCATCCTGGTCGAGTTCCGGACCGAAATGGGTTTTATCTTCCGCCTTCGCGCGCGTCCGGTAGAGGTCGAGCTTCGTCAGGCTCACTTCCGGCCGCATCAAAACGATCAGCTCCGTGCGGTTCTTCGTCTTCGTGGTGGAGCTAAAGAGTGCGCCCACAAGCGGAATGCGGTCAAGAATCGGGAACCCAGTTCGATTGAACCGCTTTTCATCCTGAATCAATCCACCTAGCACAATCGTAGATCCGCTAGGCGCGGAGACCGTCGTGCGAATATAGCGCGTCGCGATCGTTGGAATATCGTTCCCATCTACTCGCGTTACCTGTCCGGTAAGGCTGTCCAGCTTCTGGAGGATATCCAGCGACACCTCTCTATTGGAATTTACCAGGGGAACCACTTCAAGTTGCAGGGCGATTTTTTTGAACTCAATGTTGGTTTGCTGCGCGAGTCCTCCCGTCAGAATGCCACCACCGGTCCCAGATGAAATCGTATTCGTTGGAACTGGAATTTCCTGTCCCGATGCAATGATCGCCTTCTTGTTGTTAGTCGTGAAAACGGTTGGTCGCGAGATCGTGCGGAATTTCCCGGTAGAATCGAGCGCATGCACGATCGCTGCGAGAGTATTTCCCGCCGCCAGATAGACGTTGGCGCCTCCGCCCGTACCTGCCGCGGCTGCCAATTGCGTGAAGGTGATTAAGCTAGCTGGATCGAGGATGGCCGCACCGGTGTTGCTCGATGCGCCGCCGACTCCAATCGGCGCATTGCCGCCGCTGATATTCTTGTTTTTGAACTGTAGGAAGTAGTCGACTCCGAATTCTTCGTTATTGTTGAGGGAGAGTTCGCCGATTACAGTGCTGAGCGCGACCTGCGGAGCTTTCACGTCCATCTGATCGAGAATTTTTTCGACCTTCACGACCACGTCGCGAGTTCCGAGAATGATAATTGCGTTGGCTCGCGAGTCAGCGATCAACTTTGTGCTTCCGACCGTGACCGCCTGCGGAGCGGTATCGACCGGCTGAGTGGAGAGCTCTTCGCTGACCTGCAAGGTGCTATCGCTCGCCGTTCCGTTGGTGTTCGACTGGCTTGGGCTCGGGGTTGGATTACGAGTTGGGTTGTTGCGCTGGTTCTGGTTCAACCCGTTTTGACCCTGCCCGTTTTGATCTTCGCCCGGCTCCGTTAATGCTTGAACCAAAACCGGTAGCACATCGCCAGCCGCGACGTATTGCAGCGGACGCGTCACTGGCTGGGCGAACTCCACATTCGCGTCGAACTCGGAAATTAACTTCTTCACGAACGGCATGTTGATCGGCCGCGTGATGACGTGGATGCGGTTCGTGCGCACGTCCGCTTCGAGTTTGATCTTGCCCACGATGAGCGAGTCTTCCGAGAGCAGCGCATTGCCGCCTTCCTCTTCCACATTTTGCCCGCCGCCCGGCACCGGCACGCGGTTACGCACGCCGCGAATACCGCCGGTCGGTTGTCCGCCCTGCGAATCCTTTTGGAAGATGTCGTTCAACATGTCCACGACCTTCGAGGCGTCAGCGCGCTCGAGTTTGATGAACTCGCTCTCCACCGGCGCCGGCGCGGTGTCGAGTTCCTGCACCATCCGCACGAGCTTGCGGAGCACGTCGGAACTTTGCGTTACGAGCAAGCTTGACGATTTCGGCAAAGCCAGGATCGGCGCCTGGCCCCCGATGCCGGAAAGATATTGCGAGAGCACACCCTGCAATTCCTGAGGATCCGCGTAGTTCAGCTTGAAGAGATAGCTCACCACTTTCGCACCATCAGGGATGTCCGCCGGATCGGACACGATTGGCACCGCGGCGGCGCGCGGATTCTTATTCACACCCACCACTTCGATGATGTTGTCGCCTACGGGGACGAGCGAAAATCCATTCAGCGCGAGGTTCATCTCGATGATCGAGATCGCTTCCTGGCGCGGCAGTTTCTGCGCAATGAAAATGTTCACCTTCCCCTGCACGTTGTTATCGATCACGAGCTTGGAGCCGGTCAGGTTCTCGTAGAAATGGAGCACGTCGATCACGTCGCTGTTCGGGAACTGCAACGTCACCATGTCCGGCGCCGAGGTATTATTCGTCGTCGGCGGCCGCGGCAGGACGCGCGGAGTGGGGCCATGGACTTGAGCAAAAATGGGCGTCGCGAGAAAGAGGGGCGCGACGAGGAAGAGCGAGAGGCGGCGAAGCACGCGCTGTATTTAGATGTTTCGCACGGCGCGGTCAACCGATTGCGCAGAGGGCGGAACTCAACAACAACCGGGCACTTCTGAAATGCTCCGCGATGTCCATGAAAATCTGCAATCCATTCTTCGCGATCTCGTTAGGCATTTTCTCCGTTCTGGCTCCGACCGCGCCCGCCGCCGCGCCGGCTCCAATCCAAGCCGTGCTGGGTGCGCAAGCTGTCGCGTGGAATCGCGGCGACATCGACGGCTTCATGAGCGGCTACGCGCGTTCACCAAAAACGACTTTTATTTCCGGCGACGAGGTGACGCTCGGGTGGCAGACGGTCCGCGATCGTTGCTCCATGAGCGGATAGACGAAGGGGTTGCCCAGCCGTCGAGGCGTAAAGGAATCCGGGGATGCCGCTGCGCAAACGCTAGGGATCATTCCCGGGTTAGGGACGTTTTCGGTAAACTGTCTAAGGCCGAGGCGACGACGCATTCTCCTTCTACATCGCTCTTCCGACTCATCCGGTCACGTTCATAGCGATCAATGCGTGGACTCTGTGCGGCACCGAGCCGCACCGCGATCGTTCCACCTGCGATCTCTGCCGCGAGGACAACCAAGGGGAAGACGCATCATGCTCCGTAAGCGAAACACTCGCGGCTTGACGCCCCGAACCTGTAGCTACATCCTGTAGCCACGATGACAGCCAAACTCTTTCAGCACGGTGGGAGCCAGGCCGTGCGTCTTCCCAAAGCATTTCGTTTCGAGGGCAGCGAAGTCTTGATCGAAAAGCGCGGCAAGGAAGTTGTTCTAAAGCCCAAGCCGAAACCCAAGTTCAAAACACTGAATGACGTCGCGCTCTATTTTGCAGAAAACTTTCCGAAAGCCGCCGATTTTCCCGATCCGCCGCAGCAGCATCCCGAACGACCAATCGTGGAATGGTGACCCCTGCTTATCTGCTGGATTCCAGCGTCTGCGTCCTGCTTCTTCGCGGGCGCACGGGGGTGGCGGAATTGCCCGCGCCTCCCGAAGCCGGGATCTCTGCGATTGTCGCCGCAGAACTTTGGGCTGGCGCCGTGAAAGCGAAGCGAGCACGTGCGGTCGCTGCGCTGGAGCAATTACTCGACTTCTTCCCCGTGCTGGATTTCACCGCGAATGCCACCCGAGTTTACGGAGAGATTCGCGCGGATTTGGAACAGCGCGGACAGTCTATCGGCCCGCTCGACCTTCTTATCGCCGCCCAAGCCCGCAGCCTCGAAGCGACGCTCGTTACCCGCAACGCCCGAGACTTCAAACGCGTCAACGGGCTCAAGGTTCAGGCTTGGAAGTAGAAATTACGAATGCAGAAGGACACTCCAGCTCCGCATCCACATTTGTAATTCTTAATTCTGGCTGAATGAGAATTCTCGAGGTCATCGCGGCTTTGAATCAGATGCAGGCAGATGGCGTGGTCGAGAGTTACGCCATCGGCGGAGCGGTCGGGGCAACGTTTCATCTCGAGCCCGTCGCCACCCTCGACGTGGAGGTGTTCGTCTCGTTCAAAGCTCAGAAGGGAAGTCTGATCGTGAGTCCGCAGCCGATCTTCGACTACCTCAAGACGAAACGCGCGACAGCGGAAGGCGAATACATCGTCATCGGCGGCTGGCCGGTTCAGTTCCTTCCGCCGACCGGACCATTGATCGAGGAGGCGCTCGAACAGGCGATCGAGACCGATGTCGAAGGCACAATCGCTCGCATCTTCACACTCGAGCATCTTGCAGCGATTGCGCTCCAGACCGGACGCGCCAAGGATAAAGCGCGATTGCTTCAATTCGTCGAAGCAGGCACCTTCGACGCGAAACGCTTCCGGGACATCATTGCCAAACACGGATTGGTCGAAGCTTGGCAGAAATTCGAGCGCCAGTTTCTCAGCGACGACCAATGACGTTTGATCTGGAAAAGATGCTTGAAAGCAAGCGCGCCTACCGTGCGCGGCTGGCTGCTTTGCCTA